>NZ_LNDJ01000059.1 GCF_001444505.1 Psychrobacter piscatorii | reverse complement strand
GGGTTTTTTATACTTCGTTTTTTTAATATATTAGTGGCTACTGTCGCTATTTTGGGGCAAAGTATTCAAGGTAGACAGATATCATCCATTGCCTCAGGTAACCCTAACATAGGCGCTTTATATTATATTTCTAATAGGTTTTTAATCGTCCTATAACCAATAGTAATGAGACCTTATACAAATTATGGCTGATGAATCGATAGAAAAGACTAGATTTTTTGTGAATCATTAACTAATATAACTGTGGGCGACGTTCTGTATAGTTATCGTAAAAAACTATTATTAAACAAGCATTTAGTAGCAAATCAATGATTTGTAAGGTGTGTTACTAGGGTTTGTTGTCTCAAGCGCGGCTACTTACTGACTATGTTAAAGTGCTTGTAAGTGACGCAACCTCTCTTATTGTCACTCTTTTTAGAGTGAATAAGGCGCTTGAATACAGAGCGTCAGATATTCAAGACGAACCACATGCACGGTTATTAAATGGTTGGATGTCCAGCTCTCATTGCTAGATATAACGACATAACACACGATGCTTAAACGAACGACATAACGTATTACTGATTGGGCAATTGGCATTTAGGGGTATAAATTACTCTGTTTCAAAGGGCTGCCATTCACTGTCTTTAATATACGACGCATATGTCACGACATTACCTAATGACCAAGATGGTCAAAGGTTTACTTGCTTTTATAGCATGATGTTGATTGAGCCTCGCGCCATTTACTAATTCAACTATCCGAATATCCACTATCAGCCCGTTCTGCTTACGGGTACCAGCTTATGCTCCGCATTGGAGATGTAAGTTGCCCGTCTACTTAAAAGGACAAGCTATGTCAATGATTTCCTCGCAAACACACCTGGCCACGCCAGATGATTTTTCTGATAATTGCGGTTTTGGTCTAATTGCTCATATTAAGGGTGAAGCCAGCCATAATTTGGTAAAAACCGCCATTCATAGTTTAAGTTGCATGACACATCGTGGTGGTGTGGCGGCAGATGGTAGAACTGGTGATGGTTGCGGTCTACTATTAGCGACGCCTACCGACTTCTTTAAACAGATCGCTGATGAGCAGCAATTCGCAATCACAGACAACTTTGCCGTTGGTATGGTGTTCGTCAATTTGGATGATGATAAAGCCAAGCATAGCCAGCAAGTATTGAGCGATGAGATTACCGCTCAAGGATTAGAAGTCGCTGGCTGGCGTGATGTGCCACTTGATTTGAGTATTGTGGGTGAGATCGGCCGTGAGACATTACCAGATTTTAAGCAGGTATTTGTCAATGCGCCAGATGACTTGGCTGCTGAAGATTTCAACCGTAAGCTATTTGTTGCACGCAAAAAAGCAGAGCAGCGCCTGACAGATGACGAGCTGTTTTATGTATGTTCATTAAGCTGCCAGACCATTATTTATAAAGGTCTGGTCATGCCATCAGACCTGCCAGCATTTTTCTTGGATCTTCAAGACGAGCGCTTGGCGTCACATATCGTGGTTTTCCATCAGCGTTTCTCCACCAATACTTTGCCGCGTTGGCCTTTGGCACAGCCGTTCCGTTATCTGGCTCATAATGGTGAATTGAATACCATTACAGGTAACCGCAACTGGTCTAAAGCACGCACGCCAAAGCTCAAATCAGACAAACTGCCGAACTTGAATGAATTGATGCCGCTTGTAAACAGTACAGGTTCTGATTCATCAAGCCTAGATAACATGCTTGAAGTGCTAATGTCTGGTGGTATGAATTTGTTCCATGCGATGTCGATTTTGGTTCCACCAGCGTGGCAGAACGTCGATAGCATGGATATGGATTTGCGAGCGTTTTATGAGTTTTATTCGCAGCATATGGAAGCGTGGGATGGTCCTGCAGGGCTTGTGATCCAAGATGGACGCTATGCCGTCTGTATGCTCGATAGAAACGGTCTGCGTCCGTCACGTTGGGTGACCACCAAGAACGGTTATATCACCGTCGCATCAGAGGTTGGTGTTTGGGACTACTCACCACAAGATGTGTTGGCGAAAGGTCGTGTCGGCCCAGGTCAAATGCTGGTCATTGATACGTTGACAGGTCAAGTGATGGATACGACTGCTGTTGCAACGTTGCTGAAAAATGCGCATCCGTATCGAAAGTGGCTGCGTGAAGAAGCGACACGTGTCCGTGATGATGAGCGCTTAGAAGAAACCTTAGCAGCGCAAGCGTGCCGTGGCGACAAGCTAAAAGCTTTACAAAAGATGTATCACATCACCAATGAAGAGCGTACAGAGATCATCCGTCCTAATGCTGAGAACGGCCAAGAGCCCGTCGGCTCTATGGGTGATGATACGCCGATGGCTGTACTATCGCAGCAGATACGTCATGTGGGTGATTTTTTCCGGCAGCAGTTCGCGCAAGTGACGAACCCGCCAATTGATCCACTACGTGAATCCATTGTGATGTCACTACAAACTTGCCTAGGCGCTGAAACCAATGTGTTTGCGCCATCAGCAAGAGATGCTCATCGTATTATTTTGTCATCACCAGTCTTGTCAGCCAGCAAGATGCAGCAGCTTGAAACCTTGGATGATCCAGCATTCAAGATGGCTCGTATCGATCTGAACTATGACCGTACTTTAGAGTTATCTGATGCTATCGTTGCTATTTGCGAAGAAGTGGCAGATAAAATCCGTTCGGGCAATACCTTGATCGTACTGTCTGATAAAGAGATCGATGCAGAAAAAGTACCTGCCAATGCCATCCTAGTCACAGGAGCCGTGCACCATTACCTGATTGCAGAAGGTATCCGTACCGATGCTAACTTGGTGATTGAGACAGGTCTTGCGCGCGATTCGCATCAAGTCGCGGTATTGATCGGGTTTGGTGCAACTTGTGTGTATCCATATCTGGCATATGATGTGATCGATGATTTGGTGGCGACTGGTGAGTTGCTTGGTGACCCGATTCAAGCTCGCGTTAATTTCCGCAAAGGCTTGGATAAAGGTTTGCTAAAAATCTTATCAAAAATGGGTATCTCTACCATTGTGTCGTATCGCGGTGCGCAGCTGTTTGAAGCAGTTGGTCTGTCTGAAGAGGTCGTGAGCCTATGTTTTAAAGGTGTACAAAGCCGTATCAAAGGCGCTACCTTTGCAGATCTTGCCGCTGACCAAGCGCAACTGGCTGCCAACGCATTTAAGCGTCGTGCGCCACTAGATCAGGGCGGTTTGCTCAAATTTGTCTTCAATAAAGAGTACCATGCCTTTAACCCTGACGTGATCAACAGCCTGCATACGGCAGTACGTACGGGCGATTATGAGAATTATCAGAATTATGCCAATCTAGTCAATAGCCGCCCAGTGGCGACCTTACGTGACTTGTTGCAACTAAAGACTGACAACAGTATCGATGTCGATGATGTTGAAGATATCTCTGAGATTTTGACGCGTTTTGACTCAGCAGGCATGTCGTTAGGCGCGCTGTCTCCTGAGGCGCATGAATCGATTGCAATGGCGATGAATACTATCGGTGGACGTTCAAACTCTGGTGAGGGCGGTGAAGATCCTGCGCGTTATGGCACATTGCGCAACTCAAAGATCAAGCAAGTGGCCTCTGGTCGTTTTGGGGTGACACCTGCATATCTGCGCTCAGCAGAAGTGATGCAGATTAAGGTCGCTCAAGGTGCAAAACCGGGCGAAGGTGGTCAGCTTCCTGGTGGTAAAGTGAATGCGCTGATTGCGCGCTTGCGTTATTCGGTGCCAGGCGTGACCTTGATTTCACCGCCGCCGCATCATGATATTTACTCTATCGAAGATCTGGCGCAGCTGATTTTTGATTTGAAGCAAGTCAATCCAGATGCATTGGTATCCGTTAAATTGGTGTCGCGTCCGGGTGTTGGTACGATCGCGACAGGCGTTGCAAAAGCCTATGCCGATTTGATTACGATCTCAGGTTATGATGGTGGTACAGCAGCATCTCCGCTATCGTCTATCCATCATGCAGGCTCGCCATGGGAGCTAGGTCTGGCTGAAACCCATCAGTCCCTACGAGTGAATGGATTACGTGATAAGGTACGTGTTCAGACCGATGGTGGTTTAAAAACAGGATTGGATGTCGTCAAGGCTGCCATTCTTGGTGCAGAGAGCTTTGGCTTTGGTACTACGCCGATGATTGCGGTTGGTTGTAAGTACCTTCGTATCTGTCATTTAAATAATTGTCCAACAGGGGTTGCTACCCAAAAAGCCAAGCTGCGTGATGAGCATTTCATTGGTGAAGCAGAAATGCTGATTAACTTCTTTAAATTTGTGGCGACTGAAACACGTGAATGGTTAGCAGCGCTAGGTGTTCGTAGTATGGAAGAGCTGGTCGGTCGTACTGACTTGCTAGATATCTTAGAAGGTAATACGGACAAGCAGCGTCATCTTGATTTAACGCCATTGCTATTTAGTCACCCAGCCAGTGTGGGCAAAGCTCAAACGTGTCAGGTGGAGCGTAACGAGCCGTTTGATAAAGGCTTGCTCGCTGAGCAGATGATTCGCGATATGCTCGTCAATATTCGCCAAGGCTCAGGCGGCGATTATAGCTATTTCGTTGGCAACTGTGACCGCTCTATTGGTGCTCGTATCTCTGGTGAGATTGCGCAAGTATGGGGCAACCTTGGCATGAGCGATATGCCGATCAAGCTTCGCCTGACAGGTACTGCAGGGCAAAGTTTAGGCGTGTGGAATGCTGGCGGCCTAAATATTGAGCTTGAAGGCGATGCCAATGACTATGTGGGTAAAGGCATGGCTGGCGGTGAGATTGTCATTTATCCACCTAAAGACTCAAACTTTACGGCACAAGAAACCGCCATCATCGGTAATACTTGTCTATATGGTGCAACGGGCGGTAAGTTATATGCTGCTGGGACCGCAGGTGAGCGTTTTGGCGTCCGTAACTCTGGTGCGCATGCAGTCATCGAGGGTACAGGTGACCATTGCTGTGAATATATGACTGGCGGTATCGTCACGATTCTTGGCCGTACTGGACTCAACTTCGGCGCTGGTATGACGGGTGGTTTTGCTTATGTACTCGACATGGAAGGTGACTTCTTTGATCGTTGCAATCATGAACTGATCGATCTCAACCGTATCTCAAGCGAGCAAACAGAAGAGCATCGCATTCACTTACAACAAGTGATTGAAGCTCATGTAGATAAAACAGGCAGTGCGTGGGGTCAGACGATATTGGACGACTTTGAGCACTATGTTCGTAAATTCTATTTGGTGAAGCCAAAAGCGGCGAACATTGCAAGTCTTCTTAAAACTACCATGGCCGACCCACAATAGCCGATTTGTCATTGTCGGTCGTGTCAGTCAATGAATTGTCTTGAGAGATCGTATTGAGGAATCGACAATGACTTTAATTAGGGTAGCCAGCGTTCCGTTTTTAGAGACGTTTTAACTCACAGGTTTTCAGCAGGTACGTGACAGCAGCGATATATGTCTTAGATTTTAGACAAACAACACATCGCTTGACTGTCGCCACCCACTGCAAAAGAGCCTTATATAAAAGAGATAGCACCATGGCAAAACGCTTAGAAAATAACTTCCAGTTTTTAGATGTACCGAGATTTGATCCAACCAAAAAAGACATTGCAACGCGCTCAACAGAGTTTGTTGAGATTTATAAACCTTTTGAAAACGAAGCTGTTGCCCAGCAAGCGCATCGTTGTCTTGAGTGTGGTAACCCGTACTGCGAGTGGAAATGCCCAGTACACAACTATATCCCTAACTGGCTAAAACTGGCCACAGAAGGACAGATATTCCAAGCCGCTGAGTTATGCCATCGCACCAATACCTTGCCTGAAGTATGCGGACGAGTTTGCCCGCAAGACCGTTTGTGTGAAGGCGCTTGTACATTGAACGATGGCTTTGGGGCAGTGACCATTGGTAATGTCGAGAAATATATCAACGATACCGCGTTTGCACTTGGCTGGCGCCCAGATATGTCTGAAGTTGTTTGGACAGACAAAAAAGTTGCTATCATTGGCGCAGGACCAGCAGGTCTTGGTTGCGCAGATATCTTGGTCAGAAATGGTGTCAAGCCTGTCGTCTTTGACAAACGTCCTGAAATTGGTGGCTTATTAACTTTTGGTATTCCTGAGTTCAAAATGGAAAAAGACGTCATGCGTAACCGCCGTGTCATCTTTGAAGACATGGGTATGGAATTTCGCTTAGAGACAGAGATAGGTACAGACGTCACCATTGATGAGCTATTGGCTGAGTATGACGCGGTCTTTATGGGTATGGGTACATACACCTATATGCGTGGCGGCTTCGCTGGTGAAGAGTTGACAGGCGTCTACGATGCGCTAGATTACCTGATTGCCAACGTCAACCGTTGTAATGACTGGGAAAAAGATGCCGAAGAGTACATCGACCTTAAAGGCAAAAGAGTTGTCGTACTAGGAGGTGGTGACACAGCGATGGACTGTAACCGTACCAGTATTCGTCAAGGTGCTGAAAAAGTCGTCTGTGCTTATCGCCGTGATGAAGAAAATATGCCTGGCTCACGCCGCGAAGTAGTCAATGCTCGTGAGGAAGGGGTTGAGTTTTTATTCAACCGCCAGCCTACTGAAATCATTGGCTTAAACGGCAAGGTCAATGGGGTAAAAGTAGTCACGACGCACTTGGGTGCGCCAGATAACCGCGGACGTCAGCGTCCTGAGCCGATTCCTAATTCTGAAGAGATTATCCCATGTGATGCCGTGATTATGGCATTTGGCTTTAGACCAAGTCCTGCTGATTGGTTCGAGTCGCAGCAAGTGGCAATGGACAGCTCTGGTCGAGTGTTGGCTGCAGAAAAACAAACCTTTAAATTCCAAACGCAGAATCCCAAAATTTTTGCAGGTGGTGATATGGTACGTGGCTCTGATTTGGTCGTGACGGCTATTTGGGAAGGCCGCGAAGCAGCAGAAGGTATACTAGACTTTTTAGAAGTATAATTACCTCGATTTAGATTCCACGATTTATTAGTGGTTTGTGATGTAAACGTCTTTTGTCTTTTATCAGACAAAAGGCGTTTTTTTTGAGTGATACTTGGTAAATCGAGGCTCGACTGCTAGCATGTTTTTGCGTACCCTATATGCTTTATCGTTTACCTCATTTATCCACTAAAACTCGTTTATTCACTAAAAAGAGTAGCCTTGCGTGAAATCAACCCTTTACCAGCTTATTACTGCTCCATTTACTGAGCCTTATGTTCGCTATCAACATGCCGACGTCTTGCACGCCATTCGCTTAGGAACGGCTGTCATACTGGCGCTACTGGCCAATAAACTCACCAACCTGCCGCATGGTGAGTGGACCACCATTACGGTTTTTATTATCTTGGGATTATTGCAGTATCAAGGCGCTATCTATACCAAAGCCAAAGAGCGTGTCTTGGGTACTCTATTAGGCATAGGTACGGCCCTTGGGGTGCTGTGGTTCATTCAAAATGCAGGTGCATGGCTATGGATCGATTATGCACTTATCGGTATATTAAGCGGCATCATTGGCTATTTAGCCGTCAGAAAGCTCGGATATACAGGGCTGCTAACAGGTATCACTATGTTGATGATTGTCTCTGACTTGGGTCACAACAGCATCGGTCAAGATGGCATCTACCGCGCGCTAAATATCTTACTGGGTACAGGTGTTTCGGTAGCAGTGACGCTGATTTTACCGCTCAAATCAACGTTGATGTGGCGGTTTTTATTGAGTAGTAATCTTGACGCTTGTAGCAGTCTCTATGCTGGCGTGGGTCATCATATTGATGCAGCGGATGGGGTAATGGACAATGCTACTCAAAAATCAAACCCAATCGCCTTTCCTATTAAAGAAGTACCCGTTGATAGGAAGTTGGTAACAGCGCTACAGCAGATCAACAAACGCCTGCTGGCTGTGCGTCCACATATCGCTGCAACAGCAAGTGAGTCAGGAATCGAAAAAGAGACGCTAGAGACCATTCAGCGTACCCATCGTAATATTATCGGAACGATTGATTTATTATTAAGCGCTGCTCCGCGTTTGGCGAATATCGAAATTGATGAAGAAAACCATGTGTTACTGATACATTATCAGCACGAATTGACGCAAGCCATGCAGCATATGGCGGCGGTACTCCGAAGTCCAAGCGATGAAGTGTTTCGCCCGATTACTCGTATTGCTGTGTCAGAATATCCAAGTGTGCAGCACTTAGCATTTGAGTGGCAGGGGTATTTTTGGTTAACACAGACGTTGCAAACCCAGTTGCAGCAATTGAGTGATCTGTTACAAACCTCTAAGCTACACTGGTTTGCTGCATCTGGGCTGGGTTATCAGCGCCGTGAGCAGCGCCGGATGAAAGAGCAGGGCGGCGAGACAGATTTGCATTTATAACGCACAAAAAAAACGCTGACCATTTAGGATCAGCGTTTTTTCTTAAAGATTTACTTTATTTTAAAGGTAATAAACCATGGCTATTAGCGCCCCGTTTTTAGCTTATCCCAGTATTGTTGATACACTTGTAGTGCTTCATCGCCCACATCTTCTTGGAATTCCGCTTTGGCTAACACGTCTTTAGATGGGTAAATCGTTGGATTGTTGCGAACGCTTTCATCCATCAGCTCTCTTGCTGCCTGGTTTGGTGAGGCATAACCAATTTCTTCACTCACGATTTTGGCGTTTTCAGGACGCAATAAGTAATCAATAAATTTGTGTGCTGCATCAACTTGTTTGGCATTTTTTGGAATGACAAAGTTGTCCATCCACAGGATAGCGCCTTCAGTTGGGTATTTATAAGCTAGGCTCGTTAGACCTTCGTCATTCGCCATGACTGCTTCGCCATTCCACGTCATGCCAAGAGACGTCTCACCTTCGATGTACGGCATACGTGTGGCATCAGAGTTGAACGTTTTGACGTTCGGCATTAACGTCGTAAGCTTGTCGTAAGCCGCTTTGATTTCATCAGGATTGCTACTGTTGCCCGAGTAGCCTAACGTCAGTAATGCCATACCGAACACTTCACGCACATCGTTGGTAAGCATCACCTGACCTTTGTACTTAGGATCCCACAGGTCGTTCCAGCTATTTACAGTTGCAGGATCGACACTATCACCATTAATTGCAAGACCGGTGCTGCCCCACATGTACGGTATAGAGTATTTATTGTCAGGGTCGACTTTGGTGTTGGTAAATGACGTATCGAGGTTTTTAAAGTTACTTAATTTAGACTTATCTAACTCTTGCAGTAATCCTTCTTTGGCCATTTTTTCGACATAATAAGTCGATGGAATGGCTAAATCATACTGGCTAGAATCATCGAGCAGTTTGAGCTTGGCGTACATCGCTTCGTTTGAATCAAACGTCGTGTAATTGACCGCGATGCCAGTTTCTTCTTCAAAACCATCCAAAATCTCTTGTGGCATGTATTCTGACCAGTTATACAAATTGAGCGCCTCAGTGCTCGCCGCAGCGCTAGCATCTGCCGCATTGTCAGAATTACTACAGCTGGATAATGTCAAGCCAATAGCTGCCGCTAATAATGCCTTTGGTACTATACGCCCGATACGAGCCGGATTGTCTGGACGGGACGATGATAAATGGGTCAAAATACTTCTCCTAAATAAATATAATACAAATCAAAAAGTTGATAAAAATAATCAGGCAGTCAATGCTGCATGTCGCTAATAAAACTATTATGGTTATTACTTTGTACAATTTAAAGGGCTATTGTTAAGACGATGCTTAGTTATGCTAATAAAGGTCGCTAATAATACTAATCAAATGAGTAGTGAAGATTGGTTTAAAGACAGTCGATGCTGAGTGGGTTTTCTAGAGTATTGCCAAGGATGAGACAAATAATGGCCGTATAGACCTATGCTATTACAAGTATAAGGATAAGCGAAGGTTCAAGCGTCAAATAGCGCTAAGCCCTTAGAACTTAACATAATAATTAGCTACACCAGAACAGCAAAGGATGCGACGCAATGACTGAGCGCCACTATTATCGAAGATTCAATGACTGTTGATGGTAGTTCAACGATGCTTTGACAGGATATTGATAGGTACGCAATACATGCTCAAATAAGATTTTATTTGGTTGACGAGGTGGCGTAGAACTGCTCAAGCACTGTCTGTATGCCGTACTCTTCGATCGTACCAGTGACGAAATCAGCACGCGCTATCAGATCAGGCTGCGCATCCCCCATCGCAACCGCAAACCCCACCAAATCAAACATTTCTAAATCATTCATACCATCGCCAAACGCCATACACTCGCTAACATCTACCGCATAGTATTCGCAGACATCTTTGATACCGCGAGCTTTTGATGCCTCTATTGGCAATATATCTGCACCGATTTGATGCCAATGTACCAGCTTTAAATCATACTGCGCAAAGTCGATATCTTGCATTTTTTCTTGTTGATTATTAAAAAATACTGAGCATTGATAGACGATATTTGACTTGTAATACTCAGGGTCAAGAATAGAGTTGGGTGTGATAGCATTGAATGCACGCAAACGGTCGTTTTCATCTGACCATGCGATATGAGTAGCAGAGTCAAACTTATGAATCAAGTCGCTCTGCTGGCAAAGACGCACGATTTTATCTGTTTGCTCATCTGACAATGGATAGTGGCTGATTCGGCCCTTTTTATCAAAGCTATACTGTCCATTCATACAAATAATGGCATCCAATATATCTGCATCAAGCAATGCTAAGATATCCTCAGGCAATATGGCCTTGGAGCGCCCAGTTGAAATCACCAGCTTGATATCAGTGTCTGCCAGTTGCTCAAGGGTTGCTTTATTATGTTCGGCAATGACGCCGCTGCGACTCAAGGTATCATCGATATCGAAAAAGATGATTTTAGGTGTAGAAAATTTGGTATTCATACTTTCTTGAGCAATTTTATCTTCGATAAACATGATGATCCTTTACATTTTAAGCGCTGCTACTAAAGGTAATAGTAGCTGATTACTAATGCCTGAGCGACTTTATTATTCGTCTTATCCTACAGCCTCATTAGCCAAAAATGAGGATGGTTTTGACTAGGTTGTGTAACGCATGGGTCTTACGCTATTCACTTTGATGATTCATAAAATTGCTAACGTATTAGCGAAGATACCGTTGATCTTCTATGTTTAGAATATATATAGACTACACTTAAATTAAATATTTTTTAGTTCATCTAATAAATTACTATGTCGTTTTCTAAGCTAAGTTTTTTAAAGAGGGTTTATTGATAACGACTCAAGCACTTATAGGACTCAAGCACTTATAGAGAAAACTGAATAAGCAAAATAATTTATAGGGACAATATTATGACTGCTTCCACTCAAAACTCAAACGCTCAAAATAGAGCAGATGAGGGGCTACTTGCTCCGACTCCACGTCATCCTGACAGTCGGTTAGAGGCTGATTGGCTGTTTTTGTACGAGAAGCTACCGCCTAATCAATGGCTCAGTGCAGACTATGTTTATAAGACATCGTTTTGGCTAAGTATTCACGCTGACATACGTAAACGCCAACACGTTCTTATCCAAATCAGTGATGCCTATCGTTCGGGTGATATTGAATGGTTAGAATACCGCTCACAAATCTCACCACGGATTAATCAATATATTTTTAAATTACATCAGCACCATAATATTGAAGATACAGGCTACTTTCCGCAGTTCATGCGCATGTACCCTCAACTAAAAGCAGGTTTTGAGATATTAGATCGTGATCATGTGCATTTAGATACACTGCTTAATGAGCTGCAAGTGCTAAATAGCAGGCTAGCATCAAGCAATACTGAAGATAAAGCGCTGGTTGAGCTATTGCATCAGCGCTTAATGGATGCAAGTGAGCTACTGTCGCAACACCTCACTGATGAAGAAGATTTGGTGATTCCTATTTTGGGGCTGAATTAGTGTTATAGGGAAAAATAGTTCAGCTTTATTTTTTATTAGACAAGACTACCGCACTGAATGTATCAAAATCTGTAGTACTACGATGTAGCGATAGGAGTGGGAGTACGCTATCTTATTGAAACTGCAACGTTGGCTCTCTAGAAAATAGTAATAACGGGTAAAAACCTACTAAAAAATACAAAATGTTGTTGATTGTACTTTAGAGTAAAGGGTATCTTAATTTAAAGTGGCTTTTGACCATTGAAATTCTTTATGCACAACGTTATTGATGACATCTCAGAATCTGGTACTGAAGTTTTGGAGGAGGGAGATAAAGACGGTGCAGATATTCTGGTTAGCCTCACATATATCGGTAAAAATCGTGAGAAAGATAATGGCATAAAGCTGACCCGTACCTTTGAGACAGCACGAAAAAATAACGAAAAAAGCAATATCACTTCAGCGCTTGTCATTAAGGATCATTATTTTATTCAAAACATTGAAAACTCGAGATTTTCGATCAAGGAAAGTTTTGTTATTGTTATTTTGGGATTAAACAATAGTAATTATAGTCAAATATAGATTAGGCTTTTGAGCTATTAGAATAATACAATCACACAGTTTTTACCAACATTTGTAGTAAAATTCGCGACAGTAAATATTGGCGTCCTATCTCATCAAAAAGTTCATGTCATAATTTAAAAAAATAATAATAGATGGTAAAAATTCGGTCAAAACGTAACAATTTCATTGATTATATTTTATAATAAAGTGTATCTTAATTTAGATAAGTATTTTGCAAATAGGGTTCCTTATGAATATTATAACGACAAGCCATACTCCAGAAAATAAGAAAAGAAATGGCGAGCATATTCTTATTCACATGACATATATCGCCAAAAATGTCGAGCTAAATTCAGGAATCGAGCTGACTCGCGCACTTGAGTATTGGCGCAGATATTTTGAAGAAAACGATATCGTTTCAGCTTTAGTTATTAGTGAGGGGTATTTTGTTCAAAGTTTTCAAGGGACAAGGCCTGCTATCAATACTGCCTTGGCAAAGATATTTGACGAGCATTCAACTATTTTTCCCAATATCGTTAATATAGAGGAAATAGAATCACGCCAATGGGATGGTTTTTTGATCAAACATCTCACCTCAAGCGCTGAAGACGAAGAGTATACTTTGAAGAGCTTCTCAGCAGGTTCTGATTATAATCCATATCTAATGACAAGTGCGCAGATTGAAAATTTTCTGAAAGTAATTTTTGATGAGAAAAAACCACGAATTCATGATGTTATTTAACTTCGATTTTCTGTAATTAAGAGCTTGTTAAGCAATAGAGCAAGCACTTAATTGATGTGAGTGAGCTGTTGTCGTAATTTTGATCGATCAGTAAAATTTGGAGATTAATATTTTGAGTTTAAAATTTGTTCTAGTTTAGAAAAGTGTTTTTCAAATAAGGTTGCTTATGCATATAACGACGAGCCATGCTTCAAAAAATAATAATAGAAATGGCGAGCATATTCTTCTCAGTCTCACTTATATTGGAAGAAATAGCGAAAAAAATAACGGAATTGAGTTGACTCGAATTCTTGAGCGATGGCGCAGAAACAATGAGAAAAGTGATATAACCTCTGCACTTATTATTAATGATAATTATTTAATTCAAAATATTGAAGGCTCAAGGCCTATTATCAATGAAGTCTTAGCAATATTGATTAAGGACTATCCTCATCTATTGCCTCATATCATTGGAGTTGAGGAGATAAAGGTACGGAGATGGAATGGGTTTTTGATCAAATATTTAACATCAAGTGCTGAAGATGAGGAATATACCTTAAAAAGCTTCTCAGCAGGTGCTGACTTCAATCCTTACCTCATGAAAAGTACTCAGATTACAAGCTTCCTAAAAACGATCTTTGAAGATACCGAATTTAATAAGTCTTAAGTAAGTTGTCTATTTTGATTAGCGTAAAAAAGCCGCCTATACGTTTGTTTAGGCGGCTTTTCTTGTTGTAATTACATGAAATAAGCATTTGTAGGATACGATTTATTTACGATATAAAGCATAGTTATTTACAATGATTCGCTGTATTGAAATTCCAGACTATGGTTGAATTTCTTTCAATTTATTATAAAGTAATTCAAACCGCTTTATAGATTCTTCCTGAGTCTGTTTTAGGTTTATATTCATTGTCTCCATATTTCTTATTACGAGTTTGGCTTCTTCCTCTGTTATTTCATCGAATTTCTTTTCTAGATTTTTACTAAAATTACTGATATTTTCGAAACTCGGTTTTAAAAGTCCAGACTCATGGTCATTGAACATTTCTTTGATAGTGGAACCCGAATCACTATCAAAATCTTTAATACGTTCCTTTTCATGGTAAACACTATTGAGCGCATTTTGCCAAGTTGCTTCTACATTCTTAGTAGACTTTAGAGCGTTAAGTCGCAATTCATATAGATATTTATCTTGAGACTGTTTAAGAGCTTCTTTGGCATTGTTCAGTGCTGCATTTGTATTCTCAACAGACTTTTTTGAATTTATATAAATGAGTCCAGCGATAAATACACTTATTACTGAAACGACCATAGACAAAATTGGTATTATTTCCATGCTATCAACCTATTGGTAACTTTGGACTAGAGTCATGAGTTAGATCTCTGAAAAAAATATTAATGATTCAAGTCTACCCAACCTCAACACTCGTCACATTCTGAAAGCCTCGTGGTAACTGCCCACCGCGATTACCACGACTGCCCGTATAGTTAGCCAAGTCATTTGGCTTTAGCGTTACATGGCGTTTGCCAGCAGTAATGACGAGGCTGTTTTGTAAACTGAGTGGCGTAATAGCCAGCACTTCTTCATCATCTTTCAGCTTGATCAGTTTGTTTCCTTTACCGCGAGCCTGCTCAGGCAAGTCGTCAAGGGCAAATATCAGTAGATATCCGGCATTGGTTACCACTGCGACATGGTCAGGCGTTATCTCTAACTTGGTGGTCTCGTCGTCAGTGTTATTCGCCATTTTTACTGGCGCGTCGATACGAGCGACAGACAGCAGGCGACTATCGGCAGCGAGGTTAATGACATTCTTGCCTGCCTTTTGATTGCTGTCTAAATTACCAAGGGTGTTGATAAAGCCATAACCTTGCGAGCTGGCAAGAATGATGCGTTGATCGTCAGCACCAGTCAATAGTTGCTCAAAGCTTGCACCGGCTGGCGGTTTTAACACACTGGTCAGCGGATCGCCTTGACCACGCGCGGAGGCAAGGTTGTGCGCATCGATACTATAGCTACGTCCTGTACTATCGAGGACGTAAATTTTCTCATTGGACTTGCCGCGCACGTGCGCTTGATAACTGTCCCCTGAGCGATAACTCATACCAGCGGCATCGACATCATGGCCTTTGGCCGCGCGAATCCAGCCCGCTTTCGATAGGATAGCGGTGACCGGCTCGCTCGGTACGAGGTCTGACTCTTTTAATGCTTGTGCTTCTTCGCGTTCTGCTAATGGCGACACACGCTCATTGCCGTGTTCTTTCATATCGGCGGTGAGCTCTTCAATCATCAGATTGGTCAGACTATCTGGATTGTCCAAGTACTCTTGAATAATGGCGCGTTCGGCAGCCAACTCGTCTTGCTCGCGGCGTAACTCAATTTCCTCTAACTTTGCCAACTGACGCAGACGAATATCTAAGATGGCATTGGCCTGAATGTCAGTCAGGTCATAGTCCTGCATCAAGGTCGCTTTTGGATCGTCTTCTTCACGAATGATGCGTATCACTTCATCGATATTGAGATACGCAATTAGCAAACCTGCAAGAATGTGCAAGCGCTTATCGATTTTATCAAGACGATATTGCAGACGGCGCTTGACCACTGAGCGGCGACAAATGAGCCATTCTTCTAAGATTTCTTTTAGATTTTTGACCTGCGGCTTACCATTGAGGCCAATCATGTTCATATTGACGCGGTAGTTGCTCTCAAGATCGGTGCTAGCAAACAGATGGCTCATAACGCGATCGACATCGACGCGCGTTGAGCGCAATTCTAATACGATACGACAAGCGTTCTCATGATCTGATTCATCATGAATATCGGTAATCCAAGGCAGTTTTTTATCCGTCATGAGCTTGGCGATTTGCTCTTGGATTTTGTTGCCTGAGACTTGGTAAGGCAGCGCGTCAATAATGACTAAATTCTTCTCTTTGGGGTCGATATGAAAAGTCGCGCGCATTTTGTAACTTCCACGCCCTGTTTCATACATCGCCTGCAAGTCTTTTTTGCTAGTGATGATTTCAGCTGGCGTTGGCAAATCTGGTGCTGGTATTGACTGGGTAAGCTGCTTAACAGACAGCTCAGGATTTTTTAATAAACGAATCGCTGCGCGTACCACTTCGTTAAGGTTATGCGGCGGAATGTCAGTTGCCATGCCAACCGCGATTCCTGTGGTGCCGTTTAATAAAATATTGGGCAGGCGGGCGGGTAGAGTGGTTGGCTCTTCCATCGTGCCGTCAAAGTTATCTTGCCAGTCGACCGTGCCTTGTCCCAACTCTGCAAGTAGGGTGTTGGCATAAGCAGACATTTTGGCTTCGGTATAACGCATGGCCGCAAAGGACTTAGGATCATCAGGGCTACCCCAGTTACCTTGACCCGTGATAAGCGGATAGCGATAGCTGAACGGCTGTGCCATCAGCACCATGGCTTCATAACACGCGCTGTCACCATGTGGGTGGTATTTACCGAGCACATCACCGACCGTACGTGCAGATTTTTTTGCCTTAGCAGAGGATTTTAGCCCAAGCTCGCTCATGGCGTAGACAATACGGCGCTGAACAGGTTTTAGGCCGTCAGCGATATTTGGTAGCGCCCGATCCATGATGACG
Source organism: Psychrobacter piscatorii (assembly GCF_001444505.1). Lineage (GTDB taxonomy): Bacteria > Pseudomonadota > Gammaproteobacteria > Pseudomonadales > Moraxellaceae > Psychrobacter > Psychrobacter piscatorii_B. The sequence continues at coordinate 23,604 of NZ_LNDJ01000059.1, read as the reverse complement.
TACATGGCATAATTGAGGTAGGCCTGCTCAGTGAACTCTGCCACTGAGCGAGTATCCATCGGCTCATTAGGAATGATTGGGGCAACAGTAGGATCAATAACATCAGACATAAAATAGACTTCGCTTATGAGTTTTTAATTAGTATGGTTTATATAGTTAGGCATAGTATAGGTGTGAACTGCACCGTATGCTCATTTAGGTTCGGCGCGATATTCACGTAAAAATAAGATAGTGCTATCGTAAAGGATATTGATCCAATTAAAAAGACATGTATCAGAATATACGACAGCTCATGACGTGCTTATACTGGCTTTTATAGACTTTACTTACCATGTCCCCGTACGTGGCTTTTATAGATAAAGTTAAGTATAGTAAACCTAACATTTATTTTTTATTTTTAATAAATATCCCAGAGTGACGGTGCCGAATTAGTGACAAGAATTAGCATATCTCGACCAGGCAGTGACAAAGAGGGAGCTTGCTGTAACTTTACGCCGCTCACTGGGCCAGCTGATGCCCTTGAGAGCATGCGCGAAGGCAGTTTTATTATGTAAATATTGTGTCTAAAATAAAAGAGGTACTGTGGGTAAAATTCAGTGACATGACCAGTTTTTGTTGGTATAAATAATTGATATTAATGAAAATATCAGCCGTCAAGCCAGTTTGAGAACTCGTATAACAATCTTTTGTATTGAGTAGTCTATATAAAGTGTGTATGTTAATGAACAAAGGGCTATTTACCACTACATTGTTTGCTCATCACCTTACGACTATATCGCAGCCTCGCTTGTCATCATGATGGTGAGACTGCGCTCTGGTTTTTCGTCTGTTTATCACACTGTGATTTGCATGAGCTGACGGTAATGTATTATTACTAGGAGAGAAAAGATTATGGAAGATCAAGGTAACCTGATTCGTCGCAACGACAAAGTATGGCTCAAAACATACGAAAAACTTGGCATTCAGTATGATATTGATATGCCGCCAGCCAACACCTCATTGATTGATATCATTGAGCAAAACTTTATCAATCATGCAGGCAAAACGGCGTTTGTCTGTATGGATGTTAAGCTGTCTTACGAAGAGTTGGACCTCTATAGTAAACAAGTTGCTGCTTACCTTCAGTCATTAGGGCTACAAAAAGGCGATAAAGTGGCAGTAATGATGCCTAATATTTTGCAGCTACCAGTTGCGGTGCTAGGGGTGCTACGTGCTGGTATGACATTGGTCAACGTCAACCCACTTTATACCACCAAAGAGCTGTCACATCAGTTAACAGATTCAGATACCAAAGTTTTGATTTTGCTTGAGAACTTTGCCAAAACTTATGAAGATATCGGTCAAGGCTTAGTCGATCATGTCGTAGTTGCCTCAATGGGTGACATGATGAGTCCGCTCAAGGGCTTTATTGTCAATGCCGTGGTACGTCACGTCAAAAAAATGGTGCCTGATTATCATATCAAAGGCAGCGTCAAGTTCAAAAAAGCAATGAACCTTTTTTCTGCTAAAAGCTATAAACGTCCTAACAATATCAGCCTCGATGATGTCGCTGTACTTCAGTACACGGGCGGTACGACAGGGGTGGCCAAAGGCGCTATGCTAACGCATGGTAACTTGGTGGCTAACTTGATCCAAAGCGATACTTATTTAGGCGATACTTTTGACAAGTTTGAGAAGAGTAATGAGCAGCCAGTGATTATGACGGCTCTGCCGCTATATCATATTTTCTCGTTTACGGTCTGCGGTATGTTTGGTCTATATCGTGGTTGTATCGGTCTGCTAGTACCAAACCCACGTGATCTACCAAGCCTTATCAAAGCATATAAAGACTATCCACCAGCGTTTTTCCCAGCAGTAAATACTTTGTTTACTGCGCTTGCCAATAACGAAGAATTCCAATCGCTAGATCATAGCAAGCTTGAGATGTCTATGGGCGGCGGTATGGCAGTACTCAAAGACACGGCGACCAAATGGGAGCAGGTAACGGGCAATATCATCGTTCAGGGTTATGGTCTGTCAGAGACCTCGCCAGTTGCCTCAGCGAACCCACATGGTACGGGTGAGTTCTCAGGAAACATCGGCTTGCCAATGCCTGCCACTGATATGGCTATCTTGGATGAAGAAGGCAATGAAGTGGCCTTGGGTGAGCGTGGTGAGATTAGTATCCGTGGCCCGCAGGTGATGAAAGGCTACTGGAAGCGTGAAGATGCGACCGCTGAAGTCATGACTTCGGATGGTTACTTTCGTACTGGCGATATTGGCGTGATGGATGAAGACGGTTACTTTAAGATTGTCGATCGCAAAAAAGACATGATCTTGGTATCTGGCTTTAACGTTTATCCAAACGAAGTAGAAGACGCCATGTCGACACATCCAAAGATTTTGGAATGTGGTGTGATCGGTATCGATGATGAGAAGAGCGGTGAAGTACCGAAGATTTACGTGGTACGTAGTGACGCCAGTCTCACTGCTGATGAAGTCATCGCTTACGGTAAAGAAAACTTAACTGGCTACAAACGTCCTCGCCATGTTGAGTTTATTGACGAGCTGCCAAAATCGAACGTCGGTAAAATCTTACGTAAAGACTTACGAGCACTCGAAGAGAAAAACCACGGTTAATCTACGAAGGCTTATCTTTAGATAGGGTTTTATCACTGGCTATTTATAAGTACCTCTATGATTGATTGGTACTTGTAATATGCTGAGTAACCAGATTTAGTTATTGTTATAACCAAAATGATAAGGTTGTCTCGTGCTGCCTTGTCATTTTTTGTCTTTGTGCCTGTTGTGCCTGTTGTGAATAGTGGGGCATAAGGAGTATAGATAGAGAATTTTTAGTAAAACTGCTATAGTGCCAGCCAAGAGGTTTTTGCATTTATTTATAATAGAGTGATGATTTTACTCAATATGACTTGCAAAGCGATTATTATAAAAATGATATAGCTACGCTGACCTGTGAGCTCATTTAATACGATTTCACCATGCTGCATCAAACATTACACCATCAAAAAAAACAGAGTTTTTATATAAAGTATTCTATGTTTTTAACAGTAATATTTAAGGAAAATTATGACGGACAATATCAATAAAGAGACAACAGATAATAACGCTGGCACCAGTGATAAAGGCAATGCATCTGAGTATATTTATCAAGACAATGCATTCCCTACTATGCCGACTATCGCCAGTGACAGTCCATGGTTGAGCGCTTATGAGCGTTATAGCATTGATGCTACGATTGAGATGCCAGAGGACAGTACCTCTTTACTTGATGTGTTTGAGCGTAATTTTAACCGTTATGGCCAAAAAACGGCCTATATCTGCATGGGCGCCTCGATTAGTTTTAAGCAATTGGACCTATATAGCCGCCAGATTGCCAGTTATTTGCAATCGCTAGGGTTGGTTAAAGGCGATAAGGTTGGAGTTATGATGCCCAACCTCTTGCAGTATCCGATCATCGCGTTAGGTGTCATTCGCGCCGGCATGATACTCGTCAATGTAAACCCTTTATATACCAGTCGCGAATTGTCCCATCAGCTCCATGACAGTGGTGCCAAAGCCTTATTCATCGTTGAGAATTTTGCGAAAACCTATCAAGATGCCGAAGATAAAGGGCAGATTGAGCATGTTGTCGTCTGTAAGATTGGGGATATGCTGGGTACGGTCAAAGGGGTCGTGGTCAACCTCGTCGCTCGTCATATCAAAAAAATGATTCCTCCTTATCGAATCCCAAATAGCGTGAGCTTTAAGGAGGCATTGGGCGCAGTCTCTGCCAGTAATTATGAGCGTCCTGAGTTGAACTTGAGTGATGTGGCATTACTACAATATACAGGCGGGACGACAGGCGTGGCGAAAGGGGCAATGCTATCTCATGGCAACTTAGTCGCCAATATGCTACAGGTTAGTGCACTGATGAATAGTGCATTCGAAGATGATATAGACAGCAGAGATGTCATCTTGACAGCACTGCCGTTGTATCATGTGTTCTCATTTATGGTATGCGGTATATGTAGCATGTACCAGGGTTATACAGGCTTGCTTATTCCTAACCCGCGCGATCTCGATGGGCTTATCAAAGAGATGGGTAAATACAAACCTTCTTTTATCCCAGCTGTGAATACGCTGTTTAATGGCTTGGTACACAAAGACAGCTTTGCAGACCTAGATTTCTCTAATCTAAAAGCCTCTATCGGCGGTGGTATGTCCGTATTGCCGAGCGTTGCCAAAGAGTGGCATAAAATCACAGGTCTACCTATCGTTGAAGGCTATGGATTATCTGAGACGTCACCGGTCGTTGCTTTTAACCCAATGACCATCGCAGAGTTTACTGGCAAGATTGGTATTCCTGCACCTAGCACCGATGTCGTGCTCATCGATGAAGAAGAAAACGTCGTCGCGCTGAGTGATCGCGGTGAGATATGCGTCAAAGGTCCACAGGTAATGATTGGTTATCAAAACCGTCCAAAAGAAACAACCGAGTCCTTTACCGCTAGTGGTTACCTAAAAACCGGTGACATTGGCATTATGGACGAAAAAGGCTTTATCAAAATTGTTGATCGCAAAAAAGACATGATCTTGGTATCTGGTTTTAACGTGTATCCAAATGAAATCGAAGAAGCCATGAGTGAGCATCCAGCTGTGGTAGAGTGCGGTGCCATTGGCGTTCCTAATGATGAGCGCGGTGAAGAGCCAAAACTATTTGTGGTCAAAAAAGGCGATGTCACCGAAAAAGAGCTGCTTGAGTACGGCAAAAAACAACTGACTGGCTACAAGCGTCCGCGTCACATACAGTTCGTTGACGAATTACCAAAGTCGAACGTTGGCAAAATCCTACGTAAAGAATTGCGTAAGATGGAAGGCTTAGAATAGCCTCTATCGTCCATTATTGCCTAACTGACGGCGCAATGGCGGGCGTGAATCTTGCCATTGCGCCGCTGTCACGTTAGGATATCTTAAGATTTTAGTCTACCAGATACCTGTCGGTCTGCTTATTAGCCACTGATAGCGTACTTTTATGACACTGCTTTTATAATATTGTACTAGGAATTTTTATGCGTATTGACAATCGTGAACTTGACCAACTTCGTTCTATCAGCTTTGAGCGCCACTATACTAAGCATGCTGAAGGGTCAGTATTGGTCAGTTTTGGCGATACCAAAGTGCTATGTACGGCCAGTGTCGAATCTGGTGTACCGCGCTGGCTCAAAGGTAAAGGTAAAGGTTGGATAACCGCCGAATACGGTATGCTGCCACGCGCAACCAATACTCGCAATCAACGCGAAGCGGCTCGCGGCAAGCAGTCAGGCCGTACGCAGGAAATCCAGCGTCTGATTGGTCGTAGCTTACGTGCCATGATTGACTTAAGTAAGCTTGGTGAAAACACCATCTATCTTGATTGTGATGTGTTGCAAGCGGATGGTGGTACTCGTACGGCCAGTATCACTGGTGCGGCAGTTGCACTGATCGATGCGTTAGAAACTATCCAAAAGAGCAAAAAACTCAAAGCTGATCCGCTGATTGGATTGGTTGCTGCGGTTTCTGTTGGTATGAAAGATGGTGAAGCTTATCTGGATCTGAACTACGAAGAAGACTCTAGCTGTGATACCGACCTAAACGTCGTTATGACTCAAAAAGGTGAGTTTATTGAGCTTCAAGGTACTGCTGAAGAAAAGCCGTTCACTCGCGCTCAAGCAGACGCGATGCTGTCATTGGCTGAAACAGGTATTGCTGAATTGATTAAAATGCAGCAGACTGCACTTGGCTGGTAGTCTAGTATTTAGATAAAACTTGCTGTCTTTATTTTTAGTTTTGATAACTGCCTGTTGGTTTCTGATAGGCAGTTTTTTCATAAAAAACATTTTTTATATTTCGCAATAGGTAACAATGCATGCTCAAGCTGACTGATGATGGCGCCAAAATCACCTTACAGGGTCAGCCGAATAATACTGACAACGGTATGTTTTGGTTTGGATCTGCATTACTGATAGGGGCGGTGGCAGTTGCTATGGCAATGAGCTTATTGTCTGAGCGATTGGCTATCGGTGCGCTGGCACTGCTTATCGTCGGTAGTTTTATTTTTAACAAAAAACGTCAGCAGCATAAAAAAACCATGAGTGGCATGATTAGTAGCGGTACATTATGGGTGCGAGCTGCTGAGTTGGTACATGACAATCTAGGCAAACGTGAACACATTCATTTGACTGACGACGATAAAGTTGTGCTTATCGGTGATGGGCTACAGATTGTCGATAGCAATGAGGTACGCAAATATCATATTACTGGTTTTGAGAGTGCCCAAGAGGCGAAAGTGACTAAAGCCATATTAGAAGGGCAAGCATTGACAAAACGCCACGTAAATATCAAAATGAGTAGTGACTAGTATTTTTAAGCCCCAGTCGCTTGATTCATCAAAAGTCACTCCAGTCTCTATCCTATCTAACACCACCGCGCTTTATCTTCTTTGACCCTTCTAAGCGCTCTTCTTTATTATGACCATTCGTCATTAATTTTATACCGTCTATCGCCAATCTAAGGTGAATAGTTCTTGCAGACGCCTGTCTAAATGGTTTATAAGTAAGATTACAAAATTCAATCTTCACTATTATCCATACTGTCATTGATACTTTTTTGATCAGGAGTTAGTCATGTCGCGTTTGCCTATGTCGTCAGTCGCAGCGTCGTGCAGTTTATTATTATTCACTTGTAGCATACAAGCCCATGCAGATAGTATGAGCGCACTCATCGCTCAAAAGTCCGTCCAGTCTGACTCTAGTGCGCGCTATATGTCTTCTTATCCAGCAGTTCCCTCCGTCAAAGTCAGTACACACTCTACCATTCAACGTGCTAATTCATCTCGAAGCGATGCAGCAGTTTCGCCAACATATAACAATTACTCTAATACGAGCAATGATGGCAATCAGTCAACGATGAACAGCACCTATCGTTACCCTGAAATTCAGCGTCAGTCACCCACCGTGTTGCCAGCATTTTTATCAGGGAGTTATGACAATGTCGATAGCGAGTATTTACCGCTATTGAGTAGTGCGGAGACGCAAAGCAGTATGGCTGCCCGCGAAGTGGTCAGCACGGCACGTAAAATGGCACTGAATGAGCGGACGATTATCAAAGGCGGCTGCTGGGATTATTTGAATGCGGTGTTTAATCGAGCGGGAGTTTCGCGTAATACCATACATAAAGGCACGTATGCGCAAGGGCCTTATGCTAGTAGCAGTGAGATTGAGGCAGGTGACTGGCTTTACTATATCAATCATGGCTACAATGGCATTGAGCACAGTGGACTGTTCGTCGGTTGGGTCGATGAGCGTGCTAAGCAAGCATTGATATTAAGCTATGCTGGTGAAAACCGCCGTGAGCCGGCGCGTTATCGTGTTTATGATTTGAGCAATGTCTATCAAATCATGCGCCCTAGTGTTTGATCTATAATATTTGGTAGACAGTCCAAAAAACAAATAAAAAAGCGTCCGTCACTTATGAAAGTGGCGGACGCTTTTTATTGGTAGGTCATCAGTCATAAGCATTTCGACTAGATTTTAGAATGGTTTAACAACCACTAAAATGACGATAATCACCAAGGCAAAAACAGGTACCTCATTAAACCAGCGCCAAAACTTATGGGATTTATAATGAGGGTTATCAATCAGTTTTTTGCGATAAAATCCGCAAGCGCCATGATAGCCTGATAGCAGTACGACCAATAATAGCTTGACGTGTAGCCAGCCTTGGGTTTTATAAACATCCCAGCCCAGTCCTAACATCCATAGACCGAATATCCATGTCGCTATCATCGATGGCGTCATAATACCGCGATACAGCTTGCGCTCCATAATGGCAAAGCGCTCATGGCTGATGCTATCGTCACTCATCGCATGATAGACAAACAGACGCGGCAAATAAAATATCGCCGCAAACCAGCAGACCATCGAGATGATGTGTGCAGCTTTAATCCAGTTAAAATAATCTGCCATTACTTAATCTCTTATTATCAGCCGTGTAATATCAGGCTTGTTTTCATACATTTTTGTTAGCCGCACACAGCCAAACTAATCGGCCAATACCATCTGCGATTGATGACCGCTCATCGCATCCATCACAGGCAATACTTTGGGCGCTCTTGGTGCGGCAAACTGCTTGGTGAGACCAAGCTCACGCATGAGTCTGTCGTCGCCTGATTGACTGGCATTCCCCGTCGTCAATAACTTGTCGCCATAAAAGAAGGAGTTAGCACCCGCCATAAATGCCAAGGCTTGCTCTGAATCTGATAAGCTTTCACGGCCAGCAGACAAACGCACATAACTAGTCGGGCAGCAAATACGTGCCACAGCAATGGTGCGAATCCACTCTAGCACTGATAACTGGCCTTCTGCCAATACTTTATCGCCAATCGGTGTGCCTTTAATCGGGACTAGCAGGTTAACAGGAATCGATTCAGGGGCTTTAGGCATTTTTAGCAGCTCATGCACCCAATCAATACGGTCATCACGGCTCTCACCCATACCGACGATGTTACCACTACAAACATTGATACCAGAGTTGCGTACGTTTTCGATGGTATCTAAGCGCTCATCATAGCTACGCGTGCTGACGACTTGCTCGTAATAGCTGCGTGAGGTGTCTAGGTTATGATTGTAATAATCCAGTCCTGCATCCGCGAGTTGCGTCGCTTGATTGGTATCGAGCATACCTAACGTCATGCAAGTCTCAAGTCCTAACGCTTTCACTTCTTTGATGAGCTCGACCACATAAGGCATGTCTTTGGCGCTTGGGTGTTTCCATGCAGCACCCATACAGAAGCGAGATGAACCGGTTGCCTTGGCGCGTTTGGCCGCGGCGATGACTTTATCCACTTCTATGCGTTTTTCTGCCTGCAGTTTCGTCGTATCGCGATGATGACCTGATTGTGAGCAATAGCCACAATCCTCAGGACAGTTACCCGTCTTAATAGACAGTAGCGTACTGATTTGTATTTCGTTGGCGACAAAGTGCTCTCTATGAATGGTCTGGGCTTTTAACAACAAGTCCATCAAAGGCAAATCAAACAACTGAGCGATGTCGTCACGACTGTATGTGTGAGCGGCTTTGTGAGTATCAGGTTGGCTGAGTAGGTCAGTTGTGCTATCGGCGTTTGGTTCAGAGATGCTAAGCAGTCCTGCCATAAGGTAAATCCTTTTATAAAATTAAATGGTATCAGGTAATATCAATGTATGTGTCTATTGTCATTTATAAGGTAATAAAAAAGGTTGCCGTATAGTATACCGCAACCTTTTTAGAAAATCAGAACACTGCTAGAGAGCATGTATAATTGTCACAATAGCGCACATAAATAGCAACTATCTAGTTGAGCCTATTTCAGCCATTTTACCAGTGAATATCATGCAATGCATTACTCATTTATAGGAAAGGATCAGCTATTTACTTGCCCAATTTATGCTTAGCAAAACCCACCCAGTGCTCAGCAAACTTCTGTGCTTTATACGCATAAGGCTTGGCTTTTTGGAGGTAGGGTTTACACTCTTCTGGAACAGCTGGCACGATATGCTTAGCAAGTTTGTTGAACCACATCATTAGGCTATAGTCACCCTCGATGCTTAATTTGCCTTCTTGCACGGCAGTCATAAATGCAGGCAAGCTACCTTTGGTCAATAGCTTGACGCCCGTCATAGAATCTTTGAAAGTAATGGTCAAATCTGCTGCTTTTGCATGACCACTTTGTTGACTAAATTGTCCATTATCAAAGCGAAAAGAACGCGCGATATCAGATTCGGTGCTGGCAAACTCAATCGTGACATTACGATCAGCAAAAAGTGCTTTGACGTCTTCGTTGTCGCTATCAGCGAGCATGGACAGACGATAACCAACCACGGCTAGCAGCGCATCTAATGGGTCAGATTTGATATCTAATACAGGAATAGTAAACATAGTGGAACTCCTAAAGGTAGGGCATAAGAATAAAGCGTACTTTATACCAGTTTTTATGATAAATATATAACTAGATTATAACCTACTGAGTGATTTCAACTCTTTAGGAGTTAAGTAGAAAGCGTTAAGTATCTTGTAACATTAAATATCAGTGTTATGGGTAGGGTATTCATATCAGTATGGCAGTATCAATGAAAGCGTGGCTTATAATCATCATCGTAAACAGGCGTATGTTCGACATAGCGAGCCGCTTCTAACTCGCGCTGCCGACTGACTGCATGACTCACATCCTCGTAGCGTAGTGCTCGGTATAGTACCCAGCCGGCCAAAGGTAACCAGCTGATTCCCATCGCGATGACGTAACGGTGCCATTCCGAAAGCGCAGACAGCATCGGACGACCTACCAAGATATTCTGTATCATCTCAACAGCCAACCAGTAGACCATACCACCAAATAGATATAGCAACAGCCAACGCTGCGATGATAGAGCGAGCGCCACGATCATACCTGCCAGTAAGCTATAGCCTAGCCATGCTGAGCTGCTCCACATCTCTACGCCAATAAAAGAAAAAATAGTCATTGCCATCATTCATCTCGCTATTCATAAGGTGAACTCCAATGAGACTATTATGGAAGGTTGTTGAGCAAAGCTAAAGAGGCGCTAGGCTACTTTGCGACAACCGTTGACGTTTGATTTTTTAGATTAAGGTTGCTTTTTTTTGGATAGCTTGTACGATTTTTAATCGTTAGCTGGTAGGCTAAGCGCCGCAAAAAAGGGCGCTTATATTGGGGAGGGTAGGAGCCGTTGTAATGGTTCAAACAGAGGCTTTTTAATCAAATATTTACACAGGGAGGATCAACAGTTAAGCCTTATTGGTCCGTCTGCCCCACCAAGATAGTAACGACACCAAAATAGCACCGAGTAGCATAAGACCAACTGTGGTCAGCCAGTGGGGACCAGTAGGATACTGCCATGGCATAACGTTATTGATCGCCTCGCTGTTAAGAGCGCCTAATACATCTACTTTCCACGGCCATACCTTGACCAAAGAGCCGGCAATAAAACCGGTCAGCAATGCCAAGGTGGCTTGATAGTAGCGGGCTAATAACCATTTTAGAGCACGGGTAAATAATAACAATCCAGTTGCCATGCCCGCCATCACAGTTAATAGTACCGTAAAGTTAAGAGTATGCACGGCTTCCAATACGGTATCGTAGGCACCTAGCAACAACAATATAAAAGACCCTGAGACCCCAGGCAATATCATGGCGCAAATCGCAATCGCGCCTGCAAAAAATAAGTATGGTAAGCTAGGTGTCGCCGCGAGTAATGGCAGACTACTAATGACCACAGCAGCAATGAGTCCGGCAGCAAACAGCGCCACACGTCCTATATTCCAGCGCTTAATCTCACTTAATAAGATAAATACCGTTGCGACCACCAATCCAAAAAAGAATGACCAAATAAGCAGTGGTTGATTGTCTAGCAAATATTTGATAATACCAGCCAAGGTGGCAAAACTCGTCGCAATACCAAGTATCAAACACAATAAAAATGTCGCATCAACCTGTCGCCAAACCGCAATCAGTCCTTTGATTCCGCCGTCTTGTCGGAATATCTGCCAAAGGTTGGGGCCAATGCTACCGAGTGCATTGATCAGGCGCTCATAAATCCCTGCAATCAATGCAATAGTGCCACCAGAGACACCAGGAACGATATCAGCAGCACCCATCGCCATCCCTTTGATATACACCCCTAGCAGCTCTTTTGGGTTATCCGTATGCACAGGGACAGAGACAGGCACCGTGCTTGTGTCTAATGGCTCTGCTACTGACGGCTGGTTTGGCCGTGGGGATTGTGGTGCCGTCATGAACAGTCCTTTATTATCTGAGAATAAATGTTATCTAAAAATAAATATCTGGCGTTATTACAACGAAACGTACTTAAAAATTAAAGCAACATCATTTTATGAAACATGTACTAACGCATAAAAGCTGGCTTAATGAGACAGACATTAACCCAGCTTAACGGATGATATAGAATACTTAGCGATTACTGAGTAGGAGCGAGCGCTGGATAGCCAAGTGCATAAAGCGTCCCTTCAAGTCCTGTCACATTGATCGCGGCATCAGCACGTGCTTGCACGATGGGCTTGGCATGATAAGCCACTCCTAAATCGGCAAGCGCCATCATCGGCAAGTCATTAGCCCCATCACCGACACAGACCACTTGAGACATCTCCATACCTAAGCGCTCAGCAGTATGCTCGACTATAGCGGCTTTTTTGGCACCATTTATAATGGGCAGCTGTATGTGACCGGTCACTTTTCCTTCTTCGATGTCTAAGGCATTGGCATGGACTTCGTCAATGCCCAATTGCTCAGCGATATAGCGGGCAAAGTAAGTAAAGCCACCTGACACCAGTACCGTATGGTAGCCCAAGGCTTTTAACGCACTGATGGTGGTACGGGCACCGACCGATAACGTCAAGCGGTTGCAAATATCATCAAGCACATCGGTAGAGATACCTTTTAATAAGGCCACGCGCTGAGCAAATGATTCATCAAAGTCAATTTCACCACGCATCGCCGCCTCAGTAATGGCTTCAACTTGCTCACCAATACCAGCCGTTTTTGCCAGCTCTACAATCACCTCTTGTTCAATCAACGTCGAATCCATGTCAAAACAGGCAAGCTTGTGAGTACGTAGCATATGACCGACCGATAGGATGTGACAATCGACGATGTCTAGATTGCCTGTACTATCCGCACTGCGTGTGCGGTTGTATTCTTCAGACAAGTCATGGCGCAGACGAGTGGTCAGCTGATCGTCAATGATGTGAGCGGCGGCGGTCTTTTTGCCAGGGTGCATCAGCGTATCGGTCACAGGTACCAACAAATAGCGGTATACTTGAGCATTGGTAAAGGGTAGACGCTGTGCATCGGCTGCCGTTGGCTCTGTATCAGAGACCGTAATATTAACAAAGCTTGCCTCAGTATCCTCAGCGACCGTCACCAAATGCCAACTTGGCTGTTCATCGACCCAAGACTGAACATATTGATGAATGTCCATCGCTGATACTTGAGTAGGCAGCACGACAATGAGCGCAAAAACAGGCAGCGACTGTAGCGCATCAAAATCTCGCAGATTGGTATCATCAGGTAATAATTCTGCAATAGAGTCGACGGCTTGTTGCCATGCTTTGCTGTCTTTTGGTAACGAATAAGATGTATTTTTTGGCATGGCTCAATTGTCCCTTGTATGCTCATATAAGATTGGGAATAATAACAGTTTTACTGAGCAGCGCCTATAGATGACGCGCAAAGTATCATAGGTGTCCAAAAATGCTTATCAGCGCCTAAAATCTGCTGAAATACAACAAAGTTATTATGATAAATTTATAAATCGACTAACGCTATAAGACTTATTATGGTGATATAGTAGATGAGATAAACGGACCACTTTGATAATAATGCTGTGGCAAAAATAGCAGCATTTATCTGAGTCATATTTTCCGTAAATATCGATCAATATTCGCGCATTACAATTGTTCAAAAATTAGCCAAAAAATGAGCAATAGACTCGTTTTTTAATTTCTTTTCTCCAAAAAAGTTTAACATATCATGACGTATTTAGCGCCGCGGCAAGGGTTGTTTGCCATTATTCTTCTGGTTAGTTTTTGTTTGCAGACGTTGTTATTGGTCATCAGTACCGATCAACAGCTGAGCAAAAGTCGTGCGTTAAAAGGCGAGCAAATGGTCGCCCAGCTGATTGATGAAGCAAGGTTGTCTTTAGAAAATAAAGACCGTGTCAGTCTCAGTGTGATTGCTAACCGCTATACTAGCGAGCAGGACGTAACAAGAATACTGATTAAAGACAATAAAGACGATATTTTGGTGCCTGTGGGCAACGCGCCAATGCAGCAAGGCGATACGATTCGCCAAATCGCCACCAACGGCGATGCGGTGATTGGTAGCGTTGCACTGACGTTAAAAGACGTTAGTAAAGGTGAAATCATCGCGATGCAGTGGCCGTTTGTGATTGGCACTATGTTGCTGCATTTATTACTGTGGTTAATCTACGGTTATCTTGCTCGTCCGACCAAAGAGCAAATCAGTGCGCTGAGCCGTAATATTCAGGACTTGTATCGCGAGCAGTACAGTCAGGGCGATCAGCGCGGCTACAGCCGTGACCTTGAGCGCGGCACAGGCGGCACAGTTAACAACCCAGCTGATGCTCGACTATCTAGTGGTGCTTCTGAAAGCGTTACAGAGAATAAAGTAACGAACGCACGCACATTCAATGTACACAATGAAGTCAACGAGTATCTTAGAAATCAGCAGAACCAAGAGACTGGTGACGAAACTGGCAGTCTAACAGCTACGTCTGAAGGCGATATTGAAGACAAGGTTGTTGGCACTGCAAAGCGTCATAGTTCGCAATCTGGTGGTCAGACGTCTAAATTGTCTGCCACGCGCGCAGTCGATAGCGTGAGAGTGCAAATCGTCTTTCATGATGAATTCAATATGCTTGAGCGCCTTGCACCGGCGCAGCGCCTGCCTTATCTAGCGCTATGCACGCAGCTGCTCAATCAAGCGGTGACCGAACTACTCAAACAGCCATTACTACTGGGTGTCAGTGCGACCAATGAGGCACACTTTGAGGACGATGGTGCAAGCGTGGTGCTAAAAGCGGACAACAGCCATGCCAAAGTAGCACTGGCTGGGGTCATGCTTGCCAAGCTGTACTTGATGCTCAACAAAATCATTCATGACAAGCATATCGAGCTGTCGCGCTTTGCACTGCCAGCCAAAGCAGGCGTGAGTGATGAGGCGCAATCAGAGCCCATGACGCATCTACTACAGAGCATCGGCAAAAAAGAGCAACTGTTGATATTGCTGCCAGCTGCTGGTCTCAAACAAATCAGTAACCATGTACAGGTCCATAGCATCATGCGTCCAACCACTGTCTATGAGCGCGAGTGTGCGATATTCGATGGCGGGAACGACTCGATGATTCAGCGTTTGGCAGATGTTCGTAATGCCGTGCTCATGATTGAAGACGAAGATGAGTCAGCGACATAGCAGTATTAATATGGGTAATTTATACTACAATTGTCCATTATATAACTGGTATCATAGTCTTGGTACTCAGGCTGAAATGTGACATATTAAGAAAAAGGATTGACAACTTTCAATAGAGACTTTATAAGGCATATATATATTGATGTATATTTAATACCCTTGCCTAAAAATGATAGGAGTTTGTCATGAGTGACGCTGATATTGACGACGATTTTGATGATGATTTTGTCGACGATGATGACGCAAAGATGGTTGAAGAAGCTGAGACAAGTGTACGTACGCGTTTAAGTAGTCTTGAGAAGCGTCGACTGATCGATAATTTGCTAGAAGAGAAGCGTTTGGCTAAAGAATTAAAAGATGATCTAGATGATATAGACAATTTTGATGAAGATGGTGATGATTGGGATGACGACGATTTTTAATTCATTGGCATCATTGTCTAAGCTGACTAAAGTCCTCTAATGATTGACCATCATCTAATCAGTCATATAGGTTGCCAGATGTTTATTACTTTTTATAAACGTGTGTAACCCGCTCTATTGAATGATATTTACGTTGTAAAGGCTGCTTGTTTTTCACTATTCAAGCAGCCTTTGTTTTAAAACCCTTTTGCCTTTAACCGATCGATCACTGCGATTGACGTTGGCTATCTCTCAAGGACTGTTAAGCCATGAATAACCAATTAAGTTTTGATGAACTGCTCGATTATTTGGACAACCAAGAGAGCCAGTTCGTGCTCGATAGTGTCGCCGCGCATGGGTTTTTGACAGCGACGGTCATTGGTCGCCCACTCCCTAACTGGATGGACGCGCTTTTTGAGGGTCATGTGAGTGAGATTCCAGAAAACGTCATCGATGGTATTCAGCGCTGGCGCGACTCGATCATGGCTGAGCTAAAAAATGAGACTCCGATTGAGCTGCCATTTGGTGAAGATGCTGGTGACGAAGAAGTGGCAGTTGATTTTTCAGATGAGTCAGATATCGTGGCTTGGTCGATTGGTTTTGTTGATGCCATGTATGGCGATGAAGCAAGTGATTGGTTTGAAGACGAAGAGACAGCAGAAGACGTGGCTGTATTGACCTTGCCAATGATTGTATTAAGCGGCATCGATGATGAAGATCCAGAGCTAGAAGCAATGCGTCGCGATGAAGACAAAATGGTACAAATGGCCAATAGCATCGAAGGCAATTTGACCGAGCTGTTTTTATTGTTTCATACCAATGACTAGTCATTCTAAAAGACAGTACGACTAATTGTACTGTCTTTTATTGGTGCTGCGTTAAGTCGCTCTGGTCATTCTTTTAGATACATTATAAGTCACCGATAAGGTCTTACTATGGCTGTGCAACTCTCCAATCTTGAACACTTACCTAATTATCGAATTACCGAGCGCTTAGATGTGGTGTATGGCAGTACGGTGCGCTCAAAGCATGTGGGCAAAGACTTGTTTGCTGGGCTAAAAAACATCGTTGGCGGCGAGCTGACCGCCTATACCGAGCTGTTAGAAGAGTCACGCCAAGAAGCGATCGATCGCATGATTGTCAAGGCAGAAGCGCTTGGTGCCGATGCTGTCGTCGGCTTGCGTTTCTCTACCTCTAGTATTGCACAAGGGGCTTCTGAGCTGTTTGTTTATGGGACAGCGGTCAAAGCGGTACCAGTATCGCAACAGCTCCAGAACCCACCAAGCGATAATCACTATCCGTCCGGTCAAACACCCAACCCTCAAGTCCAGACTGCGCCAGAGGATCTACCGCGTTTTAATCCTTTTGGTTGATCTTAGCGCTTTAAAAGCTGTAGCACTAAAAACAACAATGCTAAAAACCGTAATGATTTTTATAATGAGAAAGGTCCCATGAATGACTCACTCACGCAAGTGCTTATCAATTATGGGCCGTTTATCTTTTTATTCGCCGCTGGTTGGTTTTTTGGGTCGCGTCACGAGCGTCAGCATTTGGCACAGCTAACAGTAGCAGAGCAGGCGCTAGAGGATATTACGGTTTCAAGCGAGCGTTTCTACCGTCCTGAGCTGGCTGTCGGTAGTGAGGGCGCGCTAGTTCTTGGCAGCGTCGTTATTGCTCAAGATTACTTTAAGATGATTATTGCTCGCGTGCTTAGTCTCTTTGGCAAAAACCTAACGACCTATGAGACCCTGCTTGATCGCGCGCGCCGTGAGGCAATCGTCCGTATGCGTACACAAGCAAAAGCCAAAGGCTACACCCATATTTATGGCGTACGTCTAGAAGTCACTAACATCAACCAATTGGGCAGTATGGTAGAAGCCATTGCTTATGGCACGGCGGTCATCAGTACTGATCACATACCTATCGTTTCTGCTACACACACATCGCCTGCACGTGTACCTTCTGCACTTCCTAGCATCTCTTAATACCTCGTAGCACTGCTATTTAGATTCTCCTCTGTGGTTGTCGCAGCACAAAACCCAACGCTGACTGACCAGTAGTCAGAAAAATCAAATACATACACTTTTACAACGATATACTGACTTTCAATGTTTCGACATTTTTTGGGTGTATGTCAGTAGTGATGATTCCAAAAAGTGTTGTGTACAAAGTGTCGTATAAAAACGCTGACAATGTCGGTGGCTTTTACCCAAGATATCAGCAGGATTGGCTGATTGAGCATCATAACGTTGTCATAAACCTGCCCGTGTAAGGGTTCTATCTACAAGGATGTAGTTATGGAAGGTGTGGAGTTAGTCACGTTTGTCAATTCAAAAGTCATTCCCATTAGTATTTTTTTGATCATGATGGGAATGGGGTTGTCCTTAGTTACCAATGACTTTAAAAGAGTCGTCAAATATCCCAAAGCAGTCGCAATCGGATTGACCAATCAGCTACTATTCTTGCCATTGGTCGGTTTTGCCTTGGCAACTTTCATGTCACTCGAGCCTGAGTATGCCGTTGGCGTTATGCTGCTAGTACTGTGTCCTGGTGGCACGACATCTAACTTATTTACTTATTTGGCAAAAGGGGATGTCGCGCTTTCGGTCACGATGACGGCGATCGCCAGTGTTATCACCGTATTTACCATTCCTATCGTGCTGAGTTTTTCGCTCGTGTACTTCATGGGTGCCGGTAGTGAGTTTCAGTTGCCAGTCGCCAAGACCATGATCAGCTTGATTGCTCTGACGATACTGCCAGTTAGTATTGGTATGCTCATCAAAAACTATAAGCCTAACTTTGCTGATAAAGCACAGGTAATGGTATCCCGTTTTGGGGTGATTTTTTTGAGCTTCTTGGTACTTTTCTTGAGCTATGTACAAAGAGACATCATCGTAGAGGCCCTAATTGCCACTGGCCCTGTATCGCTCATATTGAACGTATCGACGATGGCGCTTGGTTATTACACCAGTAAATGGTTCGGTCTAAATCCTGCGCAGAGAAGATCAATCACGATGGAGGTGGGGCTACAAAACAGTACGCTGTCGATGTTTATGGCATTGACGCTGCTCGCTAACTATAAGATGTCGTTGACTCCAGCTATTTATACGCTAATCATGTTCTTAACCGCAGGTATCATGGTCAGAGTGTTTACCGCGCAACACAATAAAGCAAATAGAGTAGAAAGAGAAAATAGCGTGTTGGCTGCAAGAAGAATGTAGTTTAATCAGAATGTAAGCCGCAGTGCATTGCTAAGTACGCATTGCACGACCCAATAAAATAAGCCCACAATATACTTTTTATGATGAGAGTTATTGTGGGCTTTTATATTTATCATAGTTTCTTAAAGTGTGTGGGTTGATTCAATACGGATAGCATTGTTCAACGCTAAAATCTGCGCCTATCTACTTCTGCTCGTGCCTCAGCTGCTTGTTCTTTGACTCTTTCAATTTCAAACAAGAATGTGCGGTTTTTGAGTACCGCGACAAATACCACGCCGCCTACCGTATTACCCACTAAGACCACGACTAAAAATATCAAATAGTGCCATAGGCTGACCGTATTGCCATACAGCAATGCTGAAAACACTTCAATATTGCCAACGATACTGTGGTGTAAGCCCAAAAACCCGATACTACCAGTGATAATAGAAACCAAAACAATACGGCTAAGGGTATCGCGTGCAGATGTGACTAGCCATGCCGCCACGCCCATCATCCAACCTGCCAGTACCGCACTACCAAAGATGACCCACCACTCAAACCCTAAGATATGCTCAGCGTAAGCATCGATAGCATGGTCGGTAAACAGATGCATATGCAGCCCTAAGCCAATCATCAATGCAGCAAACAAACAGCCACCGACGATATTACCAGCTATAACGATGCCCCATAGACGCAGCAGCTTATGCAGTGGTTCAATCTTGTTTAGCACAGGTAGACTGAGTAGGGAGGTCTGCTCAGTGAATAATAACGACTGACCAATCACCACGATAATAAAGCCGATCGGATAGAGCAGGGAGGACAGTACCATCGCATAGCGACTCGGCAGCACATCATTAAGTAAGGCAAACGCCGATAAAATCACAAAAAAGCTGATACCAATCTCAAGCCCAGCCGTAAAGGCGCTGGTAAACAGTGAGCCAAGCGAGCGTTCAAAAGTTTCTTTGGCATGGATGACTTGCTCGACCAAGATACTGGCGTAGCTTTTTGCTTGACTTAGATTATCATCACCGGCGACCTTTTTGATGGTTTCCTTGTCTTCTTCGCTGATCTCTTCTGGCAAATCATCATTGTCTAAATCTTCGGTGGCTTTTATATGATCATCTGCGTGGCTATGCGTATGAATATCTGTATCGTTGTTTTCAGGAGTGTGGCTGTGCTGTAGCGTATGACTGTGCGTCATATTGTCTTTTTTATGATGATCGCTTGCATCATCATCCTGAGATGAATGACTGGTGGTACTCACGCGCGCGCTATCTGGTAGGATATCCTGAGCATCCTGACGACGGCTTTGGTTAGGTGTGTTATTTTGGGACAAGGGTGACTCACTGTTGGTCGGCTGGTATATGGATAGAGCTGATACAACGCTATCGATGCTATTTTAGCGTATGACTGTGGTAGGTTCTGTTGAGTGTTTAACCAATTGGGGTTATTAATTGTTCGATAATGGCATGAAAAATGACCTTCAGGCTTTATAAATTGCCTTACCATCTAACAAAATCTGCCTATCTGCGTTAAAATCACTCTATTCATTATTTTCCTAATTTTTATATTCTCTTTAATTCAATTAACTTTGATCACATTCAATCAATAAAAGATAATGCCATTATGAGTAACCACAACCTAACTGCCTCTATTCAAGCGGCACTCAATCAATTAGAAAACGCCTATAACCCTGCACAAGTCGAGGCAGGCATGTATCAAGGCTGGGAAGAAAGCGGTTATTTTGCCCCAACATTTGATAAAGACGAGTCGTTTTCTATCGCGCTACCACCGCCAAATGTCACCGGCTCTCTGCATATGGGTCACGGTTTTAACAATGCAATCATGGATGCGCTCACACGTTATCACCGTATGGATGGTGATAATACGCTGTGGCAACCAGGTACGGATCATGCCGGTATTGCAACCCAAATGGTTGTTGAGCGTCGCTTGGAGGCGCAAGGACTCAAGCGCCGTGATATGACACGTGAAGACTTCATCGATAAAGTGTGGGAATGGAAAGAAGAGTCAGGCGGCAGTATCACTAGCCAAATTCGTCGTTTGGGTAGCTCGGTTGATTGGTCGCGTGAGCGCTTTACCATGGATGATGGTCTGTCTAACGCGGTAAAAGAAGTATTCGTACGCCTGTTTGACGATGGTCTTATCTATCGTGGTAAGCGTTTGGTCAACTGGGATCCAAAATTCCAAACTGCGCTGTCAGATCTTGAAGTCGAAAACCACGATGAAAAAGGCAGCTTGTGGCATTTCCGCTACCATTTCACGGACACAGAGCTGACCACTCAAGATGGCAAAAACTATCTGGTCGTCGCCACCACGCGTCCTGAGACACTCCTTGGTGATACTGCTGTTGCGGTCAATCCGAGTGATGAGCGTTATGCACATTTGGTCGGCAAAACCATTACTTTACCGATTACGGGTCGCGTCGTGCCTATCGTCGCTGATGACTATGTCGAGAGCGACTTCGGTACAGGGTGTGTCAAAATCACCCCAGCGCATGATTTTAACGATTATGAATTGGGTCGTCGTCATAGCTTGCCATTGATTAATATTCTCGATGAGCGCGCCAACATTTTGCCAGCGATGGAAGTCTATCCTGACCTGCAAACGCGTGAGCCAGAGCTAGAGACTACGCCTAGCGAGTATGCCGGACTTGAGCGTTTTGCCGCGCGTAAATTCTTGGTTGAGCAAGCAGGCGATCAGGGCTGGCTAGAAGACATCGAGGACTACGCACTTAAAGCCCCACGTGCTGAGCGTGGCGGTACGATCGTTGAGCCATGGTTGACCGATCAGTGGTATGTCGCGGTCAAGGAGCTTGCCAAGCCTGCGATTGATGCGGTAGAAGACGGCAGCATCGAGTTCGTCCCTGCCCAGTACAAAAACATGTATATGGCGTGGATGACCGATCTACAAGACTGGTGTATCAGCCGTCAGCTGTGGTGGGGACATCGTATCCCTGCATGGTATGACGATGCGACAGGTGAGATTTATGTCGCACGTGATGAGGCGGAAGTACGCACTAAATATAACCTAAGCGACGATGTCAAACTGCGCCAAGATGATGATGTGCTCGATACATGGTTCAGCTCGGGTCTATGGACGTTCAGTACGCTTGACTGGGCAGACGTCAATGCCGATCCACGCGTGATGGAGACTTTCCACCCAACCAGCGTGCTGGTGACAGGTTTTGACATTATCTTTTTTTGGGTAGCGCGCATGATTATGCTGACCATGCATTTTGTCAAAAACGAAGATGGCACGCCGCAAGTACCGTTTAAGACCGTCTATGTGCATGGTCTGGTACGTGATGGTAATGGTCAAAAAATGTCAAAGTCAAAAGGTAACGTCTTAGATCCGATCGATCTCATCGACGGTATTGAGCTGGAAGCGCTGGTCGAAAAACGCACCAGCAACATGATGAATCCAAAAGACGCGGCCAAGATTGAGAAGCAAACGCGCAAAGAATTCCCAGAAGGCATCCCAGCGTATGGCACCGACGCACTGCGCTTTACCTTTACCTCATTAGCCAGTACGGGTCGCGATATCAACTTTGATCTCAAGCGTGTCGAGGGCTATCGTAACTTCTGTAATAAAATCTGGAACGCCAGCCGTTTTGTCCTCATGAACTGTGTCGATGGTGACAGCAATGCCAAGCCTATCGACCAAACGGCAAATCCTGATGTATGGGAATTACCAGAAAAATGGATCATAAGTCGCCTCAACTCTAGTATCAAAGACATTCATCAGCATTTTGCTCAGTATCGTCTCGATATGGTCAGCCAAGATATCTATGAGTTTATCTGGAACGAGTACTGTGATTGGTACGTTGAGCTTGCCAAAGCCAGCCTAAATGATGACTCGGTGACGGATGCGCGTAAAGCGCAAATCCGCTATGTACTACTGCACGTATTAGAGACGGCGCTACGCTTCACCCATCCAATCATGCCGTATCTGACTGAGCAAATCTGGCAGACCATCGCGCCGCTACTGGGTCGCAAAAATACCGACAGCATCGTGGTCGCTGACTATCCACAAACCGATGATAGCCAAATCAGCGAGCAGACTGAGGCGGATATGGCATGGCTACAAGAACTAATCGCGAGCGTCCGCAACATTCGTGGTGAGATGAAACTGGGTAATGCCGTACGTCTGCCAGTACTCCTACAAAACGTCTCTGCCGATGAAGAAGCGCGTCTATCCCGTATCAAAAACCAGTTTAAAGCGCTTGCCAAAGTCGAGAGCCTAGAGATCGTCAAAGAAGGCGATGACGTACCATTATCGTCATCAAGTATGGTCGGTCAGCTACGGGTACTCGTACCGATGAAAGGTCTGATCGATCCAACGGCTGAGCTGGCACGTTTAGGTAAGTCATATGATAAGTTGAAAGATCAAGCCGACGGTATCGCGCGCAAGCTAGGTAATGAAGGCTTTGTCAGTAAAGCCCCTGCGGAAGTGGTCGATGCTGAGAAAGCGAAACTGGCTGAGCTAGAAGGGCAGTTGACGGCGATGACAGCGCAGATGGAGCAGTTAAAGGCGTTATGATGAAACGCTTTTAATAACCTGATAGTGAAGAAAATGCCTCCATGATGGGGGTGTTTTTTTTGGTATAAATTATAGTTAAATCTTTATAAAATCGATACAGCCCATATCATAAAACAGTTTAGGTAGATTATTCTCCATCCATCCTTGGCGTAGAAGCTTAGCCTGTGCCCACTTCTTCTCGATAGGGTTCAGATCAGGGCTGTACGGTGGTAGCCAAAGAATACGATGGCCATGTCTGTTGAGTAGCTTTTGAATACGTTTGCTTTTATGAAACCGAGCGTTATCCATGACAATCACGCATTTAGTCTTGAGACTTGGAATTAAAGTGTGTTTGCACCAGTCGTAGAATATGGTGCTATTGATATTCTGCTCAACGTAATCAAGCGCAAATAGCATCTTTTCATAGAGAGCTCCGATG
>NZ_LNDJ01000058.1 GCF_001444505.1 Psychrobacter piscatorii | reverse complement strand
ATCACTTTCGAAGTTGAGAGTGGGGTTATAAACATGCTATCGAATATGATGCTAACCACGAGTTGAATCTATATAAACAAAGCTTAAAAATCATCGCTTCTATAGCAGCCTGTTATTAACTTAGCTCATCACTTGTATTTCTTGTACTACTGTACTAGAATGCTGATACAAGCCGAGAGCTTCATGGTTATCCTGACTGTTTTTGATTAAGACGACTGATTATAAGACGATAATTTATGAGTACTGACCCTTATCACAGCTTACTGAGTCATCTGGCAAACTGTACTGATAGCGCAGAGATTGAAAAGCTACTCAGTGCCCTGCTGACGGATAAAGAGCAGCACGACATTGCTAACCGCATTCGTATCTTTGACTTGCTTGATCGAGGTATCACGCAGCGTGACATCTCTGAGCAACTAGGCGTTGGTATCGCGACTGTCTCTCGCGGTGCTAGAGCCATGCACAGCCATGATGTGAGTGCATTACTTGCGACTCATAGAGAACGGTCTTAAACCACCGATCCCAATACCGTTTACCCTTTTCCTCATTACTTTATTAATTGTTGATTGACACATATTTGAACCATTTTGGAATTTATTATGACTGCTAGTACGCCCATACATACCCAACCTGCACCTATCGATATCCCGAGCAAACCACAACGTATCAAGCTCACGCAAGATATCGATTTTTTTGCATTATTCAAACGTATCGAGAGCGCTTTTGACACCTGTTATTTGCTCGAGTCATTGGGCGAAGACAGTCATATCTCACGCCATCACGCCATCGGCTTTGATCCTGTGACCACCATCGCTGCTATTGACCGTAATACGCTCGCTATCACGGACAATAAAACGGCTGAAACGACTCGTTATCAAACTGACAATCCTTATCAATTGCTCCGCGCCATCACGCCGCAGCACGTCATTGCCCGTGATCAAAGTGGCGGTCTCGTCGGTTATTTGGGCTATGATTGTGTGAATTTTTTTGAGCCAAGCCTGACAGCCAAAGCCAGTGAAGACTTTGAGCCGTTCAAATTCGGTGTCTATTTAGATGGATTGACGCTCGATAAAATGACGGGTGAGATTTTCTACTTTTATTATCCAACCGCTCAGCAGAATAATCGTATCGAGCAAATCAAAGCCCTACTTGATGAGCCAGTTCCCAGCTACGAAGCGCCCACCGTTGAATTTTTGGGCGATGGTATGAGTCAAGAGGAGCATGCCAAGGTAGTGATGCAAGTCAAAGAAGACATCATCTCTGGTCGTATCTTTCAGTGTGAGGTTGGGTTTAAGTCCAAATATCGTATTGCTGGCGACAAAATGCCCATCTACGAAAAATTGCGTACCGTGAACCCCTCGCCGCACATGTATTTTATGAAATTTGCTCAGCAGTGCATCATTGGTGCTTCCCCTGAGCTACTGTTTCGTTTGCGTCAAGGCGAGATGGAAACTTACCCACTCGCAGGTACTGCCAAGCGTGGCGTCGATGTGGCAGAAGACCGCAAACTTGCTCGCGCCCTACTCAACGATGATAAAGAAATTGCCGAGCACAATATGTTAGTCGACTTGCATCGTAATGATATTGGCCGAGTGGCGCGATTTGGCACGGTAAAAGTGCGTAGTTTGATGGACATCAAGCGCTTCTCGCACGTACAGCATATCTCCTCTGAGATCGTCGGCATCCTGCACCCTGACGAAGATATGTTCAGTGCCCTTGCCAGCAACTTTCCCGCGGGTACGTTATCAGGCGCTCCTAAGGTAGAAGCTATTAAGGTGATTAACGAGCTGGAGCCCGATGGGCGCGGTGCTTATGGCGGCGCGCTGGGTTCATTTAATTTTAATGGCGATTGCATCTTTGCCATTCCAATTCGTAGCCTGTTTATCAGCGGCGAGTCAGCCTACGCGCAAACGTGCGGCGGCAATGTCTATGACTCAAACCCAGCCGATGAGTATCTAGAGATTCAGCGTAAGCTGTCGGCGATGAAAGTCGTATTAGACAGCTTTATGCAACCATAATTACCCCTATTTTTATCAAAGAGTTTATGACCCATGAATGTTTTAATTATCGATAACTACGACTCGTTTACCTTCAATCTGTACCAATATGTGGGCGAGATTCTGCAAACCTTGAGCGATGATAAAGAAACCAGCGTCACCGTGAAGCGCAATAATGAGATTACCCTCGCAGAGGTAGAAGCGATGAATCTGGATAGAATCATCATTTCACCTGGCCCTGGCTCCCCTGATGATCCCGCTTACTTTGGTATATGTAGCGAGGTCATCGAGAAACTGGGCAAAACTGTGCCGCTACTGGGCGTATGCCTCGGTATGCAAGGTATCGCGCATGTGTTCGGTGGCGATGTGGTACGTGCCAGTGTGCCGATGCATGGCAAGGTCTCATCGATTCGCCATGATGCTAAGGGTATCTATCAGGGTTTGCCGCAAGAGCTTGAAATCATGCGCTATCATTCACTGGTGGTCAAAGCCGATACGATCCCAAGCTGCCTAACGATTACCTCAGTAGTTGCCAATGAGAGCCGTGCTGATCTGAGCTTTGATGAGTCAGCGCTGACAGGTGATGAGATTATGGGACTAAAGCACAAAGACTATCCGATACAAGGCGTACAATTTCACCCTGAATCTTTTGCCACTGAAGGTGCTAAGCGACTGCTGAGTAATTTTTTATTGCAGGTGTAAATGCTACTATCCAGCCACGTCTTCCATTTTAAATAATAGTCGATTGAATTTAGACCACGCCCTAGTAGCAGTTTATAATCTTTTAATGATAGACTAAAAGAACAAACAAAAGACAGCCCTTGAACCGGTTGTCTTTTCTTATTGCAATACGGCTTGGTGCCCTCAAATCACAGGCGCTTTGGCAATAACCCAATGTCATTTAGATCGTAAGAAGAAACCACTATGGCAAATATCGACAGTACAGCGGCGATACACTCGCATCAGTCATGGATAGGCATTGTCCAAATCATCACCGCAGCGACCTGCTGGGGGACACTTGGGATATTCTCAACCTACCTCAATCAAATGGGCTTTAGTGGTTGGCAAGTCACAATATTACGCATCGTGACGGCGGCAGTGATTGTGCTGGCCATGTTACCGACCCTATGGCCACAGCTGATGAAGCTGAGCGCCAGACAGTGGTTTGGCTTGGCGATGCAGTCGATAGTTGGTGTACTGGGGATGTCCGTCTGCTATTTTTTTGCTGTCAGTTATGTTGGCGCGGGCCCTGCGGTGGCTTTGCTTTATACCGCACCCGTGTTTAGCCTGTTATTCTCAAAGTTTTTGCTCAGTGAGTCCATCACGCGCAAATCTATCGCGCTGGCATTCATGGCAGTGTTTGGGGTTGGGCTGACGATGCTGGGTGAGCAAGCAGAGGTCAATTGGGGTATTTTGCTCGGCTTAGCATCAGGGATGTGCTACTCCTTATACGGCGTGCTCGGTAAGCGCGCGATGCATGACGCGCACCCTGCCCCGTTGGTATTTTTTACCTCCGTGGTGATTAGCGCATGCGGGCTGCTACTACTGCCTGAGACGTATCAGACGTACACGCAGCTACTTACCCTGCCATTATCGACTTGGGGTTATGTGCTTGGGCTGTCGCTCTTGGGTACGGTTGTGCCCTTTGGCCTGTATATGAAAGCGCTGGAGAAATTGCCTGCCTCTCGTGCATCTGTGTTTACGATTTTTGAGCCGTTGACGGCGATTGCGCTGGCAATGATACTGCTACATCAAGCTTTGTCTTGGATTCAATATCTGGGCGTGACGCTGATTTTACTGGCGGCGTTGTTAAATGCAGTGGTTAATGGCACGACCACGCGCGTTCCTCGTTGGCTTAAAAGACGGCAAACGGTCTAGCCTTGTTATTTAGTTGTCTGGCAGGGCGCGATAACCAAATTTGGATTAAAAAAACGACGCAATAGATAGGCTTGATTAATGGTATAAACTTCAAGTTAAATTAAAATGATCATTTATAATCTATGAATTAGAACTATTTATCATGCAACGCTCTTCCATCTGGCAATCCAAATAAAACTAAGATCTTATCCAAGTTGCACTTATCTGAAGGTGTGGTTTTTAAGCCTTTTAGAATATAGCCGTTAGGATTATCTTTAGAAGTTAGAGTCCCTCCAGCGCTTATAGTATCGCCTACTTGGTAAATGACATTAAAATATTTTAAAGTCTGATTCTTTTTATCCCAGCTCGAAACCCCGTATGGTAGCAGCGGTACGGCTTTGTGTGGGCCATACTGGAAATAAATACATTCATTTTCGTATTTAAGCTGTACATTTACACCTTGTAAAATTTCACTCTCATTGAGATCGGAAAAATTGAAAGGGTAAGTATAAAATAAACCCTGACCACTAGTAGAAGAGTAATGAACTAAAGGCATAGTACTTTGAGAATAGTCCTTTGCTACTTTCATGTCTTTCGAAGGAGAGGTTGTAACTTGACAAGCAGTCAACAAAACGCAAAAGAAAATTGATACGTTACGAATATTCAAACCAGCTCCTTTAAGCAATAGGTTAAGAGTTTTTTTAACTTTATTAAAACATCAATATAAATAAAAAAAAGTTTTAATATATTACTATTTTGTTAAGGTGGCTATGATGCTTAGAATAGATCAAGTATGAGTATATGTATTCTTGACCTTACCGACTTGGCTTTTAAAAAAGGTATTTTTCTCGCTTGCTGTATCTACGCTGACAGAGGCTGTGTAAAATTTATTCCAAACCGTTAAACTCAAATTATAGATATAAAAAAAGCCCTCAATGGGCTTCTTTCTAACTGAACATATTGTAACGATATCAACGGCTTACTGTTCAATACGCTGCAAAAACGCTTGCGTACGCGGATGCGTTGAGTCTTCAAATAACTGCTTAGCGCTGCCCTCTTCGACGACAACGCCGTCTTCGATCAAGACCACATGATCGGCAACGTCACGGGCAAAGTTGATTTCGTGAGTGACCACGACCATCGTCCAGCCTTCTGACGCCAACTGCTTCATCGTCTCAAGGACATCTTGTACCAGCTCTGGATCAAGTGCAGACGTTGGCTCATCAAACAATAACAATGAAGGCTCAATCGCGAGCGCACGAGCAATCCCAATACGCTGCTGCTGACCACCAGATAGCTGGAACGGGTACAGCTCAGCTTTGTCTGCCAGTCCGACTTTTTCAAGCAATACCAGCGCGTCTTTACGCATCTCAGCCTTGTTTTTACCTTGCACCACCGTAGGCCCAAGCATCAAGTTTTCAATGGCTGTCTTATGCGGGAACAAATTATAAGACTGAAACACCATGCCAGATTTACGCTGCAAAGCGAGCAGCGTTTTTTTGCTTGGCTTAGTCGCAAAGTCAACTTTTAAGCTGTCATCATCAAACGCAATGACACCTTTATCAGGAATCTCCAGTGCATTAAGACAACGTAGAAAAGTGGTTTTACCCGAGCCTGAAGGTCCTAATATGACGACCACTTTACCTTTATTAATGGTCAAGTCGATGCCTTTAAGTACCTGATTGCCACCAAAGGCTTTATGAATATTAGTGACTTTGATCATAAAAATTCCTATTGTACTGGTCTATATGTACGATGGTCTGTTGCTAAGCGCTCTTGTCAAGCAGCTCGGCTATGACTTACTTTGCCACGTAACGGTCTAATCTGGTTTCAAGCTTGCCTTGGATAAAGGTCAAGAATAAACAAATACCCCAATAAATAATCGCCGCTTCGGTATACACCAGCATGAATTCATAGTTACGGGCCGTAATGATCTGCGCTTGTTTAAACAGCTCAGTGACCAATACCAATGAAGCAAGTGAAGTATCTTTTACTAGACTGATAAAGGTATTAGACAATGGCGGCACTGACACGCGCAGTGCTTGCGGCAAAATCACATGACGGAAAGTCTGCAAATACGTCAAGCCAACGGTTGAACCCGCTTCCCACTGCCCTTTCGGAATCGACAAAATCGAGGCACGCACCGTCTCTGATGCATACGCACCGATATTGAGCGAGAATGCAATGATCGCTGAGGGGAGCGGATCGAGCTTGACGCCCACACTTGGTAAGCCATAAAAGATAATAAATAGCTGCACCAGCATCGGTGTACCACGAATCGCGGATACATAGATACGGGCCAAGCGATAAATAATCTCATGGAACCAACCAGTACGCGGTACGATTCGAATCAAAGCAACGGTCAAGGCAATGGCCATACCGATAGAAAACGATATCAGCGCCAGCGGTATCGAATAATAGATACCGCCTTTGAGCATTGGCCAAAACGACGAGATGACGATCTGCGCCCGATCAGGGCTCATAAATGGCAATAATGCCAATAAGTCAGCGAGCACAGATGTGATAGAAGCCAACATTACTTCTGCTGACTTACATCAGCACCAAAGAACTCTTCGCTAAGCTTGGTGAGTGTACCATCAGCGGCGAGTGCAGCCATTGCTTCATCCAATTTTGCCACCACTTCATCGTTGCCTTTGATAAGCACGAGACCTGAGCCTGTTTGTTCACTTGGTGGGGCTGTCAGTTTGATCTCAAGATCAGAATCTGGGAATTTTTTGAGATAATCAAGCACGGCTAGATTGTCATTCATTGTAAAGTCAGCGCGGTTTTGCTTGACCAATTGAATCGCTTGTGCCATACCATCAACAGGGACAATCTCTGCGCCGTATTTTTCTGCCAGCTCACCGTAGTTACTGCTGAGTGATTGAGCCGTACGTAAACCCTTTAAGTTATCCCAAGAGCTATAACGGTTGTCATCAGTCGGTGCCAATGCAACCGCGCCTGACCAGCTATAAGCCATAGATTTGTCATATTTGGCTTGACGCTCAGGCGTCGTTAAGCTGACTTGGTTGGCCACCATATCGAAGCGTTTTGAGTCCAAGCCTGCCAGCATAGCATCCCACTGAGTCTCTTTAAACTCAACATCAACGCCCAGTTTGTCCGCGACTGCGCGAGTCACTTCGACGTCATACCCTGTCAGCTTGCCGCTCTCATCATGATATGTGAACGGAGGATATGTACCCTCTGTACCGACGTTAATCGTGCCGCCGTTATTGATACGTTGCAGCAAATCAGAACCGCCTGTTGACGCAGTGTCAGTGGTAGTAGTGTCAGCTTCATTAGTATTAGACTGACCACAAGCGGCAAGTAACACAGTACTAGCAGCAAGGGCTAAAAAAGTACGACGTTTCATAAGACGTCCTTATAAAAGTAGATGAATGAGATAAAAGGGTTTACATGAAAACAGTTAGCGCTAATAAATAGGGAAAAACCGATACAAGAGGGCAATATAATAATCGCCCTGCAACATTCGGCTTTGGCTGCTCGATTTGAGGATGCTCAGCATATTTTTCAATGCGGCTTCCCTATTATTTTTGAACTTTTATAGCGTATGATTATTCAATAGGCAGCCGATCAGACGTTCATAGTTGCTACTGGAACAATCGCCGCTCATAAATATAATATCTTACTTTAGATAAAAAAGCGTACAAACTCCGTGAGCATACGTCAGGTAACGACTGTCATTAATGGACGACTACAGCTCACCGGAGAATTGATAGCGATCACCGGCATGCCACATCTTCACAAAAGTGACGACCTGACCGGCTGAATAAGTCTGGCGACGCAATACAAGCGTTGGTGACTGCGGCGCAATCTGCAACGCATCTGCCACCTCGTTTGGTGCCGCTAGCGCACGTATGGTGTAGCTGCCACTCTCTAGCGGTATTTTGGCAACCAAATAATCACTGGTATTAACCACAGTAAAGTTTTGCTCAATAAACTCAGGCACTTTTTTGGCATCGACCCAGCGCTCTTCGAATTGTATAGGCTGACCATCTGCAACGTGAATGATTTTTACCTCATATAAAACGGGCGTATCACTGCGGTTATCTAGCGTTGTATCGGGCGTATTGGTCGTCTCTTCAATACCAAACTTGCGGCGTAGCTCATCATCGAGCAGCGAGGCTGTGACCGCGCGCTTACTCACCACTTTTGCTTCATAATCGCGATTGGCAGATTTGAGATCCTCTGCGATATTACGCACTTCTACAAAGGTATGGTTGAATTGCTGCTGCGCGACAAAGGTTCCTGAGCCTTGACGCCGCTCCAATACACGCTCTTCGCTTAGCTCTTTGAGCGCGCGATTCACCGTCATCCGTGAGACACCAAACTCTGTCGCCAGTGCCATTTCTGTAGAGATCGCACTGCCCGCTTGCCATTTGCCAGAGTGAATATTGTCTAATATCGCATTTTTAATCCGCTGATACGCCGGAATCGTTTTTGTCATATTTGTTTTAAACCGTCAGTTCCGCTAATAAGAGTAGCGCCATAATATCACGACAATCATGCGAACTTTTATTCATATCACTCTATCAGTTATGCTCTTTTTTTCATTAATTCTAATTTTTATCAAAAATCCTTGCATGAAAAAAGTATCTTTGATAATTTGTATATACAACTTATAGCAAGTCTAAAAATCTTGATCTAGCTACTCTATATTTCGATGCCTTTATAGACTGCCTATAAAACATTTACTCTGATTATTTTATCGCCCTATGAGTTACCACAAGGATATGACCATGACTACTGAAAACGGAACCAACAATAAACTTACCCGCCGTGATGAGTCTCGCGATATCGCTGCGCCCACAGGCAGCACACTACATTGCAAAAGCTGGCTGACCGAAGCGCCGTATCGCATGCTGCAAAACAACCTACATCCTGATGTAGCAGAAAACCCAAAAAGTCTTGTGGTATATGGCGGTATCGGACGCGCTGCCCGCAATTGGGAAAGCTATGATCAAATCCTAGAGTCGCTCAAAGAATTAGAAGATGACGAAACCTTACTCGTACAATCAGGCAAGCCTGTGGGCGTGTTTCAAACTCATGAGAACGCACCGCGCGTACTGATTGCCAACTCTAACCTAGTACCACGCTGGGCGACATGGGAGCACTTCAATGAGCTCGATCGCAAAGACTTGTTTATGTATGGACAGATGACCGCAGGTAGCTGGATTTATATCGGCACCCAAGGTATTGTCCAAGGTACGTATGAGACTTTTGTTGAAGCGGGTCGTCAGCATTATGATGGTAGCTGGGCAGGTCGTTGGATTCTGACCGCGGGTCTTGGCGGTATGGGCGGCGCGCAGCCACTAGCCGCAACCTTTGCAGGCGCAACCTCATTGAACATCGAATGTCAGCAGTCTAGTATCGATTTCCGTTTGCGCACGGGTTATGTCGATAAGCAAGCGCGCGATCTCGACCATGCTTATGAGTTGATTGAGCAGCATACCAAAGCAGGCGAGGCGATCTCTATCGCACTATTGGGCAATGCCGCCGACATTTTACCTGAAATCGTTAAGCGCGCTCGTGAAGGAGACATCAAACCTGATTTGGTGACCGATCAAACCTCAGCGCATGACCTGATCAATGGTTATCTGCCAAGCGGCTGGACGGTCGAAGAATGGAAGGCCACTCAAGAAGATCCAGAGCAGCATGCAGCATTGACCAAAGCCGCTGCTGAGTCTTGTGCGGTACACGTCCAAGCGATTTTGGATTTGCAAGCGATGAATATCCCAGCGACCGATTACGGTAATAATATCCGTCAGGTGGCGTTCGATGAAGGGGTTGAGGATGCCTTTAATTTCCCAGGTTTTGTCCCTGCCTATATTCGTCCGCTGTTCTGCCAAGGCAAAGGCCCATTCCGCTGGGTAGCGCTATCAGGTGATCCAGAAGACATTTATAAGACTGATCAAAAAATCAAAGAGCTGTTCCCAGAAAACACCCACGTCCACCGCTGGCTCGATATGGCAAAAGAGCGTATTCAATTCCAAGGTTTGCCTGCACGTATCTGCTGGTTAGGTCTGGGCGAGCGTGACAAAGCAGGTTTGGCATTTAATGAAATGGTCAAAAACGGTGAGCTAAAAGGCCCAATCGTGATTGGGCGCGACCACTTGGATACAGGCTCTGTTGCCAGCCCCAACCGCGAAACCGAGAGCATGAAAGACGGCTCAGACGCGGTATCTGACTGGGCACTATTAAACGGCATGCTAAACGTGGCAGGCGGCGCGACGTGGGTATCACTACATCATGGCGGCGGTGTCGGCATGGGCTACTCGCAGCATTCAGGCATGGTCATTGTCGCAGACGGTACAGATGCCGCAGCCAAACGCTTGGCACGCGTATTGGTCAATGACTGCGGCTCAGGCGTTATGCGTCATGCCGATGCTGGTTATGAGTTGGCGATCAAAACCGCAAAAGACTATGGTTTAAAGCTACCGATGATCAAATAATTTGCCCTCTGTCCTTATGAGCTTGTAGCTAGGCATAAGGACATAATCGCCTATTTATCAAGGAGGATAATATGATTGAACAAGACACCACCTCTGATCTGCATGATGACCATGCAACGACATCGTCAAAAAAACTGCTATCAAAGCCTGTGGCACTGATACAGCTGATTGTCTTTAGTGCTATCGGTCTGGTGATGTTCTTTGTGCCGTTTACCATTGGTGAAAAAAGCACGATATTGTTCGATCATGGCGCGACCTACTTGGTGACGCAGCAGCATACTTTATCTGTCACGCTATTGTTTTTACTCATGCTCTACGGCGTGAGTAAACCATTTATAGACGGCTCGTGGCGTAAGAATATCACTCACATGATTATGACCACTTTTAAAGTGATCGGTCTAATATTGGCGGTGATGTATGTTGCTGGCGCTGCGCCTGCCTTCATGATGGAAGCCGATATGCTGCCGTTTTTATTTGAAAAACTGGCACTACCCGTCGGAATGATTGTACCCATTGGTGCGCTGATTTTAGCCTTTTTGGTGGGCTTTGGGCTGCTTGAGATGGTTGGTGTGCTGATGCAACCCATTATGAAACCCATTTGGAAAACGCCGGGATCATCAGCGATTGATGCCGTTGCTTCCTTTGTCGGTAGCTACTCTATCGGTCTGCTTATTACCAATCGTGTGTACCTGCAAAAACAATATTCAGCGCGTGAAGCCGTCATTATCGCCACTGGCTTTTCGACGGTATCGGCCGCATTTATGGTAATTGTTGCCAAAACGCTTGGTATCATGGAGTTTTGGAACCTCTTTTTTTGGTCAACGCTAGTGATTACTTTTATTGTCACTGCGATTACTGCTCGGATTCCGCCCATCAGTCTGTTTGATGATAAGGTGGAGCGTCCAACCCTCGATCACGCAAGAGGTAAACGACTAGCCGCAGCATTTGATTTGGGTTTGTCCACTTCCCGTCAAGCAACTGACCTCAAACAAATCTTATGGTCTAATTTTCGTGATGGTCTGACGATGGCAGCGGCTATTGTGCCTTCTATCATCGCTGTTGGTCTGACCGGATTACTATTAGCAAAATATACGCCCGTGTTCGATGCGTTAGGCTTGCTGCTTTATCCGTTCACATGGCTTGGCGGCCTACCAGACCCTCTAGTCGCTGCCAAAGGAATGTCAGCAGGATTGGCTGAGATGTTCTTGCCAGCACTACTACTGAGTGACGCAGATGTACTGACGCGCTATGTCGCAGGGGTCATCTCCATTAGTAGCGTGCTGTTTTTCTCCGCCATGATTCCTTGTGTCCTTGCAACCGAAATCCCAGTCTCTGTTGCTAAAATGGTCATTATTTGGTTTGAGCGCGTGGTTCTTAGTATTTTGCTAGCCGCAGCGTTTGGACAATTGGCGCTGTATATGAACTGGATTGGTTGATAAAAATGATATCAAATAAGATATATTAAATGATCTAAAAGCGCCCAAACAGCTTAACCTCACAACGATTTGCCTTAAAAATAATACCATTAACACCGCTTACAACCCTAGGATTACCCCCATGAATAATATCAAACAACTAACCCTACACCCGCGCCAGCTTAGCTTTAAGATGCTACGCGACATCTACGATCAGCCCGTGGTATTGAGCTTGCCTGAGAGTGCTTACGCGGATATTGACGCCTCGCATAACAATGTCAAAACCATTATTGAGCGTGATAAGAGCGCCTACGGCATTAATACCGGCTTTGGTCTGCTTGCCAAGACACGTATCAGTGATGATCAACTTGAGCTGCTACAGCGCAACCTGATCATTTCTCACTCGGTAGGTACGGGTGACGCGCTACCAGAGGGCGTGGTGCGCCTGATTATGGTGATGAAAGTCGCCAGCCTAGCACAAGGTGTGTCTGGCGTACGTCGCGAGGTGGTTGATAGCTTGCTTGGTTTAATCAACAATCAAATCACCCCAAATATCCCAGCCAAAGGCTCAGTTGGTGCCTCTGGTGACTTAGCGCCACTATCACATATGACACTTGCGATGATGGGCGAAGGTGATGTGTTTGTCGCTGGTAAAAAAGTGTCAGCTGCTGATGCCCTAGCAAAGCATGGACTTGAGCCAATCACATTGGCAGCCAAAGAAGGCCTTGCGCTTATCAACGGTACGCAAGTCTCAACTGCGCTAGCATTACGTGGTTATTTCTTAGCGCGTGATTTACTTGAGACAGCTACTATCGTCGGCTCACTGTCAATTGATGCCGCCAAAGGCTCAGATTCACCATTTGATGCGCGTATTCACGAAGTACGCGGTCATCATGGTCAAATAGAGATCGCCAAAGCACACCGTCAATTGATCAAAGGCAGTGCTATCCGTGCTTCGCACGATGGCGAACAAGATGATCGCGTTCAAGACCCTTATTGCTTACGCTGTCAGCCACAGGTCATGGGTGCCTGTCTTGATATCATCAACCAAGCAGGGAAAACGCTGCTAATCGAATCTAATGCGGTAACAGACAATCCGCTTATCTTTAATAATGAAGATGGTCCGGTCGCCATATCAGGTGGTAACTTCCATGCTGAGCCAGTCGCTTTTGCCGCGGATATTTTAGCATTGGCAATCGCTGAGATTGGCTCGATGTCTGAGCGCCGTGTCGCTTTGCTGATCGATGCAACTTTGTCAGGTGGTCTGCCACCATTCCTAGTCGATAACGCTGGGGTAAACTCAGGCTTTATGATTGCTCATGTAACCGCAGCAGCACTGGCTTCAGAAAACAAATCTATCGCCCATCCTGGTAGCGTCGATAGCATCCCGACTTCTGCCAACCAAGAAGATCATGTCTCAATGGCTACCTATTGCGCACGCCGCCTATATGAGATGGCGCAAAACACTGCGACTATCATAGGTATTGAGCTACTGGCTGCTGGTCAAGGTATTGATTTTCATCGCGGACTCGAGACATCAGAGCCGTTGACTGTGGCACATCAAAAACTACGTGAGAAAGTGACGTTCTATGATAAAGATCGCTACCTCGCCCCTGATATCGAAGCGGCCAAGCAGTTAGTATTAGACGGTACACTTGCTCAGCACTGGCAAGAACTACGTAGCGACTGGTACGAGTCTAAGTAACGGTTAATTGTTAAAAGGAGAGCAATGATGGCAGTCACAAACATGACCACACCCATTAGCCATATACCTGCTGATATGCCCCAATGGACAGGACGCACAGAGCCGTTTGAGACTGCACGCGCCCGTTATTGGTATCAGCTTGCTCAGCCTTATGAGGCTCAACATATTGGGCTAATTGGCTTTGCCTGTGATCAAGGCGTCAGACGCAATCAAGGCCGCGTGGGTGCTAGAGCTGCACCGCCATTGATTCGTCGAGCTTTTGCTA
This sequence comes from Psychrobacter piscatorii, assembly GCF_001444505.1. GTDB lineage: Bacteria > Pseudomonadota > Gammaproteobacteria > Pseudomonadales > Moraxellaceae > Psychrobacter > Psychrobacter piscatorii_B. The sequence goes on along the minus strand of NZ_LNDJ01000058.1, from coordinate 28,237 downwards.
CGCTGCCAGTCATCGCTGATTTGCAACAACGTTTTGATAGCCAATTATCAACCTTATTGGGTGATGCTGGCGACATTCATTGTGATGATAATGATGGCTTTGCCGACAGTATTCTTGAGCAAGCTCAAATCAAATATGCCGATGCAGTGAGCACTATCGTCAAGCAAGGTGGATTACCCATCGGGCTTGGCGGTGGTCATGCCATTGCTTATGGTAGCTTTTTGGGATTATGGCAGGCCTTAGAAAAGGCAAACGATACAACTATCAGCACAAACACAGCGCCTACTATCGGGATTATTAATTTCGATGCCCATCTTGATATTCGTCAGTCTGATGTGGCGACTTCTGGTACACCGTTTCGCCAGATTGCCGAGCATCTTGACGCACACGATCAGCCCTTTCATTATTGCTGTATTGGCGTCAGTCGCTTTTCTAATACGGCAGCGCTCTTTGATCGCGCTGAGCAACTGGGTGTACAGGTTATTAGTGATGAAGACTGTCATTATCAACCTTGGGACACCATTGCCGAGCAGGTCAAAAGCTTCATAGATCAGGTTGATATTATTTATCTCACTATTGATATGGACTGTCTCCCCTCTAGTGTCGTTCCGGGTGTCAGTGCGCCTGCTGCTTTTGGTATTGAGCTTGGTTTTGTTGAGCGTATGGTCAAGCTGATTGTGTCATCAGGCAAAGTAAAAATGGCAGATATTGCTGAAATCAACCCGACCTTTGATGTGGATAGTCGTAGCTGCAAAGTCGCTGCTCGACTGCTGGCAACGATTGTAGAACAGCACTTACTTGTCAGCTAGCTCTTACAAAAAAAGGTCTTAACAGGTTACTCGCCTCCCAATTATTAGGAGCATACTATGAATGAATCAGAAAATTTTAAAGAGCAGACGCTCGACAAATCTACTATGACATCGTTTGATCAACTCATTATCAATGCCAATATTGCGACGTTTTCAGCGCACTATGGTTTTAATAATAATAAGAATGAAGACGCTCGTAGTATCCCATATGGTCAGTTAGAGAACGCGGCTATCGGTATTAAAGACGGCAAGATTGCATGGATTGGGGCACAAGAGCAAATCACGACGCATCTGCCACATTATAAAGACAAGCAGGTTACAGACGCCGATGGCAAATGGCTAACGCCTGGGCTTATCGATTGTCATACGCACATTGTCTACGGTGGCAACCGCAGCAATGAATTCGAAGCGCGTTTGCAAGGGGCCAGTTACCAAGACATCGCAGCACAAGGCGGCGGTATTGTCGCGACCGTTAGTGCCACCCGCGCCGCCAGTATTGAATCGCTATTTTCCCAAAGTGAAAAACGTCTAGTCGCGCTAATGAAAGAAGGCGTCACCAGCATCGAAATCAAGTCAGGTTATGGTCTCGACTTAGACACTGAGCGCAAAATGCTCACCGTCGCGCGCCAGCTTGGCGAAAAATACGACATCCACGTCAGCACCACGTATCTTGCAGCACATGCGCTACCACCTGAATATAAGTCTCACTTGCAAGACCGTACCGACGACTATATCGAGCAAGTCTGTGAGTGGCTACCAATCCTGCATGCAGAAGGCTTAGTCGATGCGGTGGATGGTTTTTGTGAAAACATTGCGTTTAGTAGCGATCAGATTAGACGCGTTTTTGAGGTTGCACGCTCCTTGGATCTACCAGTCAAACTACACGCTGAGCAATTATCTGATATTGGTGGTAGCGCTTTAGTTGCCGAATACAAAGGGCTATCTAGCGACCATTTAGAACATTTATCAGAAACTGACATAGAGAAAATGGCTGCTAGCAACACGGTTGCCGTGATATTGCCGGGTGCATTTTATACCTTACGTGATACCAAGCTGCCACCGATTGAGGCACTGCGCAAGCATCGCGTCCCGATGGCGATTTCAACCGATTGTAACCCTGGTACCTCACCTTTAACATCGCTGTTGTTGGCAATGAATATGGGCTGTACGCTGTTTTACCTTACTCCTGAAGAAGTATTGGCAGGATCAACCGTTTATGCAGCCAAGGCTTTGGGTCTATCTAATAAAGGCAAAATAGAAGTGGGCTGTGATGCTGATTTAGCACTATGGGATATCGCTCGTCCTGCTGACTTGGCCTATCAGATGGGACTGAACCCTATTGCAGGCACTATGTTTCAAGGTCAATGGCGCGACACAATATAATCAATCTACCTTTGTTTATCTCAATTAAAAAGCCCCAACCATTCAATGATTGGGGCTTTGCTATTTGTCCATATTAACCAACCACTAAGGCTTGTTTACCACTTATAAGTAAGACTAGTTCAAAATACCAAAAGCGACCAACGCATCAGCCACACGTTTGAAGCCAACCATATTGGCACCAGCCATATAATCGACATAACCATTGTCAGTTTGACCATATTGTTCTGAAGCATTCGCAGCACTGTCGTGGATATCTTTCATAATACCTTTTAGACGCTCATCGACTTGCTCAAAGGTTTGATATTGACGGACAGAGTTTTGCGACATTTCAAGCGCAGATACTGCTACCCCGCCCGCATTAGCAGCTTTACCAGGTGCATAATGAACACGGTGCAAACGGATATAATCAATTGCTTCCGCAGTGAGTGGCATATTAGCGCCTTCCACCACATACTTCACGCCATTTTCGACCAACAATTTGGCATCAGCTTCATTGACTTCATTTTGAGTAGCGCATGGAATCGCAATATCAGCTTCAAACTGCCACGGTTTCTGTTTGGCAAGCCACTCGCCACCATAAACATCAACATACTCTGCTAAAGGCTTGTTTTGCTGCTTTTGTTTTTTGAGCCAATCAATTTTTTCTTGATTGAGACCATTTTCATCATGCAACGTCCCTTGTGAATCAGAGACAGTTATTGCCATACCACCTAGCGTATTCACTTTTTCGGCAGCATGTAATGAGACATTACCTGCTCCTGATATCAGCACCTTTTTGCCTTGAAGCTTATCGTTCTGAGCGATGAGCATATTTTCTAAGAAGTAGACTGCACCGTAGCCAGTCGCCTCTGTACGCATCAAGCTGCCACCAAAGCCCACGCCTTTGCCAGTGATAACCCCTGTTGATTCACGCGTTAAATTCTTATACATCGCAAACATATAGCTAACTTCTCGACCACCGACGCCGATGTCACCAGCAGGCACATCCATGTCTTTGCTCACGTAATGATGTAGCTCACGCATAAAGGCATAGCAAAAACGACGTATCTCACTGTCTGTTTTACCTTTAGGATCAAAATCTGACCCACCTTTACCGCCACCAATAGGCAAGCCAGTTAAGGCATTCTTAAAGATTTGCTCAAAGCCTAAGAACTTCAATACGGATTGATTGACGGTAGGATGGAATCTAAGACCGCCTTTGTAAGGGCCTAGAGCATTGCAAAACTGCACACGCCAACCACGATTGACTTGTACCACGCCTTGATCATCTTCCCAATTGATACGAAAGCCAAATACCCGATCAGGCTCTACCAAACGCTCGAATACCTTTAACGTACTATATTCAGGATGCGCATCGTATAAAGGTTGAATCGTAATTGCCACCTCTTTTACTGCTTGAATGAATTCGGGCTGATGGGCATAACGTGCTTCGACTTTTTGGATGGCTTCACTGATGCTCATGTATTTCTTCCTTAGGATAAAACTGGTGATAGTAATTATTTACATCGACGCTACAACATATTGAGTAAACGAAAGGACTATAAACGTTGATGTAAAACTGAAATCGCCCCTATACAAGATTATGTATAGAGACTGATAGGATCAAAAAAGCTGACTCAATTTGTATTTTTATAACGCATTTAGAAGTGTCAACATTTATCCCCTCATGACTGTATATCATTTTTGAGACTTATAAGTCTAGTAAATATCTTCATCATAAGAATCTATAAGCGATTTTTATTAGCTAAATTCCAGCGGCTCCGTTTGATAGCAATGGTGGACATTAATCTATAGTTACAAAGAATATCTCTATTGAAAAAAAATACCAAGGATTTTGCTAGGTATTCAACCGCTCATCGATTAGACATAATAAAAAACCACCATTTTCCTCGAAAAAATAAAGATAAAGGGTAATGATTTGATGACAAAAGGCAAAAAAGTCCAAAAAAATTTACTTTTAATTGGGCAAATATATATCAATATTATCAGTAAGGATTTATAATACCATTTTTTAAACAGGGTTATTTTTGACTAACTTCATTAGTTCATAAATAAAAAACCAATCACCAGTACAGAGAAAGCGATATGCGTACAGATTCATTTCAACAGATATTGGAAGACTTAAACAGCTCATCAGCAGATGTTGAAGCATCTGCCCTAATCTCTAACGATGGTCTGATGATTGCCTCAGCTCTACCAACTGGCGTTGATGAAGACCGCGTGGGTGCGATGTCAGCAGCACTGCTATCATTGGGCGACCGTGCAGGCCGTGAATTGGCACGCGGCAGTATTGATCGCATCATGATTCAAGGCGAAAAAGGCTATGTGATTATGACCTCATCAGGCGATGAAGCGGTCCTTACCATTATGGCAAAACCCAATGCCAAGCTTGGTTTGATATTCTTGGACATCAAGCGCGCCTCAGAAGCCCTAGCAAAACTCATTTGATTGGTGGCTTTGGCTTTTTGACGAGTGCCCTATGTACTCGATTTTACTCATTATAAATATAACGACCAACGAAGGAGATGACCATGGGTTCTCCAATCCCTGATGCACACAAGCCTGACCTGCCTGCTGAGCAAATCACCCTGACCTATCATGATGGCACCTCTCGGACTGTCTATGATACAGGTGTAGAGCGTCCCTACCCAGATGGTAAGCTCATTGTCTCGCGTACCGATTTAGACGGTATTATCACTCACGTCAACGACGCCTTTGTCGAGATTAGTGGCTATCACGTCGATGAGCTCATCGGTCAACAGCACTATATTCTGCGTCATCCTGATATGCCAAAAGCCGCTTACAAAGACCTGTGGGATACTGCTGAGTCTGGACAAAAATGGCATGGCTATGTCAAAAATTTATGCAAAGACGGCAGTCACTACTGGGTATATGCCACGGTCGTGCCCAATGTTCGCCGCGGCGAAACTGTAGGATACACTTCAGTACGCCGTAAGCCATCACGCAGCAAAATCGAAGCGGCAATGGCTCAGTACGCCCAAATGAAACAAGATGAGGAAGGCTAAATCATGACGACACACAATATGTTAATCGCCCCTGATTTTTCGCCTGAGCGCTTTGCTGGCTGGCACATGTTCAATACGCTGATTCAAAAGCGTGCCAACCTAAACATGCACCTCAATATCCCAGCCTCACATGCTGAGCAAGAGACCTTGATTGAGGCAGGTGATATTCAAATTATCTACGCCAACCCTTTTGATGCCGCTGCCCTCATCCGTGAGCAAGGCTACCGTGCAGTTGCTCGTCCCATTGGCAAATCTGATGAGATGGTCATTGCCGCGGCGGCCAATAGCGACATCAATCACTTAGAAGATATCCATAAAGGCGCAACCGTTGCGATGGCAGACAATCGAGACGTCAAGCTGATCGGTTTGCGTTTGCTCGAAGCTGTCGATATAGAAGAATCTGACCTCAACTGGGATATCACTGAGACCTATCAAGCAGCTGCTCGCAAAGTCATCAAAGGCGATGCCCAAGCGGCTTTCTTCTTGGCGGAGATTTTTCACAGCTTCTCACGCTTGACCAAAGCTCAGCTCTCAGTATTGATTGAAAGTGATCTGGCAGACATAAGCCACGTCCTTCTCATCAAAGACGACTTTCCAGATGCGCAAATTTTTATAGAAGCCATTCTGGATTTGCATAGCGATGATGATGGAAAAGAAGCCTTAACTGAGCTTGGTATGTCTGAAGGGTTTGAGGCAATGAGTGAAGAGGATGCTGAATTTATGATTGATTTGATGCAGACATTGCTGGATTGATGGCTCATTGACACTCATATTATCAGAGGTTGTTTTGCTGAATGAGCTCATAGCCTGAGGCGCTGGTTGTCGTCACGGCTATGACACAAGGAGACCATTATGTCTGACTCAGACCTGATCAAAGAAAACGAGAAAGTGGCGCACCGAGTCTTTCGGTTTTATTCACGCAAAGTGTTTTTGGCACCCAACAACCGTCATTTTCATGAGCAGCGCATCAACGCCGCCTTATTACTCACCGAAAAAGAACCCCTACAGGGCGCGGTAGCAGATTTTTTCTATGGGTGCTGGTTTGACATTCCATACGATGTCAATAATTTGTTTACGCGTATCAAAGACCGTTTGACCCCTGAGGCCAAGCAAGGGTTTCGCGAGTGTATTGACAAAAAAAGATACATTCAGCGTAACAGTATGCTCGCCACTCGCTGGAGCGTTTTGGTATCACCGTCGCTCAATGAGCAAAAACAACGACTGCGCATCAGTAGCGATGATGCCAAAGAAATCGCTAAAGACATCACCGCTGAGTTGATGCAAGCACGTGCTAGCCAAGACTGGGGCACCATTGAGCAAATTGAAAATGAGTTTTTTGCCTACTGTACGGCGCGCAACGATCGTCTGGCATTTTCCTTAGTATGGTTTAGCTTGGGCAAAAGTGATTGGCAATTTGATCAACGCTGGGATAACTGCCAACAGCATTTGGATCAGACCATCAAGCCTACCACGACATCATAAACTGTCATGCGTTTATAACTTAACTTCTATCACTTTTTACCACTTTTTCATCGCTAAGGTAGCCCTATGTCTTCTTATTTGAATGCCGATAAGACCTATCTAACCTTAACGCCTGCTGGTATTTTTGAGGCGTTTTCACAGAATGAGCCGACGGATGAGCAGTTGGCGCTACAAGATTTATTGTCTTATGGGCAGACACTACTCGCTGCCGATTGGTTGCAGCGTTATTCTGATGAGTGGTTACAAAGCTTTATCGAGCATGGCTGGATCGAAAAACTGTCTTTGCTATTGCCAGCGCCCAATCTACCATTGGATCAGTTTTTGCCTTATGTCGTGGCAAGCCTGTCTGGTAAGCGCCGAGCGGCGATTGGCTCTGATGAAGGGTTTTGTTTGGCTCGGATTGGTTATAGTCAAGAAGAAGCGGACATGCTCAGTGTTGCCGCCGCTGACTTTTCAGGGTTTATGCTGCGCCAAAAGCAGCGCGGCTGGGCAGTCGAGAGCCAAGCTATCTCGTTTTTTCAGCAAGTCGACTTGCTCATTCCTGAAACCAGCTTTGTGTTTTTATGGATCGATGGCGCAGGTTATGTGCTCATCATCGATGGCGAACCCTTGACCAACAGTCGCGCCTTTGTAGAGCTGGTCTGGGCACTTAAGACCTCTGGACTCAAATTTCTAAATTGATTCAGCAGCACACGCCAGCTTTAATCCTCTCTTGTATGGGCTTGTCAAAATAAACGACAAGCCTATCATGCCAGCATAAAAGCCATTCAACATCTCTCATACGCTTCTTTTACCGTCCGCTTTCACCAGCCCTTTTATCCAGCAATAACAATACCTTCAGAATTAACAATAACTTGTCATCATTTAGGTCATACTCTCCTCACACTTGTAAGACGCTTTTCTTGGCGCTGCCTAGTCTTTTCTAAAACAATAACTTCTACAAACGCTCATTTTCTACCATTTCTAAGATTTAGACACCCTATTCCAACGTCCTACCTCATCGACAGTGGCAATCTTTGCCAACCTTTGCACTTTTGCTTATTTTTTAGGACAGTTTATGACTTCGCTGACCACTGTGCGCGTGCGCTATCAAACGATTGAAATTGGCAACACCGACATTCACCTCTGCACCCTGCGTGACAACCAACAATTTAGTGACCCCGATGATGAGGCATTAAACTTGGGTATTTGCTCCGCTTCTTGGCCGATGTTTGGGGTAATCTGGCCGTCAAGCTTGGTATTAGCCAATCATATGCTGGAATATGATATTAAGGACAAACGGATATTGGAAGTGGGCTGCGGCATGGCGCTATCAAGTTTGCTGCTCAATCATAGACATGCTGACATCACAGCGACCGACTATCATCCGACCGTTGAGTATTTCCTTGATAGAAATACCACGCTAAATAATAACAAAGAGATTAACTTTGAGCGTTTGGATTGGGCAGAGGATAACAGCCACCTTGGCAAGTTTGATATTATTATCGGTAGCGATCTGCTCTACGAAGACCAACATATTGGGATATTGGCTGAGTTTATCGAACGTCATGCGCTGCCAACTTGTGAAGTCATCGTCGTTGACCCTGGTCGCGGTCGCAAAAACAAGCTTACCAATAAGATGATTGAGTTTGGCTTTAGCAGTCAGCACGTCAAACCTGAAAATACGACTTATCTAGCGTTACCTTTTAAAGGGCATATTTTGACGTTTTCAAGATCGGCCGTATAATATAAATAGAGTCCGTTATACTATAAGGGCTTGCCACTGCTGACGCGTGATTTTATACAGGACATGCTCAGCCAGTCGATGCTCAGCATCGAGCATTGGATGAGAGAAGTTGTCCTGCGTATCAGTCATACCAAGACGCTGCATAAGCTTTTGCGAGCGCTTATTGATAACGGCAGTAAAGGCAACAACCTCGCTAAGTTCTAAAACTTCAAAAGCATAGCGCAAAGCAGCCAGTGCGGCCTCGGTCGCATACCCTAGACCCCAATAATCCCTGTGCAAACGCCAAGCGATCTCGACAGCAGGGGCAAAGGGCATATCAGAATGAACGTTATTTAACCCAACCATACCGATAAAATCATCGCTTTTATCTGCGCCATCTTTACGAGCCACCGCCCAAAATCCCCAGCCATGTTCTTCAATTAATTTTTGACACTTATTGACAATGGTATTACTCAATGCAGGGGTTAATAGTTTAGGAAAATACGCCATCACTTCAGGATCAGCATTCATCTCGGCAAACAGCGCAAGATCACTTGCTTGCCACTGTCTTAGGTAGAGACGCTTGGTTTCTATCATGCTTGTCATGTCAGTCGCTTACTATTCATATTCGTTCAGAGTGCTGATCAAGCCAGCCTTTTTTTTGAGCAAACGCTAGCTGTGCTGGCGTATCGATATCATAACTGAGCTGCTTATTGATCACTGTATGTATTTGGCTTGGCGGTAATGCTCTGATTAAATGACGCAAGCCTTTATCACCTGTCAATTCAGTTTGCCATTGTCTGAGTAAACCTGTATCAATCACTAGCGGTAAGCCGACGATATTTTTTGGTTCTGTAGCGCTTAATTCATCTGAATACGTCCAGCTATGATAACTGCTGGCTACCACAGACTGATCACCAGCCAGCAAAGCCGTTAAATGCGACTCAGCTAATAGAACCTGATCAACTCCCATGATAAGCACGCGCTCGATTGACGAATTTCCAAGACTCGCAATGCTCTCAATACCCAAACGTAAACTGTCCGCCATACCAGTCTCAGGTTTTGGGTTTACTACCGCTTGAACCGCTGGATATTGCACAGCCAACTCTGTAACTACACTAGCAATTGCAGGATGCTTATCAGGAATCACAACGATGACGGCTTGCGGATTGGTGCTCACTGCCTGCCCAATCATATAAGTGATCAGTGACTCGCCATTCTTAACGAGCAGCTGCTTAGGTTGGCCAAGGCGCTGACTGAGGCCACTTGCCAACATGATGACCGCATGATTTTGCACCTGTCTGTTCTTGTCTTCTAAGACAATACTACTCATACGGTAATCGGCACAATATCAGCATCCGTATTACCAACGCTTGCTTCTAAATTCGAGACCCTACTGTGAGAGCCTTCTACTGATGCAGTTTGATCATGCATGACTGCATTTATCTGTGCCATGATACCCAGTGCGAGTGCCTCTGGACCATCTCCTCCTAGCTTATAGCCAATCGGATAATGCAGTTTTTGAACGCCAGTATCCAAGATAGCAGGATGATCCATGTTAGCGCTTATCTCATTGATTAAGCGTTCGGTACGATAGCGCGGCCCTAACTGTCCTAAGTATCTATAATTTTGCGCATGTGCTAGCAATATCGCCAAGCGAGCGCGGTCTTGGGTCAGACTATGTGACATAAGAGCGACCGCTGCGTTATTACTCAGCTTTAGCAGGGTATCACTATCCTCTAAAGATAATGACATTACTGCATCTGCCTGAGGAAACCGCATACGAGTCGCATATTGCGCGCGACTGTCTATGACCGTGACATGCCAATCTTGTAGCTTGGCCATGGTCACCAATGGCATCACATCATTACCTGCGCCACAAATTAATAAACGCACTTGTGGTTGCAGGCGTTGTACGAGCCACTCGGTGGTTGCCTCGTCCGTTTTCATGGTCACGTATTCAGTATTGCTCTCAGACAGCTTGTACTCTGCTAACTTTTCTACAATATCGGCAATTATATTCGAAGGGTTTATTATCTCTTGTTTTGGTAAATTTTCCGAATTGTGATATTCGTCTAGATTGATACGCAGGCCAACTTGCAACTCGGTATTCTGACAACCGTTGTTGCGAATCAAAGTAGCGACCATAACTGGCTGCTGATGACGTCGCACCTGACGAACTGACTCTAAAAATGGTGCGGCTGTTGCCAGACGCTCAAACAGCACATGCACACGTCCATTACAGCCAAGCCCAAAATTCAACTCATCAAAGTCCATGTCATCCAGGCCATCCAAGTCGTCTAGATCGTCTGTATCGCCAGCTTCTTTGTTGATCGCTACCTGCGCTTGACCATTATCAGCGTACTCAATGTCATCACCTGTCTGATAAACCTGAACATTGGCACCGTCACGCGTGAGCCAAAAGGCACGTTTGATGATGTGAGGCTCCAAGCAGCCACCGCTGATCATTCCGACCGAACGACCATCTTCACAGATGAGCATCATGGCACCAGCACGGCGATACGCTGAGCCTTCTGTATGAACGACAGTGGCCAATACAGCATCAACACCTTGCTGCTGAGCCTCGCTTGCTAGCTTCAGAATGTCAGCGACTTGATTCATAATGCCTCTTATTTAATAATTGTTTTTTGTTAGTGAATTTTTTGCTAGTAATAAAATATACTACCGACTCAGTTACAAAAACCCGCTCAGTAAGCGGGTTCTTGTCATACATAAGCTGATAAAACTACTCTGGCATCTCATAAAGCAGCTTGTCGAGGGTAATCGGGAAGTCATAAACACGCACACCGACCGCATTATAGATAGCATTGGCAATCGCGGCAGCAGCACCTGAAATAGCCGTCTCACCGATACCTTTGATGTGCATTGGATTGGTATAAGGATCATCTTCTTCTACCAATATGACATCTAACTGCGGTACGTCCGCATTAACTGGCACATGATACTCGGCAAGGTCATGGTTACAGAGACGACCGTCACGTTTGTCATGAATCACTTCTTCCATCAACGCTGAGCCAATACCGAACACCATACCGCCATAGCATTGCGACGTTGCAGTTTTGTGGTTCAGAATACGACCAGCGGCAAATGCACCTGTCATACGTTTCACCCGAATCTCACCAGTGACTTTGTGAACCGCCACTTCAGCGAAGTTCGCACCAAAAGAGGCTTGGCGATGGCTCTTACCGTTCTTACCCGGTTTTATCTGGCCTTTGGCAGTGATTTTTTGCTCATCATAGTCAGCGACCACATCCGCAAGCGCATAAGACTCTGTATTATCAAAATCATACTCTTGTGATGCTGACTGTCCTGATAGCGAAAGCCCTGTGGTTTGCGATAGCTTATCAATAGTGCTGTCAGCAAATGATTGGCCGCTCTTTTTGGCAGCTTCCATTGCCGTTAAAGCATGCTCGCCTGTTTTCTTGATTTGACCATTGTCTAACTGAATGTTGTCAGGATACAGACCAACTTTTTCTGCTAGCATTTCACGCAGCTGCTCACAAGCAAGATAGACGCCACTACCCGCACTCGCAGCACCCCAACTGCCACCTGAGCCTGATGCTGGTGGCAATGCAGTGTCACCTAGTTTCATCTCAACATGGTCGATAGGCAGTCCTAACAGGTCTGCCGCTACCTGAGAAAACACCGTATAAGACCCTGTACCGATGTCTGTCATGTCTGTCTCGATAACTGCTTTGATACCAAGTGCTTTTGACTCATCTACCTGTAGGGTTGCACGTGCTTCAGATGGCTGTAATTGGTTACCACGAGCAGCCGCCGCCATGCCTGTACCTATCCACCAGTCACCTTCTAATTGACTGGCAGGCTTGGCGTTTCGCTCACTCCAACCAAAATGCTCAGCACCTTGTTCCATACAGGCAATCAATTGGCGCGTTGAGAAAGGAATATCTTGACTCGGATCTTGCTCTGGCTCATTACGACGGCGTAGTTCAACCGGATCAATCTCCAACTGTGTGGCAAGCTCATCCATGGCACATTCAAGCGCGATCATACCTACCGCTTCGCCAGGCGCACGCATAGAACCTGACAACACTTGGTTCATGTCTACCATCTCATAATTCACACGGCGGTTTTTGCCTCTATATATGTGGTGCGTAGATAGAGCAGTTGGCTCAAAGAAAGCCTCACCTGGCAAATTACTAGAGATCGTATCGTGAATCAATGTATCGATCACGCCGTCATTGTTCGCGCCGATTGCGATACGCTGACGCGTGTTTGAGCGTCTGACCGTTGCTTCCATCACTTGTGAACGCGTCATAGTAATTAGCACAGGACGACCCAGATCTTTTGCAGCAATCGCCGCTGCAATAGATTCAGGAGCAATACCGAGCTTACTACCGAACCCACCACCGACATAGTGTGCGATCAGTTGTACTTGATCTTTATTTAGGTCCAGAGCATCCATGACTTGCTGTTTGCAAGAAGCGAGCATCTGATTGGAAGTATACAGAACGAGCTTATCGCCTTCCCAATGAGCCAACGTTGCATGGGGCTCCATCGGAGAGTTGCTTTGACTTGGGGTATGATAAAAGCGATCAACGGTCACTGCCGCATCAGCTAAGCCTTGGTCTGGATCGCCTTGGACATTATTTTTATCAGAGCCTTTTTTTTCATCTACCGCATGTGCGTTAGAGAGCTCTTGGGTAAAGTTCAGTGCCGCTTGGTCAGTCTCATCCTTATAAGTCACTTTCAGCGCTTTAGCGCCTTCTCTTGCCGCCTCAAAAGTCTCAGCAACTACGACAGCAATAGGCTGACCATGATAAAAAATCTCGCTAACCCCTTGCTTGGGTGCTTTAGTTTTTGTCCCTTGTTGAGAGTTACGCAAAAAGTGCTCAGGATCGGTCACAACTTTAATAATATTAGGAATGCCTTTTAGAGAGTCACTATCGATACTCTCAACTTGACCTTTAGCAATGGTCGCGCCTACCAATACACCATAGGCTTGATTGTCCAAGCGTATTTCGGCACTGTATTTCGCTTGACCGCTAACCTTTAGGGAACCATCAACACGGTTGATTGGCTTACCAACTAGCTTGCTTGCCGTTGTGCTAAATAGCGTTTCAACAGGCTCATCCATGGTCAGTTTTTTGGTTGGTTCTGACTGGGTGATTGATTCTAATAGTGCCATGATTATGCTCCCTCGCCCGCTAATGCGCGCTGAATAACTTGTTTTAATAGGCGACGCGTCAACGGTATTTTAAAGTCGTTCTGACCATTACCTTTGGCATCATGCAATAATAGATCAGCGGCCTGCGTGATAACGTCGCTATTGCCATCGGTATCCGTTAATAGTGCCTCAACCTCTTCATTACGCCATGGCTTGGTACCGATGCCACCGAACGCCAATCGTACTGTCTTTAGGTTGCCATTGTCGTCAGCATCGATGACTGCGGCACAAGATACCAGTGCAAAGGCGTAAGAAGCGCGATCACGCACTTTGTCATAGGTATGCATGCCCTTAATAGGGGCAGGTAATACAACATGAGTAATCAGCTCGCCTGCTTCTAGCACATTTTCGATATGCGGCGTGTCTTTTGGCAAACAATAAAAATCTTTGACATCGATAGCGCGAGTCGAGCCATCTGCTTTAACTGTCTCTATCGTGGCATCCAGTAAGCGCATTGCCACTGCCATATCGGATGGGTGCTGAGCAATACATGAATCACTGGTACCTAAGACAGCTAGGGTACGGTTCTCCCCGTTGATAGCAGGACATCCTGTGCCCGGTTCACGTTTATTACAAGCGCTGTCTGTTTGATAAAAATAATAGCAACGAGTACGCTGCAAAAAGTTGCCGCCCGTTGTCGCTCTGTTACGTAGCTGACCAGTCGCTCCTGCCAAGATAGCTCGGGACAATACTGGATAGTTTGCAATCACCTCAGGATGCGCGGCCAAATCGCTATTGGTCACAAGCGTACCAATACGTAAACCACCATCGGCAGTCGTTTCTACTTGCTCTAATTCTAAACGAGTGATATCGACCAGTTTGATTGGGGTTTCGATCTCTAGTTTCATGAGATCTAATAAGTTAGTACCACCTGCGATAAAAGAAGCGTCTTTGCTGCTAGCAGAGATTGCGGCTTGCTTAGGTGCATCAGCGCGGCTATATTCAAAACGTTTCATGAGTGGTCTCCTGCCTTGCCTGTTATTGTTTTGTTATTCGCTGAGGCTTTATGGAACTGAGCCTCGCTTGGCGGCGGTGACCAAATACCTGTTACGCTTGAATTTTGTGTAGAGGTGTCATTGGTCTGGGCAGCAGACTCTGACATCTCATTTTCAAGTACTTGTGAGATGGCTTTAATGATATTGGGATAAGCGGAGCAGCGACAGACATTACCACTCATGCGCTCAGCGATTTCTTGTACTAGAAGGCTATCAGGATTCTGCAAGTCTGTGCTCACATGACTTGGCCAATTTTGTTTTACTTCTTCTATTAAGGCAGTCGCTGAACAAATTTGACCTGGGGTGCAGTACCCGCACTGAAAAGCGTCGTTGTCTTTAAACGCTTGTTGCAGCGCCGATAGTGAGTCCGGCATACCGATGCCTTCGATGGTCGTAATCTCATCACCATCATGCATGATAGCAAGTGTGAGACAAGAGTTGACTCGGCGACCATTGATGAGCATGGTACAAGCGCCGCATTGGCCGTGGTCACAGCCTTTTTTGGGTCCAGTAATTTGTAAGTGTTGACGACAGACGTCGAGCAGTGTCGTACGGGCGTCAAGATTCTCGAGCTGATAATCCTGCTTATTGATTGTTAACGTCAAGGTAGACATGCTGGCTTCTCGCTGGCAGATGAATATAATGGGTGAAAAAAGCGCCTCAGTGATAAGGCGTCAGTAAAATTATTATGTCTTATCGAGGGTGATATGTTGTGTTAATTTTGTAGTGGTTAGAGTGTAGTTTCTAATCCACTCGCATGTTAGATGTGAGCGGCGGCAATGGCTGAATAGTTATTGATAATCATTTACCTATCTAAACCTCAATACTGCTCATTGATTTATAATCACTAGATATCACTGACCAAACTCCTAAATATAGACCTTTATATACTGCAGCATCATTGATACGCTGAGAGGATAAATCAAAAGCATTTTTGGCATAAAAAAACCCCACAAACCGATGGTTTGCAGGGCTTTTTATCAGTCCGTTGATTCAAGTAGACATTTTTTGTGGCTTTCTTAGCGATGACTGAATTAAGCTTTTGTGATAATCGTCTCTTCGTCAAATCGAGACTTAGGCAGATCAACATTAAAATTATCTTCACTACGATAGCCAAGCGATATCACGGCGACAGCGGTATAGCCTTTACTACGTAACTCAAACTCTTCATCAAGTGCTTTTAAGTCTGCGCCTTCCATTGGCACAGCATCAATACCCAATGTGGCAGCGCCAAGGAGCAAAGCCCCCATATTGAGATAGAGCTGCTCTATCAACCAATGCGGCTCGTCTTTTTGCTCGTAGCGACGAATGTCCAAAAACATTTTACGCGTTTGATGCATTTGCTCTTTGAACTTTGGTTCTGCAAAGCGACCATCGGCATCTTCTTTGTCAAGCAAGCCTTCTAAAAACTCGTCATCGGCATAGACACGGCTACAGAATACGATGACATGCGAGGCATCTTTTACTTTAGCATCATTAAACTCATACATGCCTTCTGTGCCTTTGGCGACTCTCTCTTTGCCCGCTTCGTCATCTGCAATCACAAAGTGCCACGGTTGAATGTTAGTACTCGACGGACTGAGACGTAAGATATCTTTTAGACTCTGAAAGTCTTCTGCTGATATTTTTTGTTGGTGTCAAAGTCTTTGGTGCTGTAACGCCATTTCATTGCTTCAGTGATATTTTTCATATATGACACCATAGTGAGTGTTAAGTTTTTATTGTTTATTGAATTATTAGTATTAGCGTTATTTATAAATAATCATCGCTCATTTCAATGGAGCAACTTTAAATAAAAACCTATTTTGTGACCACGGCAGATTGGTTAAGTAGTCATGGGTTTTGTTATTAGTGCGTCAGTTGTTAGACCGTTTTTGCAAAAATTTCGGCTATCCTACTGATAATAGTTACAATTGAGCTACCTAAGTGATAACGCAGACTGTGCAGACTACATTGTAATCGCTCCCTCATTCTCTTAATATTGACTGAGCGATATTATCCAAAGCTGATTCAACCAAGTCGCTTTGGCTGATATATCTAGCTATAAAATACCATCGTAAAAAATAAATAATAATGCCTGCGAGGATATATGAGCACATCAGAAAAACCACTTCGAATAGACATCGTCTCAGACGTTGTATGCCCTTGGTGCGTCATCGGCTATCGCCAACTGGCAGCAGCACTTGAGCAAACCAATACCGCACACACCATTCATTGGCATCCGTTTGAGCTAAACCCCAATATGCCAAGCAAGGGGCAAAACTTGCGTGAGCACATTATCGAAAAGTATGGCTCGACTAAAGAAGAATCAGATGCTAGCCGAGTCAGAATGACTGAAGCTGGACAGGAAGTTGGCTTTGAATTTAATTTCAATGACGACACTCGCATGCACAATACATTTAATCTGCATCAGCTGCTGCATTTTGCAGACCAGCAAGGATATATGCATGAGTTAAAACAAGCGTTATTTGCGGCACATTTTACCGATAACAGAAACATCTCCGATATCAATGTGCTTGCTGACATTGCAGCTGAGACTGGACTGGATCGTAGTGAGGCACTGGCAGTGCTAGAGGGTCAGTTCTTTGCAAAAGAAGTGCGAGCAGAAGAACAGCATTGGCAGCAGCAAGGCATTCAAAGTGTGCCGGCGATTATCTTCAACGAGCGTCATTTGGTCAGCGGTGCGCAAGGGGTTGAAAATTACATCAGCATATTAGAACAATTGGCGAACATGACTGACTAAACCGTCTGTCATTGTAAAAAAATAAAATAAAAAAAAGCTGCTTCAAAATTGAAGCAGCTTTTTTTATTGTAGCGTCATCAGGTTAAAACTGTGATTTTGATATTACTGTCAGTAACGACGCTTAGAAATTGACAACCGTACGAATGCTCTCGCCTTTGTGCATTAAGTCAAACGCTTCGTTCACGTCTTCTATTGGCATCGTGTGGGTGATAAAGTCTTGTAAAGGAATCTCACCTGCCAGATAGCGCTCGACATAACCTGGTAGCTCCGTACGGCCTTTCACACCACCAAATGCTGAACCTTTCCAGACGCGACCCGTCACTAACTGGAATGGACGGGTTGAGATTTCTTGTCCAGCACCAGCGACACCGATGATGACCGACTCGCCCCAACCTTTATGGCAGCACTCTAGCGCTGAACGCATGACATCGACGTTACCGATACATTCAAACGAATAATCCACACCGCCATCGGTTAGATCAACGATGACTTCTTGAATCGGTTTGTCGTAGTCTTTTGGATTGATGCAATCGGTTGCGCCTAGTTTTTTGGCCAACTCAAACTTGCTCTCGTTAATATCAATCACAATGATACGGCTGGCTTTTGCCATCGCCGCACCGATGACTGCGGATAGTCCAATGCCGCCTAGACCAAAGATAGCAACGGTAGCGCCCTCTTCAACTTTTGCTGTATTCATGACTGCGCCCATGCCCGTGGTCACACCGCAACCAAGCAAGCAAACTTCTTCTAGTGGGGCCTCTTTATTGACTTTGGCTAGAGAAATCTCTGGTAGCACAGTATATTCAGAAAACGTTGAGCAACCCATATAATGATAGATAGGCTCGCCGTCTTTGTAAAAACGCGTCGTGCCATCTGGCATCAAGCCTTTACCTTGCGTCTCGCGTACTGCTGAGCAAAGATTGGTTTTGCCTGAGCGGCACATTTTACAAACGCCGCACTCTGCCGTGTATAACGGAATGACATGATCACCGACCTGAACGCTGGTTACGCCTTCGCCGACTTGCTCAACGATACCGCCACCTTCATGACCCAAAATCGCTGGGAATACGCCTTCTGGATCTTCACCAGATAAGGTAAAAGCATCTGTGTGACAGACACCACTGGCCACGATTTTTACCAGTACTTCGCCTTTACGTGGTAGCATGACGTCTACTTCTTCGATAGACAATGGCTGCTTTGGGCCCCAAGCGATGGCGGCTTTTGATTTGATAAATTTATCTGACATAGGAATCTCTCTTTTTGATTGTTATTGATGGATTGTAACGTAGCGTAAACTTAAAACGTCATTCACGCCCAATCATTCTTATTGTTCAATATAATTCTTTTTGTTCAATAAGGCTATCTGCTCGTTTTAATCGTCACGATTTCTACGATTAAAACGGATAAAGATAGACTGAGCTTATCTTGCCTGCCCTCTGTAGGCAAGCATTGATGACCATAAAGCAGCATCTATTTACATTGATACTAACCATTATATTTATTTCTGAGCAGATAACAATATGCTATATTTGCAAATATCTTTTACATATTGGTAATAATCATGCGCTGGGAAGGGATTAGTGAGTTTGTCTGTGTGGCAGAGTACGGGAGCTTTACGCGCGCTGCAAAAGCCCTTGGTATCTCGACCGCACAGGTCAGCCGCCAGATCAGTGCGTTAGAGGAGCGACTGAAGATCAAGCTGCTATATCGTACCACACGTAAAGTCTCACTCACCGAAGAGGGCCGCGTGTTTTATGAGCATTGCCGCAGTGTGCTCGATGGTTTGAACGCGGCTGAGCAAGCGGTGAGCAATTTGCAATCAAAGCCTCAAGGTAGAATTAAATTGACCGCGCCTGTGACTTATGGCGAGCAGCAACTACTACCACTCATCAATGATTTTATGATGCAGTATCGTGAGATCGAAGTAACTGCTTTTTTGAGCAATCAACAGATTGATTTGGTCGAGGGTGGCTACGATTTGGCCATTCGTATTGGCAAGTTGCGCGACTCTACGATGATGGCAAAAAAGCTTAGCCTGCGCACCAATTTTGTCTGTGCGACACCAGCCTATCTCAATCAATACGGGGTACCGCGCACGCTTGACGATCTCAGTCAACATAACTGCCTATTGGGTACGCGCGACTATTGGCACTTTGTCGAAGATGGTACAGAAAAGAACTTGCGCGTCTCTGGTACCATACAGTGCAACAGCGGTTATAGTCTGGTTGATGCGGCGTTAAAAGGGCTTGGTATCGTACAGTTGCCTGATTACTACGTACAAAAACATCTGGCATCGGGTGCGTTGGTGAGCTTACTCGACGACTATAGAGAACCCAAAGAAAGCATTTGGGCGCTCTACCCACACAACCGTCAACTATCGCCAAAAATCAGACTACTGGTCGACTATTTGGCAGAGCGTTTGGTGTAACGATCAATTGGATATATTGCCATCCCCTGCCTGATGACGCACAATAAGTATTGGGTATTGCCACCTACTACGGATCGCTCAAGGATATCACTACGATTAAAATTGTCTCTATTGCCGCTCTGGCATTGGCCGTGTCATCTTGTGCCAGTGTCGATACGTTTTTGAATAAAGCCGATGCTACTGATTCACCGACAGCAACAACCCAGTCAATCAACGCTGACAAAGGTCTAGTAACCCTACAAAGCAATCATTCCGTCCAAGATACCGCAGATAAGCTGGTCTCAATGATCGAAAGCAAAGGCATGAAAGTATTTGCGCGAATCGATCATCAAAAAAATGCGCAAAGTGTCGATCTATCATTACGACCAACGCAAGTCGTTATGTTTGGTAATCCTAAAGCAGGCACGCCATTGATGAATTGCGAACAAACGGTTGCCATTGATTTACTACAAAAAATCCTAATCAGTGAAGATGCCAATAAAAACGTCTGGCTCTCATACAATAATCCTGACTACCTAAAGACACGCCACCATATCAAAGGCTGTGATACTGAGCTTGATAATGCCTCAAAAGCGCTCAACGCTGTCAGCACGGCGGCAGTTGCCAAATAATACCAAACGAGAAAAGTATCATCTAAGCAAAAAAAAAGGTGGGTGAGCAAAATCTCTACCCACCTTTTTCTTTGTGTAACTTATAAGCTGCATCAGTCACTATCAGATAACGACATTTCAGACTGCAGCTCTACTTTTAACTTCTTTGCGCACTCAATAATTTTTTTCCTGTCGGCAGGCAGCGCCCCCTTCTCAAGGGCTGTTTCGCGCATTTGCACGGTAATATCATAATGCGGGTAGCTTGCGGTGCGGTGGAATAAACGTGGATCTACCTCGATAAACGCTGCAAAATCATGCAGCTCTTGCAAACTATCCGCAAGCATATGGCACCATTTATAGCCTTTGAATTTTATCTGCATAAAATCTACATATACCGCCATATTACACTCTCTTGCTAACTCATTTTATTAAACAGTTCTAAAGCAATCTATCAGGCATATAATAATTAAGACGTCCAATCTCAATACCAAGTGATTGAAAAATCACAGTAGATCGCGTACATTTTTTTTCAGCTGCTTAAGTAGTTTTTGATACTCACTGTGATTGGTATCAAACGTACTCAAGCGCCCATAACGTAACTGACGGTAATCTTGTCTAATTTCAATCAGTTTTGTCTGAATCGCTATCGGGTTTTCACTGTCTGTTAAACGACTTGCATGACGGTGAGTATCGTTATCTAAGCGACTATCGATAGCAGATGCTAAGCGTTCTAGCCATGCCAACTGTCCTTCATTATCCTCTCGATCCAATAATTTATCGCGCTTGCCGATATGTTTTGAGAGCTGGGCAAGCGGCAAATCTGCTGGATGCCAGCGTTTGCGCCGGCGCTGCCAAATGATGAATACTAAGGTAGTCATAACGATAATAGCACTGGCCGCTAACCAAATCACTTGCTGCATAATGGAGCGGATATTAAACCATTTTAATAGCGAATCTGCTTGTTTGTCTTGATCATAACCAACCACGTCTTTTTGCCAATAGTAACTGGCTTGGTCAGACAAGCGACGTAGTGTTTGTAGCATTTGATACTGCTGGTAGCTGATTTGCGCGCTAGCACCACTGCCAAACATGGCTGCGCCTTGCTGCTGGGTCATCGCATTCATACCCTGCTCAACTCGCTCAGGCGCCACAAATGACGTGGGATCGACACGTACCCAGCCTTGGCCTTCGAGCCAAACTTCAGTCCATGCATGCGCATCTTTTTGACGCACTTCCCAAACATCACCACCTTGACTCAGCTCACCACCTTGATAGCCTGCTACTACCCGCGCTGGAATACCAGCTGCGCGCATCATAAAAGTAAAGCTTGAAGAGTAGTGCTCACAAAACCCTGCTTTGGTCTCAAACAAAAACTCATCGATACGATCAGTATTGAGTCGTGGCGGTGACAACGTATAGCGAAACTCTGTTTGATTGATCCAGCGCTCGATAGCAGCCATGTAGCGCACTGGATCTGAGCCTGATTGTACAAATAACTGCTTAGCAAGCGCGCGTGCTTGCGGATTGCCCTCTGCTGGTAGTGCCAGATTTAGGCGTCTTGATGCCTCTGTCAGCACAGAATCAATACGCATTGATGAGAATTGCATTACATTATAGCGAAGCTGCTGCGTAACAGGCTGATCTTTTGATAATGTAAAGTTGGAAGTAATGTTGATATCTGGCTGCTGAGAAAAAGGATAATCGAGCCCGAATAACCAGTTCTGCTGAGTAGGTTCTAGGATAATTTGATAGCGAGTAGGTGCGGCTTGCACTTGCTCAGGAACGGTAGCAAAGGCATTTTGAATCCATGTAGGGGCTTGCGATCTAGTCGGCCATTGGCTTACCTGATTGCTTGGACGCCAGGTAACTCCGTCAAAATCACTAAACACGAGTCCGCGCCAATATAGTTGCTGTTGCGGTGGACGCTCATCGCCAAACTCTACGCGAAAAGCCAGCTCAGTTGACTGGCCTAAATTGGCAAAATCACCGGGTGACATACTATCAGACACACCTGTGGTCGCTTGCTGACCTGATAGTTGTACTGACCACAGTGGCGGCAGCCTAGGGAAAAATAGAAACAGCACCACCAACAATGGCAGTGCCCCAATCCCTAATACCCCTAAAGTACGCAGGCGTCCATCACCGTCATCATTGCTATCGTCGTTTAGGGCAATAAACGCCAGCAGGACAATAACAGCGCCCAGTACCACCTCTAAAGTTGTCAGCAACCCTTGATCCATTAAAAACAATGCAGCAAGTACAAATAACGATAGATTCAACACCACGTAAGCATCGCGCCGCTTGTACAGCTCCCAAAGCTTACTAGCGAGACATAGCACCAAAAATGCCACGCCCATGTCTAGCCCAAAGGCTGTGTTATACGTTAGCCATAGACCTACTAGACCTAATAAAAAACCCAGCATCTGCATGCTTTGATAGACACGTTTTAAATGCGAGAGTTTTTTTAGCCGACTCTTGAGACGCGGTAGTTGGGCAATGATACTAATCGCCGCAAACCCGATTAACCATATTGGCAAGTGAGCAGCATGTGGCAACACGACTGCTATTTGAGCAATTAGCACCCAGTAGTAGGCTGGTAGAGCCAGTAATCGCCGATACCATTTATTATCAGCTGCTATGCCACTTTTCGCTTGTATATTTTGACCGAGTGCTAACTGCTCAAAGCTTGCCGTTTTTGTGGCATCGGTTGCAGAAAACTGTTTGGGTTCATTCATGGTGCTTTCGCCAGCCTTAGCAAGCACGCTTGCGCAAAAGTCTCGCCATCACCCACCGCTGCGCTAGTAGGCGTATCATTGGGTAAACGCATTTGAAAGGGCACGCCTAATTGACCCAATGTCAACGCCCCATGAGCCAATTGCGCAAGCTTCTGTTCATGATGAGCACCTGGCATATCTGCATAATCAAGCGTTTGCTCATGACCGACAGGGTCTGCAAAGTGCTTGGTAAACATGCCTTGACCCCGTGCCACATGGCCCCAAGAGACACGGGCCAGTGACTCCCCTTCGACATAATTATCCAGTCGCTCAAAGTCGTCTTGCCCTTGTCGATATTGTCCGCCAGTTGGCAGATCCTCCGAGCTTGCAACTGAATACTGCACCTGCCAGTCAAATGCTTCAGGTTTGGGATACACCCAAGTCTTACGCGCAAAATAGACATAAGACCAAGCACGCATAATACCCAAAGGATAAACGGTTTTAATTATTAGTCGTGGCAGCTCAAGAGGACCGCGATTGTAGGTTTGAACAGGTAGGCGAATAATTTGCTCACTTTGTAGACTCGTTACGAGTATGGAGCTTTGCCGATTCGTGCCACTTTTATCCTTCTTGTCAGCTGCTTGCTCAAACTCAAATAATAACTGTCGCCGTGGTTGACGGCTCTCACTTTTGAGTTGCAGTGTCACCCAAGCAGGTGTCCCCGCCTCTGTCATAGTGACCTCCAGCAGACGCACTTGCAGACCCGATATGTGCGCAAAAGTCACATGAAAACTAATCAACCAAACGCTGACCAGATAAAAACACAAGCCAAGTACCAAGTTATTGCCATAATTGATACCTGCGATAAAGGTAATCACTAATAGCACAGCAAATAGCATACCCTCACGACTAAAAAAAATATAGACGTTGCGTAGATTGAGCGTCGCGCTATCATTTTTGGGTGCGCGCGAGGCAAACCAACGGCTCATTGCTGACCTGATTGACGCGGTTAAGGCTTTTGGTAAAAAGCTCATGACTACCCTATTCTTACCATGTAATTGACTCTAGTCGCTAGTCCTCAGACTAACAGACTCAATGATATAGCCATGTATTATCAAACCTGCTCGTACTTCAATATAGATAACTAAAAATATAGACAGCTAAACGATGACAGGCACGTCTGCTAAAATGCGTTGGGCGATGGTCTGCGGTGCTTGCCCACCTACCACTTGTGCAGGGGCAAAACGCTGCCCGAGACGATGATCAGCCACGGCAGCGAAGACCGCTTGGATATCTTCAGGCGTCACCTCCATATGCCCCGACACATAAGCATAAGCCTGTGCAGCACGCTGTAGCGATAGCACGCCACGTGGTGATAACCCATGATACTCTTGGCTTGCTCGAGTCTTTGCAACAAGTCTTTGTAGATAATCCAATACCACATCCGCCACATAAACTTGTTTTACGCCTTGTTGTGCCAATAGCACAGCCTCAGTATCAAGCACCGTATCTAGATCCTTTAATAGCTCACGGCGATCTTGACCTTTTAGTAGTTCACGCTCTGCCATAGGTGATGGATAGCCCAATGACACACACAGCAAGAACCTATCTAACTGTGATTCAGGTAACGGATAGACGCCAGCTTGTTGCAGTGGGTTTTGGGTTGCAATAACAAAGAACGGCTGCGGCAAGGGATAAGTTTGTCCATCTTGCGTCACTTGTCGCTCTTCCATTGCTTCAAGGAGTGCGCTTTGCGTCTTGGGGCTGGAGCGGTTGATTTCGTCAGCAAGTAGCAGTTGAGTAAAAATAGGACCGGGACGAAATTCAAAACGCAGTTTACTTTGGTCATAGATACTCATGCCTAAGATATCGGCAGGGAGCATGTCATTGGTGAACTGCACTCGGCTAAAACTCAGGCCTAACAGCTTAGCTAAACCTTGAGCCAGAGTCGTCTTACCCATACCAGGTAAATCTTGTAGCAATAAATGCCCACCTGCTAGTATGCCACTGAGTGCCAATTTAACTGCTTGCGGTTTATCCAATACAATTTGGTTCAATTGCGCCATCAATTGTGCAATTTTCTGCTGATTGCGTTGCAAATCGGTGCCACTAGGAGCGGACTGACTAAGCGTTTTGGCTATTTTTTGATATGTAGGTGATGGTGCTCTATCGTTAGGGGCATGGGTCATAGTAAATTATCGGCTCATTTTTTGGGTCATAACGATCAACCAGTAAGGTCAGTTCGCATCATCTACGACGATCGGCGCATCAGCGCGGAGGGTTGATAAATACGCAATAACATCCGCGCGCTCTTTAGCATCTGGCATAGGGTCTGATAGCATCTTTGAATCTGGCATGGCTTTTTGTGCATCCGCGATATAGGGATCGAGTGTTTTGGCATCCCATACCCATCCTGACTCTGTGAGCCCTTCGCTATAAGTGTAATCTTTTAGCTCAGCAGCTGGTGCGCCGTATATATTCATTAATTGCGGGCCCTTTTTATTGAGACCAGCGTTGAGCTGGTGGCATTGACTGCAAGCATCTTGATAAATTAACGAGCCATTATCTGCATCTCCATTGACATATAGTGGTAGTGTCACAGGGTCGCGATGATCAGGCGGGGTATGCTCACAAGCAGTGAGCAATAAAACAGCGGCAAAAAGACTGCTTATTTGATATTTACTAATAATAGACATTTTGGCAATCTTTGGTTGGTGAGCATTAGCGATAAAGATTTTGTAGCATCGCAATGTGTTAACTGGCGATCTTTAGCGTTTTGCTAGGCTTTTCTAAATAGTATCCTTGCAGATAGCGCGCCCCCACACTCCATGCGACTGACATAGTCGCTGCATCTTCAATATACGGCATTAGCACATCAACATTTACCTCATTGATGCGCATGATAAGTGATTTAACCGTGTCTAAGTTATCTGCTGAATTGATATCTTGTACATAGTTACGCGCCAAACGCACGATATCCGGCTGCACTAAATTGACAATTTCGATAGATTTGGCAGAAGAACCAAAATTAGTAATGCCCATTTGACAGTTGACTTCGTTAAGGGCCGAAAACTGGGATTTTGCCACAGTTAAATGATCCGAGATGTCTTTTTCGTTAAATTGCAACGTTAAGACACCAGCGGCGCCGCCTACTGCCTTGATCAGTTGGCTTGCAACATTAGGCAGTTTCTTGTCAATTAATGAGGCACTGGTTAGCTGCACCAATAGTCTGGCTTCAGGATGCTCTTTACGGACATCATTGATTTTTTTGCACGCATTAATGAGTACCCAGCGATCTATCTTTTCAAGTAGCTTGTGTTTTCTGGCCACAGCCATAAACTGATCAGGAGTCAATACCGTGTTATCGGCATCGGCCAATGGCAGACGTAGATACACTTCAAAAAAGTCACTGCGATCTTGATTGATATCGTATATTGGTTGAAATGACAGCTCAAATCGACTGTTTGTAATAGCATCAATCAGAGACTCAGCAAGCGCATGATCATCACTATTGGCATGCTCACTTGGATCATATAGATGATAAGTACCACCATGGTTAGAGGTTTCGACCATGATCTGGCTAATAGCATCCATAGCACGCTCTATTATTATAGCGGGCTCTGCGGTATTTTTTTCGATTTTGACGATTGCGATACTTACCGTGGTACTCGTCGTACGCTTATCTACCTCAATGAGCATCTCACTGATACGCGAACCGATGTTCTCAGCCAGCTCTTCGAGCTCTGAGGTAGTTTTGTCTTTGACAAGTATCATAAATGCGGTATCACTAAAGCGGCTGACATGTCCATCCGATACCAGTTCATCTAGTGCATAGGCAACCTGTTTAACAGTCGTATCTACTCCTTGCAGACCGAGGCTACTTCTTATTTTTCCAATGTTATCGAGCTGTACATAGAGCAATGCTGCTGTCAGCACGCCTTGAGTTGCTTGCTGGTGCACTATCGCCATTTGCTCCTCAAAGCCGCGGCGATTATTCACACCTGTCATGTTATCTTTACGCTCTGCTTCAGCCAAGCGTTTGGCAACCTCTGCGCTGTTGCTAGCATTTTGTTGTATGATAATCTGAGTAACGGGTTCGCCATCTAAAGTCGCAGATGCCAACTGTAATTTTGCCTCAAAAGTACTGCCATCCGTGCGCACGCTTTCAAAGTTAAACTCGACTTCGTCACGGCTACCTTTATCGAACTGACGTAGAAATTGCTTGAAGTCCTTGACACTATCGCCACCTGAAATCAAATCAACAACAGGCACACCTATGGCATCATTCATTGACCGAAAGCCAAACAGTTGAAGATAGGGATCATTGGCAAAGATATGGATACCTTCATCGATATAGGCAACTGCACTTTTCGAGTTTTTAATCAGCACATTGGCACGTTGCTCTGCTTCTGATAGGACATGGCGTAGTTTCTTGAGCTCACGGCGACTACGCAAGCTGTCATGCTGTAAGCAGATAGCCATAACGATAGCCATCTCTTGATCAGCCTTGAGTGCTTTGACCATGGTTCCGCTCATCACCGCAGGCAACCCCTCATTATTACACGCGGTCGATATTGCCTCACCCTTCATCAAATAAATCATCGGCAAATCAATGCTCTGCTCTTGAATGATGCCAACCACATCCGTAAAGCTCACATCATAAGCACTAACGAATACCAGCACATCCCACGACTGGCGCAGTACTTTTAGTAGCTCTTCTTTATCATCCAAAAATCCTAAATTCACGCTGTCATAATAATCACTCAGTAGATGTACAAGACGCTCAGCATAGAGCTGATCATCGTTAATCACTAATAGATTTAAGGTGGACTGAATGCGCATAGGTGGCCTTTTAATCTTATGGTTGTATCTTTATCTCTTATTTTTGACACCTTATACTGTTTCCAAAAATTAATCTGGCTTAGAAAACATTATAGAGAATATGCTCAGTGATTATTGTGATAGTAGCTGAGTTTTAGTTGGCGTAATATATTCTAGCGCCCGAGGCATCTTATAAATTAGAGTAACAATATCGCTCATTATAGACAATAATTTGATTGACTGCAGGTTAACTTATGACCTTGTTTGTTTAATATCATTATCAAAAAAAACATCAGCCTTTTTTCTTATACGGTACAACCCCTCTTTCTTTC
>NZ_LNDJ01000057.1 GCF_001444505.1 Psychrobacter piscatorii | reverse complement strand
TGGTCGAATGTTCAACACGCCCTACTTACAAAAACAGCAGGAGATTTCAAATCACCTGCTGTCTTCTTAACTAAACGAGTCTGTTACTAAGTAGCACAAAATAAAGTGCTACCTAGACATAGTATATTACTCGTCGTCGTTGCTTTCTTCAGCATCAGCGCCGTCGTTTTGCTCAGTTGCTGGTACTTCATCAGCATCAACGTCGTCAGCATCTTCGTCAACTTCTTCAACCGTTGGTGGCTGCATGTTAACGATAGTGCGGTCATGGCCGTCTTCTAGCTCAAGCTCATGAATCACAACGCCTTCAGGAAGTTTGATGTCTGATAGACGGAACAAATCACCGATTTCCATACCAGATACATCTACTTCTAGATATTCAGGTAACTGTGATGGTAAGCAGATAACTTCGATATCAGATACTAGGGTAGATAGTACACCAGCAGCAGCAGTACCTGGCGCTTCTTCACGACCAACAAAATGCACAGGAACGTTCATGTGGATTTTTTGACCTTTTACAACGCGCTGGAAGTCCGCATGCATTGGGAAGCCTTTAGCAGGATGACGCTGCAAGTCTTTGATAACAGCTTGATGCTCGGTACCGTCAACATTGATGGTCAAGATGTGTGAAAAGAATGCTTCAAACTCAAGTGCTTTTACTAGCTCGTTGATTTTGATAGAGATCGCTGTTGGCTGCTCACCACCACCATAGATGATAGCAGGAACTAGGTTCTGCTTACGTAGGCGGCGGCTCGCACCTTTACCTTGGATTTCAGCAGAACGATCAGTAGCGTTTAGTTCAAAATGATTATTGCTCATGGATATAATCCTATAAAAAGAATGATGAAGTGTCTGGTCATAAAAAAGTGGATTTGCGACCAATCCACTAATACGTGATGAGAGCTAATATCTATCGTTGCGTATAAATGACACAACTATCGATGTTAGCCATTTGCTTATAACAATGATTTTTATAGTAAAAATTACCACAATAGCCATTATTATTCAGCATGATCAGCACTTTTGATAATGCTGGCCTGATTGAATAAAACAAAAGGTCAGCACAGGCGCGCATTATACGGGATTTTGTAGTAATAATAAAGACCTACGCAAAGTACCTACATAAAAATAGCGCCAAGTACTGATACTTGACGCTATTATTTTTATGACTACATCTTTATTGTCACTATAATACTATTAAAATTTATAGCAATGACTGTCTAGCATTAGGCATCAAACATCGCACTAATAGATTCTTCATTATTAATGCGGCGTAAGCTTTCAGCAAGCATTGGCGCGATACTGACCTGACGGATTTTGCTACAGGCTTTTGCTTCAGCAGATAATGGAATCGTATCCGTGACTACAACTTCGTCTAGCGCAGATTCGCTGATGTTTTTGAGTGCATTACCCGATAGAACAGGGTGAGTAATGTATGCTAAGACGCGGCGTGCACCATTTTCTTTTAGTGCTTCGGCGGCTTTACATAATGTACCAGCCGTATCGACCATATCATCAACGATGACGCAGTCACGGTCACGGACATCACCGATGATGTGCATCACTTGTGACTCATTGGCACGAGCACGGCGCTTGTCAATAATCGCCATATCGGTATCGCCTAATTGCTTGGCCATCGCACGGGCACGGACCACACCGCCAACATCGGGTGAGACCACCATGATATTGTCATAATCTTGTTTTTGTAGGTCGTTTAGGAGTACTGGCGTACCATAAATATTGTCTACAGGAATGTCAAAGAAACCCTGAATCTGATCTGAGTGCAAATCAACCGTCATTACGCGATCGATACTGACGATGTTTAACATGTCAGCGACGACTTTAGCCGAGATAGGTACACGCGCTGAGCGCGGGCGACGATCCTGACGAGCATAACCAAAATATGGCATGACAGCTGTGATACGGCCAGCACTAGAGCGACGCAAAGCGTCAGCCATCATCATGATTTCCATCAAGTTGTCGTTGGTCGGTGCACAAGTAGGCTGCATGATAAACACGTCTTTACCACGTACGTGTTCTTTGATTTCCACGGCAATTTCGCCATCAGAAAAACGCGTGATGTCAGCTTTACCAAGAGGTATATGAAGATGATCGGCTACGGTTTTTGCTAATTCTGGGTGGGCATTGCCCGTAAAAATCGCCAAATAAGGCATGACAGAAGTCCTATTGATTGACTCAAGCAGCGACCGCTAAGCAGTGACAAACTGCTCAAATTAAGAAAAGAGTGGTGAAAAAGATTGAAGACTACTATTACAGTAAAAAATGGCAGGGGTAGCTGGACTCGAACCAACGGATGTCAGGATCAAAACCTGATGCCTTACCAACTTGGCTATACCCCTGTAATGTCTAGGCTATGAACAACCGAAAGCTAATAGCGACTAATAGTCATTCTTAGAATGGTGTCACGACCTGTCAGTTATCTTATAAACGATTGAGCCGCCTAAAACATAACCTTTCCCTAGCGGTGTTCATTGCGAACTATACCGAAACTGGGATAACGTTGTCAATGACAATAGCATAAGAGGTTGTCTATAAACCGCTTATACTAAATGTATGTCTAACACTTCGTACTAAAAAATGGCAGGGGTAGCTGGACTCGAACCAACGGATGTCAGGATCAAAACCTGATGCCTTACCAACTTGGCTATACCCCTATTGTGGCGACCTATTATAAGTAAATTTTCAGATTTTGCAAGTCATTTGCGCCTTTTTCTGGTATTTATTCAAAATTCAGCTAGGCAAGGTGAGTTGTATCGGTATAAATGTATTAAATAAAAAGTTTCACCAAGCTTTTGAATCGCAAGTTGATAGTGCAATATATATGTCTATATTTGAGGATTTACTACTCTACCACTCATAAATACCGCAGGCTCTGTTAGACACGCTGTATTTTCAGTATCTTCGATAACGGTATCACCTTTTTGCAAAAAATAACTTCCTATACGGTCTTTAATTTTGCCACTCGTAAGAACTTCCTCACCCAGTTTAACCTTGGTCCCCTTTAAAGAAATAGAATTTTCATCCTCAAACAGAATGGCTCTATCTGGATAAAAAATAGGACTAAGATACTTATCATCGTTCTGAACAAAGTATAAGCAGTTATCTTTTATAACGTATTTGCCTTTCAAAACAAAATTGATTTCGCGCATTGAAAGAGCCGGTGCGTAAGTAAATAGTTCAGCAGGTGAACTGGTTTTACGGTGCTGCTCAGAAGTAGATATATTCTGAGAGTTATCTTTTAATTCAATTCCTAGCTGCGATGGTAAAATTACATTATCAGACAAACGCTTGGAATTAGGTTCATCATAAGACTTAGGTAACGATGTACACCCAGTTAGACTTAATGATAAGCAAACAAAGGCCGTACTTGTTATTGAGCATTTTTTTAGATATAAAGTATTCACGTTAAAAACTCCCCACCACATACCCTGCACAAGGCGCCTCTTCAACCCACTTTGCCAATAGCTTTTTATTACTGGAAATACTCGCATCTAGAGGTAAAAACACGGCGCTACCAGAGCCAGTCATGCGTGCTGTGCCCAGTGCTTGCGTCTCTAACCCTTGCAAATAATATAGAGCCTCTGCAACAGCAGGAGCGAGGCTCGCTACCACTGGCGTAAAGACATTGTGATAAGGCGTATTCAAATTTTGAACATAATCATTGGATTGATTTTTAATCGTATCAATCGATAGAGGAGCGATATCTCGCTGTAGTTTGGGATGAGCAAATAGGGTAGCGGTATTGACATGCGCATCAGGCGTTAAGACTAAATACTGCTGGTCAGGTAAATTGATGGCAGTTAATTCCTCGCCAATACCCATCGCAATGGCATCTTGACCAAAGATAAAGATTGGCACGTCTGCGCCTACCTTTGTACCAATTTTTATCAGCTCATCGCGAGTAAAGTTAAGCTGCCAAAGCTCATTGAGCACTAGCATAGTCGTTGCGGCATTGGATGAGCCACCACCCAATCCTGCACCCATGGGCAAATGCTTATCTAACCTGATAGTAATTGGTGCTAACTGCTCGGGCAGCGTGTTTGACTGTATGGCAAAAGCGAGCAATGCGCGCGCCGCTTTAAAAATTAAGTTGTCTTCTATATTAGTCGTGATTGTCTCTGCACCCTCTAATACCAATAGCTGATGACAGAGGGTATCGGCATCTGCTTTATTATCAGCCGTTGGTATCACAGCATCATCCATGAGTGAAAAATGCAAATAATCGCCCCAATCGAGCAAGCGAAATACGGTTTGCAAATCATGATAGCCATCAGCACGCTTGCCTGTAATGTGCAAAAATAGATTGATTTTTGCAGGTGACAAACGCGTAATAGTAGAATCAGATGCTTCGGCTATGTTTTCAATCATGTTTTTTCATCATAAAGTACATTCATAAACGATTATGATAATGAGCAATAGGGGCTAATTTTTCAGTGGTGATGGAATAGTAGTAACGAATTAGTGATTAATCGTCATCACCACTTTATTGCCCTGTGGTTGTACAGCGCTGATTTTACTAGGGAGCTTGTCATTCCCTTTATAA
This sequence comes from Psychrobacter piscatorii, assembly GCF_001444505.1. GTDB lineage: Bacteria > Pseudomonadota > Gammaproteobacteria > Pseudomonadales > Moraxellaceae > Psychrobacter > Psychrobacter piscatorii_B. Next base: position 42,843 of record NZ_LNDJ01000057.1, on the reverse strand, counting down.
GTAAAGCTAGCACTCCAGTCGCCATTGACTGAGCTGATTAAGCGGTTTTGAGCATCTAGCTGCGGATCGCTATCTGAAGGCGCGGGGCGACCAGAGATCCAATAAGGCATTTGCGAGATAGGCGCTTGCCAGCCAGTGGCTTTTTGTAATAGTTCCTCAGGATCATCGGCGGTCAGTGTGCCTGTCTTTTCACTGACCAAGGTGGCCGTTTGACCGTTGTACTCAATGTTGGTTTTGCCAATGCCGAGCGCGCCGATGAGTTCAATAGCAAAACGATCGTTTTCTTGTCCCCACGCATAAAACGCACTACCACCTTGGGTGCCTGAGGTGTCATTAGCAGGTGTGGTCACGCCAATCTTACCTGTGATGTTAAAGCTCTCTAGCTTTTTGGGCTGATCTGCGTTTTGACCTTGTATCATGGTGCCTGATTGATGGCTAGTATTGGCAGTTTTTAGAGACTGACAGCCAGAGGTGATCACCATTGTAGTCGCTATCGCAGTAAGCAAAGCCAGTTTATTTGGTTTATAAGACATCGTTGATGCTGACATAATATGCTCTCAAAATGGGAAAATGGACAGGTTAACAAAGATATTAGCTTAAGGGCTATTTGTTGCTCAGTTATGCACGGCTGTTAGCTTCTTATACGTCCCTTGTAATTGATAAGTGCTTTGTGACGTGTCAAGCCTAATGGCATCATGCCGCAACAGTTATTTTGAAAAACCAATATCAATATAGCTGTATGCTGTCATTGATATTATGTTGTCCAAAGGAGAAACGCTGTTGCAAATCTGCGAGTAGTGCTTCGACTTTTTCGTTATTGCCGAGACCCTGATAAGCACGCAGTAATAGAGTGCCTGAGCGCAGGGTTGGGAGCACATCGTAAGGCGTTTGTAGATAGTCGATGACTTGCTTATAGTTTTCTTTGGCCAGTGCATTACCCGCCAATACATTGAGAGCTTGCAGATGAAGGTCATTATCATAGCGCGGATCATCATAACGAATTTGGATGATGTCGGTCGCCAAGGCCAAGCCTTGCTCAGAGTTACGCTCGTTGGCCAATAGCAACTGTGCATAACTGAGCTGATAGGATAAATTGGTAGGATCGAGCGCCTGCAAATGATTAAGGAGTGTACGTTTGACGACATAGTCGCTTTTGTCATCTAACAGTTGGACACGGGCAAAGAGTAACATCTCATTATCAGGATATTTACGAGCGGCCCGCGTCAATAGACGTAAGGCTTCTTCTGATTCATTTTGCTGCCACAAAATATCGGCTTGCATCACAAAGGTGTCAGGGGCGAACACCGTAAAGTCTTTACGTAGCTTTTCTAAAGTAGCAATGGCGGCGTCGACGTCGTCATTGAGCAATTCAAATGCGACCACTTTTCGACGTGCTTCTAATACTAAGTCTTCTTGCATCACAGCATTGAGATAGTATTTGGCTTTATCAAACTGCTGCTGGCGCTCAGCACTGATACCGAGATAGTAATAAGCTTGGTCAAGGTAAGCGGGGTTTTTGGCAAGCATATTGAGTAGATCATCCGCACTCGCATATTCTTCGATATCCAAGCTCACTAATGCTGCTAGCAAGGTAATCTCGGCATCATCGTTAAAGCGGCTGTGGGCCTCAAGCAATAGTTTCCAAGCTTGCTCGCTTTGTTTTAAGTCTAATAAGTAGCGAATCTCGTACAGGTACAAACTTTTGCTATCAGGATTGCGCAAGCGTGCTTGGCTTATATAGTTGACCACGGTTTCTGCTGTAACGATTTTGCGCAAAATATCAGCCTTTAGGGTGATAAAAGGCACATAATCAGGCTGGCGCTCTAGCGCGCGGTTAATATGTACGATAGCGATTTCGGGCTCATTAAATTGGTAAAGTAAACCAGCTTTTAATACGGACAGTGAAGCATTTTGCTCACTATCTAGTGGCTGCAAAGCGGCAAGCAGCTCGCGTTTGTCATCGTCATTATTGGGATAAATACCGATAAGGATTTCGCTCAAATCTGCACGCGGATCGTAACGCAAGATGCGGTTTAAGGTCTCGCCAGCTAAGATATAGTCGTGTGCCCGTAGTGCCAAATGCGCCACATAAAACCAAGCAGGTACATGATCAGGATTCTGGTCTTGCCATGATTTCGCAAAGGCTAATGAATCCTCAACCCTTTCATTACGCAATGATAGAGTTAGTGCCCTCTCAAATACCGCTGTGGCATCTTCTTTAAAAGATTGTTGCTTATAGATCGTAATCGCGCGTTGTTTGTCATCACGATCCGCAGCAAACTCTGCATCTAATAGAGCATATAAACTGGGTTCGTTGAGTTCAGGCTGCCATAGGCTGGCTGGCGCTAGACCATCAATGTTAGTTACGCTATCTGTCATTTGGCTGTTTTTATGAACAGTCGTGCTGATAGAGGTGCTAGAAGTAGCATTATTATTTGCCCCGTTATCGCTAGTAATGACTGCTGCTGGTGGCGTTTTTGCGGCCAATTCTGTATCAGCATGGCTGGCATGCGCAGGTACGGCAAGGCATAAACAGACGGCCAATGACAACGCTAGCTTATAACGCTGGCACAAACGATCAATAACGACCTGCAATAAAGCGCGGAGGCTAGATTGCTCGTTATAAAGAGGTTGTGATCTAGATAATGATCCAAAAAACATCATAGATAGTAGTGTTCGCCCATGGTTTACCTACATAGCTGAGGCAATTTTATTTTAATCATTTCAAATCAAATAGTGGTAACGAGTACCCATGACAAATATTATAAGAGCAGATGAACAGTATAAACAATAGCATCCGTGTTACTCATATCTGAGCAATCATCATTCTATTGATACGCTATGACGGATACTTGTTTTAAGCATGAGTTATTTTGCTAGAACTTTTATACAAATAGCTATATTGACCAGAATACTGTGAAAATATAACAAGTTAGGCGAGACTAAGCGAATGATTTATGGTGGTCTTAGCGACTATTTGCCAAAACACATCCATTGATTTTATCAATCATATCGGTAGTTGATTTGTTACATTTGCGACCAGATACAGAGATATCGCTATCATCGGCGGGTGAGTGTTAATTAACGCTGGCAATAATGATATAATAAGCGGTTTTTAGGGTCTTCCTTTCAGCGCTGTCGTCAAAAACTGTCTTTTAAAAATAATAAGATAGCGTGAGTGGGCAGCTGAGCGTCATGTTTATGGTCTATCAATAATGAGATTAGTGGTCATTGGGGTCAATCACAAAACTGCACCAGTCGCTCTGCGAGAGCGCTTGGCGCTGGTGGGTGACGATGTGAATGTCGCGCTTGAGCAAATAGAATCCTTCACGGATGGCAGTGTGATTGTCTCTACTTGCAACCGTACTGAGATTTATGCGCTTGTGCCCCATACGTTGACCCCGCACCACTCACACGCATCAAGCTCGGCAGTCAATGAGCAGACAGACCACGCCATCTCTCATAATGATTTTAGTAGCAGTGCTCATGTCACATCAAGCATGATCAGCGCTCATATCCTCAAGATTAAGACGTGGCTTGCTGAATTCAAACAGCTGCCACTCGTAGATATCGATCCTTATCTCTATGTGCACCGCGACACGCACGCATTGACCCACTGGCTAAGAGTCGCAGCGGGGCTGGATTCTATGATACTGGGTGAGCCGCAAATACTTGGTCAAATCAAGCGCTCTGTGCATTTGGCACAAGAGCAAAAAGTATTGAGCAATCAGCTCGGTTGGATCGTTGATCAAGTATTTGCCGCTGCTAAACGAGTACGTAATGAGACGCAAGTGGGTGCACAAGCGGTATCGCTGAGTTTTGCGGCGGCCAAATTGGTCACGCAGATATTTGATGACTTGCCGAGTCGTACGCTATTGGTCGTCGCGGCAGGTGAGATGAATCGTTTGGTTGCCACCCATATCGCAGGACTTGGCGTTGGGCGAGTGATTATTTGTAATCGTAATCCTGAGCGTGCTGAGGCATTGGCGGCTGAACTGCGTAGTCCCAATCGCCGCATAGACGTCAGACCCTTGCAAGATTTGCCGCAAGTGCTGGCAGACGCCGATATTGTCAGCAGCTGTAGTGGTAGTATGGATTTATTGATTGATAAAACCATGACCATGCAAGCGCTTAAGCGTCGCCGTTATCAGCCAATGTTGATGATAGATTTGGCCGTACCACGTGATATTGACTCAACCATCAGTCGCATGGATGATGTCTATCTGTATTCTGTCGATGATTTGCAGCATGTGATTGCTGGCAATATTGAGCAGCGTCGGCAAGCGGCGGTCGATGCGGAACTTTTAGTCAGTCAATTGGTCGTTGAAATAGATCGCCGCTTCCAAGTTCGTCAAGTGGGTAAAGACATCCAGCAGTATCGTACCTGTACTCAAAATCAAGTAGATAAGCTACTGCATGAGTCCATTGCTAAGCTGCAACAAGAAGATATCAGTCCAGAAGACATTCTTATTGAGCTGTCACGGCGCCTGACTCAAACACTGACGCACGCACCATCCAAGCTCATGCGTAAAGCGGCCCGCGAAGGTGATAGCGATTTGCTAGATTTTGTAGTGTCTGGGCTACAGGATGCCCATCGCGGGCGCTGATGTTCTCACAGCGTCGATCAACGAACACTTACCAATAAAACTCTAATCGCGCAAGCCATATCAGTGCCTGAGCGTATCGTTGTCAACCTCTAGTATCAGTGCTACTATCAAATCTTATGGATGATTTGGGTCAAGACAGTTTGGCTTAACATAGGGTGATGAGATTCGCTCATGTTGTGACTATAACGTGACTAGAAATAGTTTCGCCCCATGTTTATAGCCCTCATTAATGTGTATTAGAATCAGTGCGTTTGCATATCATGAATCTGAAGCATTGATATCAAAACAACACATGACCTCATCATCAAAGACAGTAGCGCTGGGTTAAAGGGTTATCTTGTCTATCCTATATCTTCTTCATTTTTGTTCGATATGAGTATTCGGTTGATACCAATCATCTATGGTACTTAACGATATTAGTATCTATATTATTTCCTATCCCTATATTAGGGTATAAAAATAAGGTCCAAAAAATTAAGAAACAGTCATCATCTAATCATATACTAGGAGTGTTCCATGCCTGCATTACGTCAAGATATCGATCCAAACGGCTTATTAGAGTATTCAGTGGTCTACACTGATCGTGCGCTAAACCATATGTCAAAAGCCTTTCAGCAAGTGATGAATGACTTATCTAGTGATCTAAAATCTGTCTACAACGCGGATGCCGTGGTGATCGTACCGGGTTCTGGTACTTATGGTATGGAAGCGGTCGCTCGCCAACTGGCAAATGACGAAGATTGCCTCATCATTCGTAATGGTTGGTTTAGTTATCGTTGGACGCAGATTTTAGAAAAAGGCAAAATTGCCAAATCGTCTACCGTGCTCACAGCCAATCGTACCGAAGATAGTGAGTCACCAAAGCCGTTTGCACCAGTCGATATCGACACGGCGGTAGCTAAAATCAAAGAAGAGCAGCCAGCAGTGGTATTTGCCCCGCATGTGGAAACCTCATCAGGGATGATTTTGTCAGATGACTATATCAAAGCGTTGAGCGCGGCTGTGCATAGCGTCGGTGGATTGTTGGTTATCGACTGTATCGCGTCAGGCTGTGTCTGGTTAGACATGAAAAACTTGGGTATCGATGTGCTTATCAGCGCCCCGCAAAAAGGCTGGAGCAGTACACCAGGCGCTGGTCTTGTCATGCTAAGCGAGGCGGCGGTCAAAAAAGTAGAAAGCACAGAGTCTGATAGCTTCAGTATTGATCTAAAGCAATGGCTGAACATCATGCGCGCCTACGAAAATGGCGGTCATGCCTACCACGCGACGATGCCGACAGACAGCTTACGCCAGTTCCGTGATGCGGTAAATGAAGCCAAAGCGGTTGGTTTTGATAAGCTATGTGAGGCGCAGTGGACGCTTGGCAAACGTATTCGCGAAGTACTAGAAGCCAAAGGCATCGAGAGCGTTGCGGCTAAAGGCTTTCAAGCGCCTGGCGTTGTCGTGTCTTATACCGATCGTGATGATATGCATAAAGGCAGCGCTTTTGCGGCAGCGGGTGTGCAAATCGCCGCTGGTGTACCCTTAAAAGTAGGTGAGCCTGACAGCTTCAAGACGTTCCGTTTGGGTCTATTTGGTCTGGACAAGCTGACCGATATCGACGGTACGGTCACGCGTTTTGAGGCGGCACTGGATGAAGTGTTAAGCCAGTAGGTCAATGATTAAGTGTTCTTATAAGTGGATATGAACGTCTTTGTAAGAGCACTTTTATCATCATAAAGTACTGAGCCGTAGGATAATACCAACGACTCAGTATTTTTTTACCCTTTTATTATATTTTATAATATAATGTTTTTTAATAAATAGATATTAAGCAAATACTTAATACACTTGAATGGGTAATCTGTTATGAGTATACAAATAGACTGGCAAGCATTTACACCGATCTCTTTAGTCGGTGGTCTGATGCTAGGGGTGGCGACGGTTATTTTGCTGCTCGGTATCGGCCGTATAGCGGGTATCAGTGGCATTTTTTCAAGCTTGCTAAAACCCAAGCGTGTAGAGATGTGGCAGATACTGTTTATACTGGGTTTGGTCATATCGCCCGTGCTGTACAGGCTGGCAAGACCGCTACCTAACGTAGAGATTAGTACTTCTTTGCCGCTATTGATCGTCGCAGGACTGCTGGTTGGCTTCGGCACGCGTCTTGGCTCAGGTTGTACCAGTGGGCATGGTATCTGCGGTAATGCACGTCTGTCTCCACGCTCACTGGTCGCGACCGTGACCTTTATGCTGTTTGGCATTGTGACCGTGTATATCGGTCGGCATGTACTAGGGCTACTGTAAATGCTCAATGGCAGATTGCTATGAGATTGCTAGTAGCACTAAAGTGCGCACAACATATAAGAGTTAATAGAAGATAATAATAGCGAGAGACGACGATGCTAAAAAATATAATCGGATTGCTGGCAGGGTTACTGTTTGGGTTTGGGCTGCTGGTGTCAGGTATGACCGACCCTGAAAAGGTGCAAGGGTTTTTAGACCTATTTGGCGCGTGGGATATCTCCCTTGCACTGGTGATGGGTGGTGGTTTGGTCGTTGCATTTTTTGGTGTGCTATTGGCCAAACGTCAACAAAGTAGCTGGGTTGGCACACCCATTGATATGCCAAGCAAAACCGTCATCACCAAACAATTGATTATCGGAGCCATGTTGTTTGGTATCGGCTGGGGGCTGGTCGGTATTTGCCCGGGGCCAGGCATCGTCTTGCTCGGGACGGGTCAGTGGCAAGCGTATGTGTTTATCCCTGCGATGGTCGTAGGGATGCTGGTCTATCAGTGGTTTGAGCCAAAAATTGGCTGATATAGTTAGTTCTCTATAAATTGGATACGGTGTCAGCCTCGCTTAGTCTACTATTTGTAGTACTTTTACTTGGCTTCCTTGTCTCCAAATTATATTGAGCCAACTATAGTATAAATAGGCTAGCACTCGAAAAAAGGTCAGCCACGTGTATGTGATTGACCTTTTTTATGAATGTTAGTTGATGACAGGATTTAATGTATTGTCAGATCACTTAGCACTAGCAGTAACTTTTGACGTTTCGTGCGCCAACGATTTGGCTGCTTGGCGTAGCTCAAACTTTTGTACTTTTCCCGTACTGGTCTTTGGAATTTCGGCAAAGACAATATATTTTGGCACTTTAAAGCCTGCTAAGTGCTGACTACAATGCGCCATTACCGTATCGCGTTGCAAGGTGCTGCCCTCATGAATCTCGATAAAGGCGACGGGCACTTCGCCCCATTTATCATGTGGCGCGGCGACGACCGCACAGCTCTCAATGGCAGGGAGCTTGTATAAGACATTTTCGACCTCGATACTAGAGATATTCTCACCGCCTGAGATGATAATGTCTTTAAGCCTGTCCATAATTTTGATGTAGCCGTCAGGGTATTTGACACCCAAATCCCCCGTGCGGAACCAACCATCAGTGAATGCTTCTTCAGTGGCTTTGCGGTTTTTTAGATAGCCTTTCATCACCATATTGCCACGTAGTGCCAGCTCACCCATCTCTTCGCCATCGGCGGCGACTGGCTCAGTCGTGCCTTGTTTAAATACCTCAAACCCTGTCATTAAGTGTGAGGTCACGCCTTGACGTGATTTTTTTTGGGCGCGGGTAGCGACATCAAGATCACTCCATTCTTCTTGCTCAGCGCAAACGGTCACTGGCCCATAGACTTCAGTGAGACCGTAGACGTGAGAGATATCAAAGCCCATCGCTTCCATTGCTGCCAGCATGGTTTCAGATGGCGGTGCCCCAGCGACCCAGCCTTTGACGGTATGCGTAATGGCTTCCTTATACTCAGGTTTGCCGCCAGCAATCATATTATGGACGACGGGCGCAGAGCAGTAATGGGTCACTTGATGCTTGGCAATCAGCTGCAATATCAAATCCGCATCAATCTTACGCAAGCAGACATTGACCCCAGCGCGCTCAGCGATGCTCCACGGGAAGCACCAACCGTTACAATGGAACAGCGGCAACGTCCACAGATACATTGGATGCTTTGGCATATCCCAATCCAAAATATTCGACACCGCATTGAGCGTAGCACCGCGATGATGATAAACGACGCCTTTTGGTTTGCCTGTTGTGCCAGAGGTGTAGTTCAGGGCAATGGCATCCCATTCATCCGCTGGCAGCTCCCAATTATCCAAGCTGTCTGAACTGGCAACCAATGCTTCATAGCTCATCTGTCCAAACGGCTCGACATCGATAGCATGATCGGTCGCGTGAATGACAATGAGGTTTGGGAAGGTCTCATCGATAATCTCAGCGTGCTCCGCAAACTCGCTATCCAAGATAAGAACCTTGGCCTCTGAATGCTGCAAACAAAAGGTCAGGGCGTTGATATCAAGGCGCGTGTTCAATGTACAGAGTACGCCGCCTGACATGGGTACGCCAAAGGCGCATTCGACCATCGCTGGCGTGTTTGGCAGCATGACGGCGACCGTATCGTTTTTATCAATACCCAGTTTGCGTAAGCCATCCGCCAATTGACGGCAGCGCGTATAAGTCTGTTGCCATGTCTGAGTGAGATTGTTGTGTGCAAGGTCATCATAAATGATCGCAGTCTTATCAGGATAAACCTGAGCGCTACGGATAATAAAATCAATAGGGGTGAGCGGTTGATAATTGGCGGCGTTTTTGCCGAGGCCAGTATGAAAATCTGTCATGATGATAATCCTTTATCGTATTTTTATAACGCGTCAATAGGGTAACGCAGCACCTTAATTTAACACAGAAAGGGATTAGAATAGTCGATGTTTATCGATTAGTCTAATGGGCGGTGAGGAGAGAGTGATAAAATAGTTCTCTGATTATAAAAAAACATAGTCAACACTGGATCGGGTTTTATCGTAATAACCTAACGATACGCCACCAGCCCGTGTGATGATTGGCACACTTCACGATCGTATTCTGATCGTCACCAAATAGTGCTCACTCATCAGTCGTTTGTCTGCATAGCTAGTGATAATAGCGGTGTGTTACGATACCAGTAACGCTAAATCTTATAGTATGTCTGTTCTGCAAAATAGTCCAAAAAAAACATTCATAAGGAAAATGATATGACCGCCAGCCGTTCTGCCAATACGATCGAAACTGCCAGCACTAACGAATATTATCCGCATTTATTTGAGCCATTGGACTTGGGTTTTACCACGCTAAAAAATCGCATGGTCATGGGCTCTATGCATACGGGGCTTGAAGACCGTTTTTATAATTATGGTAAGCTGGCGGCGTATTTTGCAGAACGTGCCAAGGGCGGCGTGGCAATGATGATCACAGGCGGTATCTCACCGAACCGCGAAGGTTGGCTACTACCTGCTGGCGGCACGATGAATAGCAAAGCTGACGTCATCAATCACCAGCGGGTCACTCGTGCTGTGCATAAGCATGACAGCAAAATCATCATGCAGATATTGCACAGTGGTCGCTATGGCTATCATCCTTTTGCGGTATCCTCCAGCCCAATCAAATCCCCAATCTCGCCGTTTAAACCGCGCAAGATGAGCATTAAAAACATCGAGCAGACAGTCAAAGACTATGCCCGCTCAGCGCGTCTTGCCAAGCAAGCGGGCTATGACGGTGTCGAAATCATGGGCTCTGAGGGCTACTTACTCAATCAGTTTTTATCGCGCCACGTCAATCAGCGTAGCGATCAATACGGCGGCGATATCAATGGTCGGATGAAGTTTGCCGTCGATGTGGTCAAAGCTGTTCGCGAAGCCGTTGGTGAAGATTTTATTATCCTATTCCGCTTGTCAGTCATCGACTTGGTCAAAGATGGCAACGTCATGGATGAAGTCATCACCGTGGCAAAAGCGCTAGAAGAAGCGGGCGTGACTATCATGAATACGGGCATCGGCTGGCATGAAGCGCGTGTCCCGACGATCGTCACCAGCGTACCACGCGCCGCTTTCGTTGATTTCACCGCTGAGATCAAAAAACACATCAATATCCCAATGATGGCGGCCAACCGCATCAACATGCCAGATACCGCAGAAAAAATCATCGCTGATGGTCAGGCAGATGTGATTCAAATGGCGCGTCCATTCTTGGCGGATGCAAACTGGGTCAACAAAGCCAAAAACGGTCAGACAGATCGCATTAACACCTGTATCGCCTGTAACCAAGCGTGTCTCGACCATACCTTTGAAAACAAACGCTCGACTTGTCTGGTCAATCCACAAGCCTGTTATGAGACTGAGCTGGTCTACAAAAAAGCGAAAAAACCGAAAAAAGTCGCCGTCATCGGTGGCGGGGTCGCTGGTATGTCGGCCGCTCATGTCGCCGCCTTACGTGGTCATGAAGTGACCTTGTTTGAAGCCAAAGATGTGTTGGGTGGACAGTTCAACTACGCCAAAGTCATCCCGGGTAAAGAAGAGTTCTTTGAGACTGTTCGCTACTATATCAACGAGCTTGAGCACTTAGGCGTCGAGATTAAACTCAATACTTTTGTAGATAAAGACATGCTGGAAAAAGCCAAGTTCCATCATGTTATCGTCGCCACTGGCGTTGTACCTAGAAGTCTCGCAGGTAAGCTTGAAGGGGCTGATCTGCCACAAGTCATCAGCTACGCTGAATTGCTCTCTGGTGAAAAAGCCGTGGGCAACACCGTGGCGGTCATCGGTGCTGGCGGTATTGGTTTTGATGTTAGTGAATATCTGACTGCCAATCACGGACAATCGCTGGATGAGATCGGCCCTGAAGGTCTAAAAGATCCAGATTATCGCCCTGAACCGCAGTCCATCAGCGAGTGGCGCGAGGAATGGGGCGTAACCAACGATACCGATTATCAAAGTGATGGCGGACTGGTCAGACCTAAAGCGATTAAGCCCATTCGTCAGGTCTATCTGATGCAGCGTAGCAAGGGTCGTCTTGGTAGTGGCCTCAACAAAACCTCGGGCTGGGTACATCGCGCCCATATCAAATCACATGGCGTCATCCAAGTCGCTGGCGTACAGTACGACAAAATCACCAACGAAGGTATTTGGGTCACCAACTCTCAAGGTCAAAGCCAGCTACTCCGTGTCGATAGCGTCGTCGTCTGTGCTGGTCAAGAGTCAGTTGCCAGTCTGATGCCAAACGTTGGTGATGCGCCAGACGCGCAGTATCATTTGATTGGCGGTGCTAAGCTCGCCGCTGAGCTAGATGCCAAACGTGCGATTCGTGATGGGGCAGAGGTTGCGGCAGAAATCTAAAAGTTAGATAGCTTGAGTTAAATGTAAAAGCAGCAAGATAGATTATCTTGCTGCTTTTTTTGCTTTGGAAAATGTGGTTGTTAGTGCATTATTTATTTAGTTTTATTTTTCAGTCTAGTATCGTAATTATTTTAATGAAAAGGGCTTTAAGCGTAGAGCGATGTTAGTGAGAGGCTATTGTACTAGAGCATCGTCTTTAGCCAGTATTTGTGTTAACGGTTTTTTAAGATTCTGGTATATCTGAGGTAGCGCTTTGAACGGCTCAAGGGTAAAGCTAAAAGGCTGATCTGCGTTAAACACCCAATATTTTCCTATTAATTCACCCTCTGTCGTTTGCAGATTATCTTGGGGCACATGGTTGATAGAGAAATGATTTTTATCAGCGTTATACCAGATACCTATCGCACGCAAATCTTTCTCATCGTTATAACTTAGCGTTAGCTGTGGCTGAACTTGGTTATTAACCGTTACTAGCGTTATCGTTTTACTCGGGAAAGGCGCTAATGCTTTTGCCCAGCCAGTACCCTGCTGTGAGTGAGCCGATACGCTAGCCCACTGTCGTTTGACGTAGGTTGCATCTGTATCCGAATGGACAATAGCAAATAAGTCTTGTTGAGTGATTTCTATTATTTGGCGTCGAGGGTATACCGTCACAGTCGTTTTATCGGCTGAAATAGTATTGTCTTCCATCCCCAAAAAAGAATTCAGTGCAAAGAAAATAATGGCGATTTGTTCCATGAGTCACTCCACCTTTTTTAACGGATTAACTTTAAATAGCTACCTCTAAAATGCTAAGTGAGATGCAAAGACATATAAGATCAAGATATCAGCAGACTACAAGCTCAAGCATTCATCTCTCCAACCAACCACCCTTCAAAATCATTAATCTGCGCCACCAATTCAAGTTGCGTTTTTGCTAGCTCAGCAAGCGCATCTTGAATCTCTTTCTTGTTATATTTCACACCCGTCAATGTCTCTTTAAGCAAATCAATCAGCTCGACATTTAACGCATCAGAGAAGATGACAACCTCTGAAATCACCGCTTGCTTCACATCCATATGCACATCCATTATGCCCCACTCAAAGCGCGTCTCGATATGATGGCTAAACTCAGGCGTCTTGCCAAAGCGCCAATCCCAGTCCGCCATCTGTTGATAGTAAGCGTTTAGCGCCGGCTGCTTGGCAAGGCTGGCTTCATCCAACTGCTCAACTGGCGCAGTTTCTCCGTAATACTCATAAAACGCCTCGATAATCGCCTCAGACAACGTCTCATGATTGATAGCATCATTGAATTCTACCAAGTTTGCTACGCGCGCACGTACCGATTTGATGCCTTTTGCTTTGAGCTTTAAGGGATGCGGATTGAGATAGTCGCCAAGCTTTTGCATATTGGCATTGACTAGCAGTGTCCCATGATGAAAGCTACGGTCAGACGCATGCTTAAAGGCGCTGCCTGATATTTTCTTATCGCCGACTTGCATGTCATTACGTCCGGACTTCTCAGCATCGATACCGAGTTTTTTTAGCGCATTGACGATAATAGTGAAGTTAGCATCTTGGTCGTAGTCGGCCTTGGGTGACAAAAAGGTAAAGTTGGTATTGCCCAAGTCATGAAACACCGCGCCGCCGCCGCTTTGCCGCCGTGCCAAAAACACATCGTCGGCTTCCATCTTATCGATTTTGCATTCTACCCACGGATTTTGCGAGCGTCCGATGACCACGGTCTCGCTATTGCGCCATAGGAAAAGCGTGTGCGACTCAGGATCAAGGGTATTAAATATCCAGTCTTCGGTCGCAAGGTTAAACCACGGGTTGGTCACGGCGGATTTTAGGATGCGTAGTTTCATTATTTATCCTTTTTATTATGTGTAGTAGGCTTTCACATATAATGTTTACATATTATTCAATATCTATAGGAATTCTAACATGAGCGACTTAGATAAATTAGCAAGATTAGCTGACCTTTTTACTCAAATACGAGATATTCTAATTCAAGAGAATGAGAATAATTGGATAAGAGGTATTAACTCAATATTGAATCAAATAAATTATTCATTAGAGAATAATGAAAAGATAAAAGACACTATTAAAAGTATAGGTAACACCTATAGCTTTATGAATAACGGTAACGGTAGCTTTTCAGATTTTTATATTTGGAGAGAGGATTTTGATGAGAGAGTTGTAGAGAATAATAAATTTATTGAAATAAAAGATAAAATAGGTAGTTTAATAGCTAATCAATAATTTTGAAGTGTAGCGCGTAGAGTGGGTTAGCCCGAGCGTAACCCATCATCTAACTAGCATTTAAGAACGTTTATGTATAACTAATTATTATAAACCTACCCAAAATCTTCTTTTAAAACCCTCGCCATATTCCGCTCAGCAAGTCCGGTGATAAACACATACGGATTGACGCCAGCGTTACCGGGGATTAACGCGCCGCCGTAACCGCTACCGACGATGATATTGTCAAAGTGTCCCGCTTGTGTGACGGTAGTAGGCAGTTTTGGCTGCTTGGCGAGGGTTTGACAGCCGCTCATTGCTGCTGTGGCACTGACTGTGGCTGCGCCTAACCCCATGGATTTGATAAATTGACGTCTTTACATGCTCGCCATAACCTTAAACGTTTGTTATGACGAGGCTAGTCTAGCAAACTATTTTTTCTGTATTGTGTCACGAGCTCTACTCAAAGCGTTCCGAATAAAAGTATTTTCTTTACTTTACTAGAAGCAGTCTCGGTTTGTGTTTGCTATAGGTGATAAAAAGCTGAACCTAAGCTCAGCCTGTAGTTAAACATTCGGTCTTTTAGGCCACGCGAGATAATAATTACTCAGAGCAAATCTCCCACTGCGAGGTTGTGCTCAAATAACATTGTAGAACCTCCTTACCCGACTCTGCATATGTTTGACTGACTACTTTTTTGCTAGATGGCGCGCGATATCTGATAATGGCTGGCTCATCATTGACGGTGGTCGTCCATCCAGTCACCTCATTACGGTCATTATAGTTTGCTTGATTAGATGTGGCCATTTTGCCAAATCCTGGCAAGGTATAAGAGACTTGCCTAAAACTATAACTCATCGCCGCGCCCTCAACGACATCGTATCGACAAGTCAGCTTTTTTTGTAATGTGTCTTGCTTATAGATATAGCAAATAGTCGCATCTGAATATTGACCGACGCCGCAAAATCCTGCCGTTGCAACTGACATAGCACTGATGCATAACGCTATCCTTTTCATAATCATTCCTCAATAATTTATAAATCTTACTAATCATATTTGTCATCTATTTTTGTATCGCCAGATACGAGCCAATACCTCTAGATAGTAAAAAATTAGCAAACAAATATCAATTATTATATTTTTAAGGAAAACTCCTACTGATTAGATGGTATTGGTTATACTTTGATATTATTAAGATTATCTATCGATGAGTCTTATTGTTAGAAAGCTTCGATATCAAGATAGGTTCTATTCTTATACATACTGATGAGAGTAATGACTCAAGAGTGACTTTGGAGTTTGCCAGTATATAAATAATAAAGCGCTAGAATAGGCTAAAGTAGACAAATTTTAGGGTAGCAGCGTCTACTGGTTTTTCGCTCGATAAAGTATTTTACCCAATTATCTAAGATATAGAAAAGCTAGACATCGTGAAATGGCTTTAAATAAGACAGGTTAATCCATAAGTATGCGCGATAACACCTATAAAAAGCAATATACAAGGTGGTTATAGATTTACCATCATAGTGCCTTATTAGCACATTAACCTCCACCACATATCAGACGGTTATGACCGACACGAGTTGGCAAATGCAGTCTAAGCACTTAATAGGATTACCTAATGACCAACCGTGACCTCATCATCTTTGTGACGCTCTCTTTTATGTGGTCGCTCTCCTTTGTGTTTTATCGGGTTGGCGTGCCTGAGTTTGGGTCATTGGCTTTTGCCAGTCTGCGCGTGTTATTTGCCGGACTGGTCATGCTCGTATTTGTACTGCTAAAAAAGAAAAACAGAGACGGTATCAAACAGCACTGGAAAATGCTGTCGCTGGTTGGTTTATTCTCCGCCGCATTGCCATTTGTATTGTTCTCTTTTTCTGCACAGTCAGTGAATGCAGGCGTACTCGCCGTACTAAACGCTTCCGTACCGATGATGAGCGGCTTTATCGCTCGCGTCTTCTTTAAGGATAGGCTATCGAAAAAACAAGCACTTGGTTTGGTGATCGGGGTGATTGGGGTAATCATACTGATGAGCGAAAGCTTATTTGGTGGCGGTGAGCCAGGCAAAGGATTGGTCGAAGGTCTATTGCCGATGGGCTACGCGCTATTAGCTTGTGTAGGTTATGCGCTTGGGGCCAACATCACTAAAAACTATCTGTACGAAGTATCGCCAGTCGCTATCACCGCAGGCTCGCTCATTATCGGTAGCATCATTATGCTGCCGGTGGCTTTTACTGAGTTCCCTTATGGTCAGGCAATCAGCATAAAGGCATGGGTGTCTGTAATATGTATCGGCGTATTTTCGACCGCCATTGCCCTCATTTTTATGAATCAGTTGATCAAAAATATTGGGCCAACGCGTGCCACGAGTATCACGTTAGTCATTCCAATTTTTGCGATTATTTTGGGCTATCTATTGCTTGGCGAGGCGCTAAATATACAAGCTATCATTGGTTCGATTGTGATATTGATCGGCACATATCTGTCATTAGAGCTATCAATTAAGAAAATGCTAAAGCCAAAAGACAAGACCCAGACGAACAGTATTTAAGGCTTAGTAAACAGTCTTCGTAGTAAACAAATACGAAGATTTATATAGGTGAATATTACTGTATCTGTTTGTAAATATTGCTTGGAATAATGAAATCTGTCCCCTATAAAGGTAGGCGCTAAACGTAGATTTACTAATGATATTATAAGTTTTTCTAAACAGCATTCGATAATAATTAGTATGAATGATGGTTGCTATAACTAAAGATCATAGATAGCAACAATAACCAATAGGACAGATTATGGCACACGATATTTTATTTGAGCCTGTAAAAATGGGCACACAAACGCTAAAAAACCGCATTATGATGGCCCCACTGACACGTCTGCGTGCCGTTGAGCCAGGCGATGTCCCTATCACATGGGCAGCAGAGTACTACTCGCAGCGTGCAGGGGCGGGCCTTGTCATCACTGAAGCGACGCAAGTATCGTTTCAAGCAAAAGGCTATGCAGGCGCACCAGGGCTACATACTCAAGATCAAGTCACTGCATGGAAAGCCATCGTTGACAATGTCCACGCTAAAGGTGGCAAGATCGTCGTCCAGCTATGGCACACAGGACTTGTCTCACATGAAAGCGTACAACCTGAACGCCGTGCGCCAATTTCAGCCTCAGATGTCGATGTAGGTATCCGTACCTCATTGCGTGATAGTGACAACCAAGCCATTCGCGCGGATGCCACGCCGCCGCGCCCAGCCAGTCTTGATGAGATTCAGCAAGTGGTTACTGACTTTGCGCATGCAACCAAGTGCGCGCAGGAGGCAGGGTTTGATGGTATTGAGATTCATGGCGCGCATGGTTATTTGCTGCATCAGTTTTGGGCTGAGCATACCAATCAGCGTGACGATGAATACGGTGGCAGCCGCGAAAACCGCGCGCGTCTGACCTTAGATGTTATCGATGCATGTGTGGATGCTTGGGATGCAGATCATATTGGTATTCGTATCTCGCCACTGGGCACATTCAACAATGTTGAGGGAGGCTACGAAGAAGACGATAACATTTGGCTGATTGAACAAATCAATAAGCGTGGTCTAATGTATTTGCATCTGTCAGAGCCAGATTGGGCAGGTGGTACGCCGTATAGCGATGAGTTCCGTCAGCGTGTCCGTGATGCGTTCGATCAGACCATCATCGCGGCGGGTGGCTATGATGCGGACAAAGCTGAGAAGAACATCAAAGCAGGCTATATCGATGCGGTAGCATTCGGTCGTGATTATATTGCCAACCCTGATCTCGCTGAACGTATTCAAGAGGGCGCACCGCTCAACGAGCAGCATCCAGAGAGCTTCTATGGTGGCAGCACGGTTGGCTACACTGATTATCCGTTTATGAATGAAGTGTAAGCAATTATCCATCCGTCAGTATCACTGAATAGGCAGACAAACGCGTTATAAAAAAGCCCTTTGACTATCGATAGTTAGAGGGCTTTTTTTTACGCATTTATTTTGATTAATATCCAAAATTGCCTGTTTGATAATCACGGAACGTTTGTCGTAGCTCATCTTGGGTATTCATCACAAAGGGGCCGTGACCTGCGATAGGCTCTCCGATAGGCTCACCACTTAACAACAGTAGTTTGGCAGGAGCATGTTCGTTATCAGCGCTAGTATAAGTCAGCTCAATCGTATCAGTGTCTAGCATAGACGCGCTTGTAGAGATAGCACCTATGGATGTCTTTGTGGGTGCGACAAACTGAATCAGATTGCCTGCACTGATAGATGTGCCATTGACCAGTACTCGGCCTTCTTGTACGAGCAGTAACGTATTGTGCGTGCTAGGTACTTCGAGTATCGTTGTGCCTGCGGTATGCAGCGCGATATCCCATAGGTTAACTGGCGTAAAGGTTACCGCATTACCTGTGACGCCGTGCCAGTCGCCTGCAATGATGGCAACTTGACCGATGACCGTTTGTTTGTCAGCGCTTTGAGCAACAGCATCTTTAGTAAGATTATCTTGAGAGTCGGCATCGCGACTGTCCATTAACTCGATAATAGGCATCTCAGCACGTTTGATAAATTGATATTTAGGATCAGTCAGCTTGTGCGCGCTTGGCAGATTGACCCACATTTGCACCATACTAAACACACCACCGCGCTGCCCAAAGCTTTCTGAATGAAACTCTTCGTGTAGAATGCCGCGACCAGCGGTCATCCATTGCACATCGCCTTCCAAAATATCCCCACGCCCACCGATTGAGTCAGCATGACTGATCTCACCTGAGTACGCGAGGGTGACGGTCTCAAAACCTTTATGAGGGTGTTTGCCAATGCCATGTGGCTGCGTCTGATAATCAGGATTTGGTGCAAATGTCGTCGGCTCGCCATAATCAAATAGTAAAAATGGATCGGTATGACTGTAATTGAAGTCTGGTTGGTCATCGACATAATTGATCAATGTTTTCACAAAAAATCCGTCACCGACCCAATGTGGTGCTTTATCACCATGAATCTGTTTGATTGGACGCATCGAGTACCTCGCAATTCTATCTAGCATAAGTCATATCAATTAATATTATACCGCAATTTCATAATAAAATGAACTTATGTCGTGTTTATTTTATGCTATCAAATGCGATTGCTTCTTAAACGACCTCGCCACTGACAAAACCACTGGCCCATGCCCACTGAAAATTATAACCACCAAGCCAGCCTGTTACATCGAGCACTTCGCCGATGAAATACAAGCCATCTTGTAGATTGCTTTGCATGGTCTTTGAGGATACCTCATCGGTTTTTACGCCGCCGCGGGTGACCTCAGCCGTACGGTAGCCTTCAGTACCAGAGGGCTTGAGCTGCCAGCCGTTGAGAGTAGCGCCAAGCTCACTCAGTCGCTCATCTTTGATATTGGCAAGCTCAGTATCTTTGATATCGTCCCACAGCTGGGTTTGTAGTGCTGCCAATAGTTTTTTGGGTAGTGCGTTGTCTGTATTTTCTGCCAATACAGTACGGATCAGTTGGCGTGGGTGTGACTTTTTGCGGGTGAGTAAAATATCGGTGACATCTACATCGGGCAGTAGGTTAATGCTAATCGTCTCACCACTGTGCCAATAGTTCGATAGCTGGAGCATGGCAGGGCCAGAGAGCCCGCGATGGGTAAACAGTACAGGCAGTTTAAAAGAGATACGCTCGTTACTGGCAATGACTGGTAGGCTGATGCCTGCTAAGCTACGAATCAGCTCGCCTGTTTTGTCCGTGAAGGTAAATGGTACAAGACTGGCATCCGTTGCTATCAAGGTATGACCAAACTGCTGCGCTAGCTCGTAGCCAATGCCGCTTGCGCCCATCGTTGGAATAGACAAACCACCAGTTGCCACCACTAACGACTCACAACGATAGCGCGTCTGTGACGATTGACTTTCGCTTGCGACGTCTTTTTTGCCAAGCTTTTTGCTGGTTATTAGCTCAAACCGTTTTGCTTTATCATGGTCAGTCGTCTGTACATGATTGATTTGGGTATTGAGCTTGATTTGCACACCGACAGCCGTACATTCATCAAGGAGCATAGTGAGGATATCTTGGGCAGAATCATCACAAAATAGCTGCCCGTGTTCACGCTCATGGTAGGGAATCTGATGCGCCTCTACCATGCCGATAAACTCCCAGCTTGGATAGCGACTCAGTGCCGACTTACAAAAGTGAGGATTGGCACCGATAAAATGCTCAGGCTCGACGAAGTAATTGGTAAAGTTGCAGCGGCCACCACCTGACATCAAAATCTTTTTGCCTGCTTTATTGGCGTGATCTATGACCAAAACGCGACGACCACGGCGACCTGCGGTGAGCGCACAATATAATCCTGAAGCGCCAGCGCCGACGATGATGACGTCATAGTGAGTAGAGGGTTGTGCATTGTGGTGATTAGTCATTGCGGTCTCGTAAAACAATCATTTAAAAAAAGGTGATAACAAAACCAATTGTATGTGTTAATAATACAGATCGGCGGTGTTGTCTAAAGCAGTATCGGTAGGGTAGCTATTGTCCATATTTCATTTGAGGTTACAAGGTTTAAATGTGATATCCGATGAACTGTGACATGGCATCTGCATATCAAGAGCACTCTTGATTGCGATGTTGCAATAATCCTTACTAATAATTCTTCAATAACCGCTGCTATCAATCACCAAGTATACAGATGTACAGCGAAATTGTTATGATTGGCTGATGATGTCTTGCAACCGACACGCTTATTTGTCAAACTATCGCTGAGTGTCACGCATTATGGAAGATGACTCTTATTGCCTGCATGGTTAGTCGTTATAGACGACTTTCTATGTAAGTCATGATAATTAAAAGGAACAATACTATGACCCAGAAATCATTTCCAATCTCAGCCGAGTTTATGGCTGCTGCCAATACCACCCCTGAAAAGTATCTCGAAGACTACAATCAATCTATTGAATCAACCGAAGCAAATGATGCGTTTTGGGCGAAGCGTGCTGAGCTGCTCGACTGGATAAAAAAACCGACCAAAGTCAGCAATGTTAATTATGACTTAGACAATTTTAATATTAAATGGTTTGAAGATGGTGAGCTGAATATTTCCGTCAACTGTCTTGATCGTCACCTCGAAAAAGATCCATACAAGCCAGCTATTATTTGGGAAGGGGATCACCCTTCACTACACAAGATTATTTCTTTTAAAGAATTACATGAAGCAGTCTGTCGTCTGGGCAACTCGCTACGCAAGCTTGGCGTTGGCAAAGGCGATCGTGTCACGTTATATATGCCGATGATACCAGAAGCCATGGTTTCAATGCTGGCATGTGCGCGTATTGGTGCGGTGCATTCTGTGGTATTTGGTGGGTTTTCTGCTGAGAGTCTGGGCAATCGTTTGATAGACAGTCGCTCAAAAGTCGTTATTACGGCTGATGAAGGTTTACGTGGCGGCAAACATACACCGCTCAAAGCCAATGTCGATCATGCTCTTGAGATGGATGGGACTGACAGTGTCGAAAAAGTCATCGTCGTCCACCGCACAGGCAACTCTATCCCAATGAGTGGTCGCCGCGATGTCTGGTATCACAATCTCGTTGATGGGCAATCAGAGATCTGTGAGCCTGAAGTGATGAATGCCGAAGATCCATTATTCTTACTGTATACCTCTGGCTCAACGGGTAAACCCAAAGGCGTTGTGCATACCACAGGGGGTTATATCACTTATGCCTTGTCTACCTTCCGTGATGTCTTTGATGTCAAAGAAGATGACGTTTATTGGTGTACCGCAGATGTGGGCTGGATCACAGGTCATACCTACTCAACATATGCACCGCTCGCCAATGGCACCACGACAGTCATTTTTGAAGGGGTGCCAGAGTATCCAACATGGGCACGTATCGGACATATCATCGACAAGCACGACGTGACCATTTTATACACCGCCCCAACGGCGATTCGAGCGATGATGAAAGAGGGTGATGCCTTTGTACGTGAGTCAGATCGCTCAAGCCTGCGTTTGCTGGGTTCAGTCGGTGAGCCAATCAACCCAGAAGCGTGGGATTGGTACTATCATGTCGTTGGTGACAGCAAGTGCCCCATTGTCGATACGTGGTGGCAAACGGAGACAGGCGGTATTTTGATGGCACCGATTCCGGGAGCGGTCGATCTCAAGCCGGGTGCCGCGATGACGCCGCTATATGGTATTAAACCTGAAGTCGTCAATGCTGAAGGCGCAATCATGGAAGGCGCTGCCGAAGGTAATTTGGTCATCAGTAGTGGCTGGCCTGGGCAAATGCGTACGATCTACAATGACCATCCGCGCTTTTTGAAAACCTATTTTAGCGATTATCCCGGCTATTACTTCACAGGTGATGGTGCGCAGCGTGATGAAGACGGACATTATTGGATCACAGGCCGCGTGGATGACGTGCTAAACGTCTCAGGGCATCGCTTGGGTACGGCAGAGATTGAGAGTGCATTGGTTGCTCATCCGGCTACTGCCGAGGCCGCGATTGTTGGTATGCCGCATGAGATTCGCGGGACAGGTATCTGTGCCTTTATCATTCTAAAGTCTGGCGAAGAAAAAACAGACGATCTAAAGGCGGAGCTAAAACGTCATGTGCGTGCCGAGATTGGGCCGATTGCGACCTTAGATGCTATTTATATGGTGGATGCGCTACCAAAGACTCGCTCAGGAAAGATTATGCGTCGCATCTTACGTAAGCTGGCAGAAGGACAATATGTCGGATTGGGCGACTTATCTACGCTGGCCGATAGCTCAGTGATTAATGATTTGGTAGAAGAAGTCAAAGCGAGCCGCGGAGAGTAGTTGCGTTAGCCCGTCTATCGGGCACGCGAACGGTGCTATTTCAACTTTGATATCCGTTCAGCAACGTCAAATAAAAGCCATGTTATCGTGAATAGCATGGCTTTTTTACGCAGACGATATTGATATTGCGGTGCTTTAGAGGTTCAATGTCAATAATCAATTAACCTGACGACTATCGCTTATCACTGATCACTTAGGTCACTGATATCTACCAGCTCGTCTGAGCATTTAGATGTGGTAGCGACTCATAAATACTCGATAAGGTTTCCTGTCATTATGACTGATCATACTTTGCTCTCAACGGATAAATCTTCACCAAAAATCGCGATCATTGGTGGTGGTCTGACAGGACTGCTAACCGCGACACTACTAGAACGCGCCTCAAATCAGACACACAATCTATCCAATACACCGCAAATCACTATTTTTGAAAAGTCGCGTAGTGTTGGCCGGTTAGCGACGCGCTATCGTACCAACAGTGACACAGGTAAAAACTGGCAATGGGCATTTGGGGCACAGTTCTTTACGGCAAAGACTGATAGTTTTCAGCAGTTTATCGCCCCTTGGCTAGAGACAGGGCTGCTACAGCCATGGTGTGCCAATGTGGTCGAGCTCACGCCCGCGAATGATAATGGCCAATCGCCCGATATCCAAAGTAAAGAGCAATGGGATACCGTGCATGCGCGCTATATCAGCACACCAAAAATGAGCAGTTGGGGACGTGAGTTAGCCGCTGGGCTCAGGCATACAAACATAGTGTTTAAGACGCGTGTGGCTCCGCTGGATGAGCATACCACTCACTCAGATGATAAAAAAACTGAGCTATTTGATGGGACAGGGGAGAGCCTCGGTTGGTTTGATTGGGTCGTTTGTACTGCACCAAACGGTCAGGCAGTAGAGCTGATGGCAGACAGTGGATTTAGTCAGCAAGTTAACATCACCCAGCCGCAGATGCAGGCCTGCTATACGTTGATGCTCGGTTGGGACAATGCCCAAGAATTACCTGAAACAGTGAACTCTCAAACAGCACCGCAGTGGGATGTTGCTTATTTAAATAGTGAGGTACTCGATAGAATATTTATTGAGCATCATAAACCCGCTCGTGATGAACTATTACCAAGCATCACCATTCATGCGCGTAATGACTGGTCACAAGTCCACGTCGATGATGATTTGGAGACAGTCAAAGCCACGTTATTAATGGCAGCGCAGCAAGCCTTAAACTGGGACAAAGATAGTGCTCCAAGCCAAACAGATTGTCATCGCTGGCGCTATGCGGCTACTATAATAGATACAGATACTAAAGAGCTAGGTATCTTAGTCGATGAAACCAGACAGTGGATTGTCAGTGGTGACTGGTGCGCACACGGTAATATCGAAAGCTGCTATCAGGTAGCACAGCAAACCGTTGGGGCGATCTGTAAGAAAAGATAACGGTGCTGTGATGGTCTGTCAGCAGCGCTGGTTTACAAATAAGATTCAAAGATACTTTTTATTATATAGTTAGCTGAATGTAAAACTGTTATGGATTTAAACGCGCTACTGGTATGAATTTTACTTGCGTGCTGCGTTCCCAGAGGCTGCGCAAAATTCATCCCAGTAGCGCTATGACATTTTTAGAGTGTATCGTATCAGCAAAAAGGCAAAAAAAGGCCCACAGAGGAGGTGCTGTGGGCTGAGGAAAACGGGCTGTGCAGATTGATCACAAGTTCCGTGGTCGTGATTTATTATAGTTATCGGCTTTCTATACACTCATTTATTAGGGCAATAATAACCAATACAATAGGTACATATATTTGCTTACATATTTAAGTGTACAAGTGTTTTGTGACAGTTGCTATCATAACCCGACTGACTGCTATTTGGCTGTTTTGGTTACAGTATATTACGTTATAAAAATACTAGATTTTATGATCAATGCATTAAGATTTTATTTGGCTAGCAAGCTATTTAAGTAGTCAGTGATATACCAAGCTACCTAAGTAATACGCTATTAGATCAATGGTAACGTCTTAGTGTTTTTTACTATTAATCTCGATAAAAGCACTCAATGCTTTCAAGAAATTATATCGATATGACAAGAGACATCATGTTGATACCTTTGATGACTCAATCGCTGCAGAGATGGCATGACGGCTTGCCGGAAAAATGCTAAGCTATCTGCCATTATTATGTCTATATTAAACTGGGTTTGCCATGACTGAGAGCACGCATTTGCATACGCAGGAGCCGTCAAGTTCGCAAAATACTAAAAGTATTTTTAACTTGCCCAATAATCTTACGATTGCTCGTATCTTGATGATTCCGTTATTTGTTGCGATTGCGTATTGGCCACCTGCTATGGGCATCGGTATGCCTGCAATCTCAGACAACGTCATTGCGCGAGTGGGGATGAGTGAGTTTAGCGATAGCCTATTGCGCCATTTATTATTAACCAGCGTCTTTATTATTGCAGCAATTACCGATTGGCTAGATGGTTACTTTGCTCGTAAGCTGAATGTCATGTCAGCGTTTGGGCGCTTTTTGGACCCAGTTGCTGACAAGCTGATGGTGGCGGCGGCCTTGATCGTTTTGGTGCAATGGCATCCCAATATCATTATGGCAATCGCTGCGATCGTCATCATCTCACGTGAGATCGCTGTATCCGCATTGCGCGAGTGGATGGCAGAGCTTGGCAACCGAACCAGTGTCGCTGTGTCCTATGTGGGCAAATTAAAAACGACCTTTCAGATGATAGCGATTACAGTACTGTTATTAAACTGGGAGTCGCTTGAGACAATCGGTTATGCGCTGATGGTGGCCGCGGTGATATTGACACTATGGTCGATGATGATTTATCTCAAAGCTGCGTGGCCGTACCTAAAGCAAAGTGGCTAATAGTAAGACAAACAATCATAACCTGCATAAAAAACGCCAGTGGCTCATGCGACTGGCGTTTTTTATTGAAAGCTGTTAATTATTAAGTCGTTAAAGCTCTGCTAAATCATGACAGCTCTATCGAAAAATTCTCACCCAAGCTCTTTTCAATGGCATTATCTGTCACTGCCGCTGCTGTCAATTTGACAGCGCTAGTAATCGCATTCCCATTTGCCCAGTATTCAGCACCATGAGGGACGACCTTGATCAGCTGTACATTTGGGTCTTCTTTACCTTTTTCAAAGTAAGCGTTATAAGTCATTGACCAAAGCTCATCTAACTTGTCTTTATCATCTACCAGCTCCGCTTTACCAGTGATAGACAGATATTGTTTGTTGTCTTGGCTGACATAGGCCAAATTGACTTGTGGATCGTTTTTGATGTTATCGATGGTCTCACAAGGGCTGTGACCGATAAACCAAATTTCTTTGGCACCAATACTGGTCTCGGTGGTATTCATGGGGCATGAGTGAAGATGGTTCTCACTGGTGCGCGTGGTCATCATCGTATATTTGATGTCTTTTACCATGGCTTGGATGGTGTCCATTTGTTGTTGCTTGCTCATCGTAGTTATCCTTTACTATTTAAAATTTGGAGTAAAAATTATTATTCGGTAAGAGTGATCTAGAGTACTGATAAGGTGGTCAATGACGCCTATTAACAGTTATCAATATAGCGATATCACCTAATAGAACGATACAGCTGGTCTGTAATACCCTGTGAAAGTTTGTAATTATCTGCGTGATTTTATTCAGTAGATGATTTATCAATCAAAGAATACTGTCTAAAAATAACCTTACCAAAGATAAGGCAATAAAAAACGCCAATAAACCGAGGCATATTGACGTTTTGGGGGACTCAGTAACCGTAGGCTTATCCGAGCCAAATGAAGTTATATATGGCTTCTAAACTATAGCGATACTTCAAATTGCTCGCCGATGTCTTCTGCCGTTTTGCCATCTTGTAGGGCTGCTGCTGCCATTTTAAACATATTGATAGTAGAGCTACCACCTAGCCAGCACTCAACGCCATGTGGAACGACCTTGATTAACTGTACGTTTGGATCTTCTTTACCATGTTCAAAAAACGCATTGTAGACTGGTGACCATAGTTCTTCTAATTTGTTTTTATCTGTTGGTAACTCAGCATTGGCGCTGACAGAGACATAGTCTTTTTCATCTTTAGAAGCATAAGACAAACCAATTTTTTGGTTGTTCTGAATGTCTTTGACCACATCTGATGTTTTGTCACCGATGAACCAAATCTCTTTACCACCGATACTCGCTTCGCTGGTTGTCATTGGCCACGCATGTACGTCACCTTTACTATTGACGGTGCTTAACATTGCAAATTTTACATCTTTAATAACGTCTTGAATTTTGTCGATTTGTTCTTGCTTATTCATAGAGGATTTCCTTTTCTTTATAGTGATTAGGTGGTTAATTATTTGTAGTAATCATTTTTATTCAAGGTAGATGTAATTCATCTTTTAAAAACATCGCCTTAACAACTGGAACTAGAATACCGAGTTATGCCTTTGCATTTATATAGGTGCCCAGTAATGCGATGTGAGTGTTTGTAAGGAGTATGAGGGTTAGGTAAAAACTGTGATATAAGGCATTAAAATAATGAGGTCTAAAATGGAATCTAAGAAGTATCGAAGCAAAACTATAGTAGACAATAGGTCAATTAGACTTGGCATTTAGCACACATGTGATGCTGACAGAAGACAACTTATCAGCAATTTATCTTGGTTTAGACCTGCTTATTATAGGTCTTCTTGTTATAATACCCAGACCATTTACTTAGCATGGCAGAGATGCCTTGATCTTACGGATTATGCCTTTATGATGACCATCGCCGGACAACCGTTTCTTACCGATTTTCAGACGCAGCAACTCATCAGTCAATTCCAGCAAAAAACCGAGCTAAATGTTAGTCAAATAAGTACTCAGCAAGTGTATGTACTCTCACGCGAATTGAGCGGTGATGAGCACAAAAAATCCTTAGACTTGTTTGGGATTAAAGAAGCGATTGCGCTTACCACGCCACAAGACAACCAACTGCAAGTGATCGTGGCGCCGCGCTTTGGCACTATCTCACCATGGGCGAGTAAAGCCACCGATATCTTTAATAACTGTGAAATCAAAATAAACCGTGTTGAGCGTGTCGTTGTTTATACGTTAACCCTCGATGAAAAAACAGACGGTGACGCAGGCGAAAAACTACCAGCAGACGCTGAGCAGTTATTGTTTGACCGTATGACTCAGAGCTTGGTTTATGACTTGAGCGATGTCAGCAAATTGTTTGACGATCAAGCACCAGCATCACTGAATCATATCGATGTGATCGGACAAGGTCAGTCAGCGCTAGAGTCCGCCAATACCGAGTTCGGTTTTGCGTTATCCAGCGAAGATATCGACTATTTAATGAATGCGTATGTCAATGAATTAGGTCGCAATCCAACCGACGTTGAGCTGATGATGTTTGCACAGGCAAACTCAGAGCATTGCCGTCATAAGATCTTTAATGCCCAGTGGACCGTTGATGGTGAGGTGCAGCCAAAATCACTATTCCAAATGATCAAAAACACCTATCAGTCTAATCCTCAAGGTATCTTATCAGCCTATAAAGACAACGCCGCTGTGATGGCTGGGTCTGATGGTATGCGTTTTTATCCTATCCCAACGGACGCGATGGATGCCAATTCAATCCATCCTTATGGATTTCATCAAGAAGACATCGATATCTTGATGAAAGTTGAGACGCACAATCACCCAACGGCAATTGCTCCGTATTCAGGTGCAGCAACGGGTTCTGGCGGTGAGATTCGTGACGAAGGTGCAACAGGTCGCGGCGGTAAGCCAAAAGCGGGTCTAGCCGGTTTCCACGTGTCGCATCTACATATCCCAGAGCTGTCCGAGAAGTGGGAGCAGTCAGGTCAGCTGAGCACGCAAGCGTATGGTACGCCAGATCGTATGGCAACCAGCCTTGAGATTATGCTTGATGCCCCATTAGGTAGCGCCAACTTCTCAAACGAGTTTGGTCGTCCGAACCTATGCGGTTATTTCCGTAGTTTTCAGCTAGATACCTCTGCGGCAAAGGACGGTAGCGAGATGCGCGGCTACCACAAGCCAATCATGCTGGCAGGTGGTTACGGCAACATCAAACGCAACTTGATTGAAAAAAATGCGATTAAAAAAGGCGATTTGCTCATCGTTCTGGGTGGCCCTGCAATGCAAATCGGTCTAGGCGGCGGCGCGGCCTCATCGGTCGATAGTGGCGAGCTTGATGAAGGTTTGGATTTTGCTTCAGTCCAGCGCGACAATGCTGAGATGGAGCGTCGCTGTCAGGAAGTCATCGATCGCTGCTGGGCGCTTGCCGGCAACGACATTGAAGTGAGCAATGATAGTCAAGACGGCAACCCCATCGTCTCTATTCATGATGTCGGCGCGGGCGGTCTGTCAAACGCCATGCCTGAGCTGGTCAACGACCATGAGATGGGCGCGCATCTGAACTTGCGTAAGATCCCATCGTTAGAAGCGGGCATGTCACCGATGGCGATCTGGTCAAATGAGGCGCAAGAGCGTTATGTCCTTGCTATTCGCCCAGAGAGCAAAGATCAGTTCGATGCGATCTGTACCCGTGAGCGCTGTCCATATGCCATCTTGGGTGAGGCGACGGATATCCGTCAGCTCATCGTTGATGACGAGCTATTAGCTGAGCAACCAGTCGATATGCCGATGCAAGTGCTGCTCGGTGGTACACCAAAAATGCAACGCAGCTTTGAGCGTACTGATAGCACGTTACCAGCATTAGAGCTTGGTGAAGTTAATCTAGCCGAGTCAATTACCGATGTATTGCGTCACCCAACGGTAGCTAGCAAATCATTCTTGATTAGCATTGGTGATCGCTCTATCACCGGTATGGTCGTGCGTGATCAGTATGTGGGTCGCTATCAAGTGCCTGTATCAGATTGCGCGGTGACGGCGTCGGGCTTAGTGGCGCTAGATGGTCAGCCGATGACTGGTGAAGCCATGAGTGTCGGCGAGCGTACACCTGTTGCCCTTATCAATCCAAAAGCCTCTGCGCGTCTGGCAGTCGGCGAAGCGATTACTAACATCGCGGGCGCGCGTATCGCTCAGTTGTCTGATATCACCATGTCAGCGAACTGGATGGCAGCATGCGGTGATGATGCAGAAGATGCGGCACTATTCGATGCGGTACACGCCGTTGGCGAAGAGCTGTGCCCAGCACTCGGTATCGCCATCCCAGTTGGTAAAGACTCGCTATCTATGCGTGCTAACTGGACTGATGAAGAGGGCGCTGACAAATCAGTCGTCTCGCCAATGAGCTTGGTCGTCACTGCGTTTGCTCCTGTGGTTGATGTAGCAAAAACGCTAACCCCTGAGCTAATCAATGGTGACAGCGCGTTCTACCGTATTGACTTGTCAAAAGGCAAATTGCGTCTAGGCGGCTCCATCCTCGCACAAACGCTGAGCCAACTCGGTAACGACTGCCCAGATCTAGCGCAGCCAAGTGATTTGATCGACTTCTTTAACTTTGTCCAAGCGGGCAACGCGCAAGGCGTTATCAGCGCTTATCACGATATCGGTGATGGCGGTCTATTAGCGACCATCGCAGAGATGCAGTTCACCAGCCGTCAAGGTATCAAGCTGTCGTTAGATGATGACAACCTACTCGGTCAACTGTTCAGTGAGGAGCTGGGCGCAGTCATCCAAGTATTGCCAGAAAACGTCGCAGCGCTCATGCAGTTGGCAGAAGAATTTAACGTCAGCGATATGCTTAGTCTCGTTGGTCAAAGCTCAGAAGAAGACAACCTATTAATCCAAACGCCTTTGCACATGGGTGACGATACCTTACGCTTTAGCCGTACTGAATTGCAGCAAGCGTGGACGCAGGTCAGCTATCAAATCGCGCGTCGCCGTGATAACCCAGCGTGCGTACAGCAAGAGTATGACTTGATTAGCGACGCGAGCCATAAAGGCCTGATCGCGGCGCCAAACTTTGATCTGAATCAAAAAGTGGAAGCGCCTTATGTAAACAGCCGCGCTGATGCTAATAACAGCCAACCAAGAGTCGCCATCCTCCGCGAGCAAGGTGTCAACGGTCAGACAGAGATGGCAGCAGGCTTTACCCAAGCTGGCTTTGAAGCGGTCGATGTACATATGAGCGATCTACTGAGTGGTCGCATCAATCTACGTGATTTCGACGGTCTGGTCGCTTGTGGTGGCTTTAGTTATGGTGACGTACTGGGCGCTGGCTCTGGCTGGGCGAACTCTATCTTGTTCCATGACGAGCTACGCATGCAGTTTGTCCGCTTCTTTGCCCGTCCTGATACCTTCTCATTAGGTGTCTGTAACGGCTGTCAGATGATGGCGCAGTTAAAAGACCTGATCCCAGGTGCGGAAAACTTCCCACGCTTCGTCGCTAATAAATCCGCGCGTTTTGAAGCGCGTACGGTCAACGTCAAAGTTGAGCGCACCAAGTCCATCTTATTCAAAGGCATGCAAGATAGTATCTTACCTATCGCTGTCGCGCATGGTGAAGGCTATGCCACACTAGATAATACCGAGATCGACGGTATGGCAAAACACGGTCAGCTTGCGATGCGTTATGTCGATAGCCAAGGTCATCCAACTGAGACGTATCCGCTCAATCCAAACGGTTCGCTCGGCGGTGTCACAGGTCTGTGTAGCACCGACGGTCGCGTCACTATCATGATGCCGCATCCTGAGCGTAACCTAAAAGCGTATAACCATAGCTGGAAACCAGAAGAATGGGATGAAGACGGCGCGTGGATGCGTATGTTCCGTAACGCTCGTGCTTGGTTGCGTTAAGATAATTTGAATTAGTTTAGATAATAAGAAAGGTGGGCTTTGGCTCACCTTTTTTGTGTTTATGATATTTAGCTTAATTAGATCCAGAAAAAACATATAGATAAGTACTTCAATGACGTATATAATAAGACATAAAGATAAAGGATATTGAATGTTACATTTCATCGAAACGCCAATATTTACTAAGCAAGTACTGAAACTATTAGATGATGAAGCTTATAAAGAGCTACAGGAAAATCTAATCAATAATCCAGAACAAGGTGATTTGATTCAAGGTACAGGGGGCGTTCGAAAAACCAGATGGGCACTTAACCAAGGTAAGAGTGGCGGTATTCGGATTATCTATTATTTTGTGAATAGTCAAGGCATATTTTTTATGCTGCTCGCTTATCCGAAGAATAAACAAGCCTCTCTATCAAGCGAAGAGAAGTCTGGTTTATACAAACTGACTCAACAAATTAAAGAGGTGTATAGCCATGAGCAATGAGTTTTACGATGATTTATCTACATCACTAAATCAAGCATTGGCGATTGCTAAAGGACAGGCTCAGCCTAGCCGCCAGTTTACCCATGACGTGCCTAGTATTAAGGAAATAAGAACTAAGACAGGGCTATCGCAGCAGCAGTTTGCCGATAAACTTAATATCAGTTCGCGTACCTTACAAAATTGGGAGCAAGGTACTAGAAACCCAACAGGGGCTGCCGTCACATTAATGCGCTTATTGAATAAAAAGCCTGAGTTAATTACCGAAGCTTAATTGATCAAAAACAGTCAATCTTATCTTGGTCACGCACTCGGTGGGATTATGGATGTGTGTGAAAGCGATGACGCATGGATGCGTATGTTCCGTAACGCTTGTGCTTGGTTTAGATAGGCTAAGTTGGTTTAGAATATTATTGTAGATATAAAAAAGGTGGGCGTAATGCTCACCTTTTTTGTGTTTTGGTTCTATTGGGAGCTAATCCTGCTTTTCGCTACTATCTTGGTCGTTCACTGGGGCCGTGGCTAAGGCTAGAGGCGTTCCAACATTCGAGCGACCACCTCTAGCCAAGCCTCCGCAGCCCAGTGACCAACCAAGTATATCCGCTGCAATCAGGGCTAAAACGCGCTCCTGAATGACCGTTTTATGATAAATTAGTCTAAACTTTAATTTTAGTATTATTGGTGCGCTGGACGCACCCTACGAACTCATTGTTTTCTTTGGAGGTTAGAATGGACAATCAATCTGAACCGAATAAAGTCGAAAACAAGCCACACGAAAAATTAGATGATAATTTACCGAAAAAATGTGGCATTGTAATGCCTATTGCAAGTATGGAAGGCTATCCTGAATCTCATTGGAAAGATGTCAAAAGGATAATAGAATCTGCTATTAAAGAAGCTAATTTTGAAGCTAGATTGGTGAGTGATGCGGATGATATAGGCGTTATTCACAAACGTATTGTTCAGAACTTATATGATAATCCGATGATAGTTTGCGATATAAGCGGTAGAAATCCAAATGTCATGTTTGAGCTAGGATTACGTCTATCTTTCGACAAACCAACAATCATTATAAAAGACGAAATAACACCTTATTCTTTTGATACATCAGCAGGATTAGGCTATTCTATAGAAGAGTTTGACCAGAACTATTATAGATTACATGAAGATTTTTGAGAAATAAGTGAGACTAAAGTAGCTCGAACAGATAGTTAGTCGTATAATTTATTAACTACAATGGGTTATTATGGGTCTGAAGAAGAGTTGATTTATGTTGAATAAATATGCTTCAATCAGAGTTTTGATTCAAAGCATGATGTTATATGATTATTTATCTTCTGACAGCTCTTTACCCTTTCTCTGAGCCTCAGCAATCAACTCATGAATCTTAGCACTTTCCTTTAGCACGCAAGCATCATAGGCGGAAAGCGGCTTAGGCTCTTGTTCTTCTTCCTGATCTTGCTTGGCTTTTTCTGCTAAATACTTTTCAAGTTTATCTGCTTCAGAATCGCTCATAGTTTATCCCTCGTATGATTTTTACCACATAGAAAACGGCACTGAAATCAGTACCGTTCGTTTTATAGGTCGTGACAATGTAAACCCTAACCACGACTTTTCAAATACTAAATTACCAAAATCAATCCCAGCTTAAGATTACCTTACCGCATTGCCCACTTTCCATGATATCAAAGCCTTCTTGAAACTCATCAATGTGCATGCGATGGGTAATGATTGGCGACAGATCAATACCGCTAATCAGCATTTGCTCCATCTGATACCACGTCTCCCATATCTCACGCCCATCGTCGATCGGCTATCGTGATGAGCGCATCTTGCGGAGAGGTGATAACGCGCTCGTTTTTATACAGCCCTGCGTCGCGGATATCGCTGATTTCTTGTTATAGATATTTTTGAAAGGCTTGATACATAAAGAGTCCTTTTTTACTATTATTGGCGTTTGCTTAGGGTTTGTTGATAGAGCCAAATTATTTGCTTATTGATGCGAGTTAAGCACAGATGTCTAAATACTGACGCACGACGTTATCCATGCCTTGCTCTAGCGATTCAATAGTAAAGGCATGACCAATCGACACCTCAGCGATATGACCAAGGCCTAGCAAATCGGCTAAATTGTCTAAATTCAAATCATGACCAGCATTGACGCGAATCCCGTTGTCACTGGCAAGGGTGATACAGTCGCTAAAGCGTTGCTTGACCTCATTGAAATCAATATTATTATCGTTCTTACCGTTACTGTAGGCGCGCGCCCATTCCTCGGTATACATCTCTATCGTTTGCACATCGCTGTCAATGACGGCTTTAATCTGCTCGATATCAGGATCGATAAATACCGCGCAGCGTGTACCAAACCCTTGTAGCTCATGACTCAGCGCTGACAGCATGTCTTTATGTTTGATGATATCAAAGCCATGATCGGAGGTCAGTTGGTCTTCGCTGTCGGGCACGAGGGTACATTGATGCGGTTTGACCTCGCGAATCAAGGATAAAAACTGCTCGTTCGGGTTGCCTTCGATATTGAACTCAATGTCTTTGTAATCTTTTAAAAAGGCACTGATATCATAGACATCTTGGTATCTGATATGACGCTCATCAGGTCGCGGATGCACAGTAAAGCCTTTGACACCCAGATCAATGAGCTTTTTTACAAAGTACAGCAGATTGGGATAATCTGTGCCGCGAGAGTTTCTGATTAAGGCGAGTTTATTCAAATTGACACTAAATAGGGTGCTCATAATATGTCCTTTTTCATTGTTGTTATGTCCGATAATAAAACATAGACCTTATGTTATCACGCTTGACTGGTATGAATTTTCTGGCGGGCTGTGTCTACGCTGACAGAGGCTGCGAAAAATTCATGCCAGTCGCGCCAGTTATCTTTTTAAACTGCCTATATTTGTATCGCTTTAATAAAAATCATCGCGACTAGCATACTTCATATTGAGCGCCTGCAATATCGCATAGGTCTCGCTATCCATATTACCGGTTGGCTGCTGCGGTCTGAAATGCAGCTGAAACGCATAGATGACATCGCGGCTAGGCTTGTCCCACTCGTCGCTATTATTGATTTGATAGCCGTATTTGCGAAAAGCTTGCTTGATCTCCTGCACGCTTGGCGCGACCAAGGTACGCCGATTCATAATTTCTTGCTTGTCCGCTTCATTATACCAAGCGCCGATACCGTAATCGAAATACAGTCGCTCCCACGGGAATTTTGCACCGGGGTCGATCTTGCGCGAGGGTGCCATATCTGCATGACCGATGATGTTTTTGGGTGAGATGTCATAACGTCTAGCGATATCTTGCACCAGTTGTGCGACCTTTTTAATCTGCAATCCATCAAACGCCACATAATGCTCATAAGGATGGTAATCCATATCGCCATTCTTTAGCGCGTCTCGATATTCAGGCTTGATTCCTGCATTGACGATTTCGATGCCAATAGACGTATCATTGAGGATGGTTCGACCTGAAAAGCCACCTTCGCCTGCATGCCACGCGCGCTCAGACTCTGGCACGAGGTTATAAATTTTATCATCGTTCTTGTCCAAGATTAAGTAATGCGCGCTCACATTACCCGTGGTCAATGTTTTGATTGAGCGCTCATTATCTGAGACTGTGTAGTGTAGGACAATGGTTTTGATACGCTGGCTTTTGCCAGTCGATTGATAGGTATCGCTATCGACGCTATAATTTTTGGTCGTTGCGACTGGTGAGGTCGTGGTCACGCAGCCAATCAAAGGCAGAGTTAAGCCAAGTGCTAAGAAGATGTTTTTTACCATGAAATGCTCTGTGTAGATAAAGGGTATATGTCGCTGTCCACTTATATTTTAAGCACCTATTATTATCAGATGATGTCTAGAGATTTTGCTGATTGTATTCAGCCTCTTTTAATTTTTTTTGCCAACACCTTTTTCCAACTCGCCTCCAAACACTCAATCGCGAGCCACGGCTCAATCACCTCAGCGTCAAACTTTTCTTTTGAATGAGACAACTGCCAAAGTGTCTCAAGCGTGGCAAATGGATAAGGACGTTCTATCAAGTAGACTGGCAAATCAGCGTTAATGATGCCATCACGCACCACTTGAAAATACCAGCCTGAGATACCTTTCTTACTGACCCATGCGGCGATGTTGGGCACTTTGGTAAATTGGCCGATTTGGTCATTGATTTTGTAGCACGGGCGGCGCGGCTGCACGATGCGCAGCTGCACGCTATCTTCACCGTTTATTTTGTCGTCGCCATACTGCCCACCATACTGATAAACGTCGCCAATACAGACGTTAGACTCATCCATCTCAGGCAAGCCATCAACGGCTTCAGTGGTAAGGTTTTCTCCGAGCGTACCGACACGTACTTTTAGGTCAAACTCTGTATTGATTTTTTCATAAGTGGCCGCTGGCAGTTGATGCACGGCTTTGAGCGGGCCGCCATGATGTTTGCGGTCGGCTTGCTCGTCAGTGGTCAATCCCATAAAATTGACGGCGACGGGTGCTGTAATAGGCGCTTTATCGATGGCGCTCATTTCTTCACGAGTGAACGGCATGGCTTTGCCCGCGCGGACACATACTAAGTTTGCCACATGCAAGGGTAGGTTAATCTCAGGGTTTGAGCGGTGAGTAGCAGACATGGGCAATCCTTAATAGTAGGCGAGCGCAGGACAAAATTTGCGCAGCAATAGTGGTAAGGATGATAGCAATCTATCCGACAATTATCCATTCCAATGGCTGTTTATCATGACAGATATGTCTAAATATCGGCACAAAAAAAGACCAGAATAACGATTCTGGTCTTTTGGTCTTATGCTTTTAGTATGACGCGATGATTGTACCCAATAATCTTATTTGTTCTTGTTGCGACGACCAGCGGTTTTCTTTTCACGCGGTGTGGCGACCAGCTCAGCCAACTGATCCGGTGATGACCATAGGCCTTCTAAGTCATAGAACTCACGCGCTTGCGGGGTCATGATATGAACGACAACCGCGCCCAAGTCAATCAACGTCCAGTCAGAGTCGATACCGCCTTCACGGCCAAGCGGCATAAAGCCCGCTTGTTTGGCTTCAGCGCCGACGCTATCCGCCATCGCGCGTACATGACGTTTTGAGGTACCATCAGCGATGACGATACGCTCGGTGACGTCAGTTAAGTCTTCTACATTCATTACAGTGATGTTCTTTGCTTTCATATCATCTAGCGCGCTTTGTATAATGTTTAAGCACACGGTTAAGCGTTCTTCGGTCATGGTGTTGATCATAAATTTTAATCTCTTCAATCGTAACTATTAAAAATAAAGGGGTAAAACGTCAATTTGTCTGATTCGACTGATCATATGTCGTCAGTCACGTATAGAGACAGGATAGGAAAAATGACATAGATAAGGCGATTTTAACGGAATTGAGCAGCAGAATATAGCTGATGGGCGATAATATAGTGATAAACGGCAGGATTGAGCCATTTAGCTAATGAATTGGGGTGAGTATTGCTCATAATATCATTTATTGCTGCGATAGATGCGATTTGCCTGTCAGTGACGGGCATTTTATTTGTTTCAGTCGCCAATATGTGTAGTTGTTCGCGTATTTGCGTGCTTGATACGGCAGTGATCGGTCGCGTATCTATATAAATGCGTCCTTTCATAGCGCTTTTCAAGTCAGTGCCATCTGTTTCTAAGCTATCTACCAAGCATCGAGCAATTGGAGTGAATAGCTCAATCGGTGAGTCGGTTACATGTGATTGTAAAGGTAGCGGCAGTTGCGATTGCAAGGTTGCCAGATATTGCGAAGTTGCTATATTTTTTTCAAAGAATGTAGCGTTGTCAGAAATTCCATCATTAATGTGATCGCTATCCTCACGATTAAACACCCACAGATTGACATAATCAGTGAGTCCTAACCCGTCTTTCCATTTATCCAAACTGCGCGCGCTGTCCATACCCATGATAAATATTAAACTATCATGAGGGTACTGCTGTCTGAGTGCGCGTACAGTGTCGATTGTATAGACAGGCGGCGTTTGCCATAGCTCAAGCTCATTGATTTGTATCGGTGTGTCTTGTACTGCCAGCTTTAGCATGGCTAAGCGGTGTTTAGGGTCAGTGCTCTGCGTTTTAAATGGCGAGCGCGCATTGGGTAATAATGAAACGTGCAAGGGGCGGTTTTGCTGCTTTGCGATTGGCAACAAGTCCTGATAGACGTGTAGAGCCACTTCTAGGTGACCATTATGTACCGGATCAAACGAGCCGCCAAGATAGGCACGGATGGCAGGGGCAGAGATCTTTTCGTGAGAGTTATTGCTCGTATTTGACATAAATAAATGCGTAAAAAGAGATGAAGTATCTGTTGGTATCAATACACCTTACTCTTTTATCCGCTAACCTTTTTACATTAACTGAATCATAGCGCTATTGTAGAGGGCGGGCGAGTATCTGTCATCACTATCTATCACCACCTATAGTTAGTGGAAATTAATACCGCTACATTATGCACTGTTAAATCAATTTTTTTGCTTGCTGTGCCTGCGCAGACAGAGGCTGCAAAAATTGATATTAGCAGTACCGTATCGTTTTTGAGATACTTTGACTATACCACCACAGCACCAATAAAAAACCGACCATCATGATGATAGTCGGCGGTATAACGGACTTTGATTGGCAAATCGTATAGCGATTAAATCAAATCGCTATACGCTTGGATAGCAGTTAGCGCGATGGTATAGACGATATCATCAACGAGTGCGCCACGCGATAAGTCATTGACTGGCTTATTCAAACCTTGCAGCATCGGTCCAACGCTGATGACATTGGCGCTACGCTGCACCGCTTTATACGTGGTGTTACCAGTATTGAGATCAGGGAAAATAAAGACGTTGGCTTGACCTGCGACAGGAGAGTCAGGCGCTTTTTGTTTACCCACACTCATGACCGAGGCGGCATCATATTGTAGTGGGCCGTCGACTTTGAGGTTCGGCGCACGCTCACGGACGATTTGGGTGGCACGAGCGACTTTTTCGACATCCGCGCCTGCGCCTGATGAGCCCGTAGAATAGCTGATCATCGCGACTTTTGGATCGATACCAAAGGCAGCAGCAGACTGTGCCGATTGAATGGCAATTTCTGCCAACTCTTCAGCATTCGGATCAGGATTGATCGCACAGTCACCATAGACAACCACTTGCTCAGGCAACAGCATAAAGAACACGGACGATACGAGCGAGTACTGCGGCGCGGTTTTGATTAATTGAAACGCTGGGCGTACGGTATTGGCAGTGGTATGAATCGCACCTGAAACCAGACCGTCGACCTCATCTAGCTGTAGCATGATGGTGCCAAGATACACCGTATCTTTTAGATATTCAGCGGCGACGTCTGCGCCAGTCTTGCCTTTACGGCGCTCAACGACAGCAGCGATATATTTGCTCATATCAAGGGTGTCAGGGTCGATGATTTCTAGACCTTCTGGCAACGTCAAATCGCGATTTTTGGCGACTTGTTCTACTTCGCTGCGTTTTGCGAGCAGTACGCAATCAGCGATACCGCGGCTCTGACAGATACAGGCCGCTTCGACGGTACGTGGTTCAGAACCTTCTGGCAATACGATACGTTTTTTAGCGTGCTGTGATTTTTTGACCAACTGATGGCGAAAAGCCGATGGGGACAAGCGCGGTTCATGATTACGGCTAAAGTATTCTTTAATCCAGCTCAAATCCAAATGCGCTGCTACGTAACGCGCTACTTCTTCCGCACGCTCAGTGTCATCACTTGGAATCTCTGAGCTCATATGGACAAGGCTCTGTACCGTTTGATAGCTGTCACTCTCGACGCTCATGATAGGGATGCCCGTTTTGAGCGCCGACTGCCACAGCTCCGTTACGGTCTCGCCTGGTAGGAT
Organism: Psychrobacter piscatorii; assembly: GCF_001444505.1. Classification (GTDB taxonomy): domain Bacteria; phylum Pseudomonadota; class Gammaproteobacteria; order Pseudomonadales; family Moraxellaceae; genus Psychrobacter; species Psychrobacter piscatorii_B. The sequence continues at coordinate 2,829 of NZ_LNDJ01000057.1, read as the reverse complement.
ACCACCTGTCAAGACCAATCCTGCCAGTGGAATACCATTGATACAGGCCAATCCTGCGGCCAGTAGCAAGTCATCGCGGTCACCAGGGACCACCATCAACGTACCACGTTTGAACACTTGATTGACACGAGCGACTGAGCGCGCCGTTAGACTGATGCGATTGATACGACGTGTTTTTGCTTCACCAACGTTAAGCCAAGTGGCATCAAGCTCAGTGGCAATGTCCCAAGTGCGCGGTACAGACAACGAATCGCTAAAGGGCACCACGCCGATGAGGCGAAACGCGTCGGTATTGAACGAAGGCGATAGACGCTGCACTTCTTGCAAAAAGGTTGGATCTAAGCTGACGACCGCCTCACCCGGAGCGACTGGTTGATTTTCAAAGGTATTAGGCACGTCTTGTACCCGCATCAATATCACGCCTAATGTACGTGCATCCATGACACCGCCGAACTCGCGCGCATGCACATCAAGCTTGTCCGCCAACGCCGCTGGTTGACCGATATCAGCGGCACCAACAAATATGATCTTGGCATCTAAAGCATGGGCGAGGGCGCGGTTGATTTGTGAGGCGTAAGAGGTCTCAGTGGTCGGCACCAGACCTTCACAGATGATGACGTCAGGGCCATCATCTATTGTGTGATAATTGGCAATCACTTCTTCCATTAAATCATCAAGGTTGCCATCGCCCAACATCCGCTCGACGTGCTGACGGCTGATCGATTTGGGCGGCTTTAGACCAAAGGCATGCATGGTCAATGCGCTTGAGCTGTCTAAGCTGTGCTGCTTATCTAGTGTATCGTCTTGCAAAAACGGCTTCATAAAGCCCGCTTTGATACCGTTATAATCAAAGGCGCGAATCAGTCCAAGCGCGGCTGATGTCACACCGATACCGCGGCTAATGGGAACAAGTAAAATGGTCTGCATAGTGTATCCTACGGTTTATTTTATTATTAAGTTCAATTCATCCTTGGCAGAATGAGCAATGTGCTGAGTATGTACGCCATAGCCTTATAGCAAATGTTAATTATATAGATATGGCGTATCAAACACGCTCACGCTTATATTAAATTCAATGCCTGACGAGTCTCTTGAGCAATACGGCACTCTTCATCAGTTGGGACGACCCATAACTCGATACTGCTGTCATCTGCGTGGAAGCTGCCTTCTTTACCACGAACCAAACTGGCATTTTTGTCAGCATCTATTTTGATACCGAAATGACGCATCACTGCCAGGATTTTGTTACGTGTAATGTCGGAGTTCTCACCGATACCGCCAGTAAAGACAATACCGGTAAACTCTGGTAGCGCACAGCTAAGGCTGGCCAGATATTTACCAGCACGATAGCAGAACATCTCGATAGCGAGCTGCGCATCTTCGTGACCTTCACTGGCTGCTTGCTCGATGGTACGCAAGTCGTTAGACAGTCCTGAGATACCAAGTAGACCGCTGTCATTATTAAGCATTTTGTCGGTCTCTTCTAAGCTCATACCGAGCTGACGCTTCAGGTGCATGTGCAAGCTAGGATCCACATCGCCACTACGCGTACCCATCATAAGGCCCTCAAGTGGGGTCAGACCCATGCTGGTATCGAGACTTTTGCCATCGTATACTGCGGCGGCTGAGCAACCATTGCCTAGATGTGCTGTTAGCCAGCCATGTGGCCCTTTTGCCTCAGTGATTTGGCTGGTGCGTTCTGAGACGTAAGCATGTGATGTGCCATGGAAGCCATAGCGACGGATTTTATGTTCTTCGTATAGATATTTTGGTAGCGCATAGCGAAAAGCAACGGGCGGCATGGTTTGGTGAAAAGCGGTGTCAAACACCACCACTTGCGGCATATCAGGATAGATCGCCTGAACCGCTTCGATCCCCAGTGCATTTGCAGGGTTGTGTAGCGGAGCTAATATTTTGAGACGCTTCACTTCTTCTAACGCATGCTCATCAACGCGAACGGCTTTGGAGTATTCGCGGCCACCATGTACCACGCGGTGCCCAACGGCGATGAAGTGGTACTGCTCTAGTAGCTCAAGGATTTTTTGTAGCGCCAGCTTGTGGCGACCACCAGGAATAGAGATTTCAAGTTTTTCACCGTTTAAGGTCGTGTGCTTAATACGGGCGGTATCGAGACCTAGGTTTTCGGCAAGACCGGTGATACGAGTAGAGTTGTCATCACTAATCAACGCGTATTTGATGGAAGACGAGCCGCAGTTTAAAACCAAGGTTGGGCTGGTCAGGGTTGATGTTTCAGAGTTCTTATCATCAAAAGTGGTGGTCAGGCTGGCGCTCATACTCTATCCTTAGATTGGTTTTTATAGGTGGGTTTTTGTAGGTCGAAAATCATCATATCGTCAGATTACTATGATAAAAACGACACTGACATCGCATCGTGCTCATATTAAGGTGATGATAGATTGATCGTATTTAACACAAAATTAGCCATATCCATGCTGATCTATCAAACAAGTATATGATCGATCTTAGTCATACTGAGGCTGATGGTTGTATCTTATTACTATATAGCAGTACCGCTGAATCGTAGGCCTGAGCCTCATCATAGCCGTAAGGACGCGGTATAATGTAACATATTTTTGTAGCTATACCGCGATAATGGTAAGGTTTAAAATTGGTGTCTATCAAGCGTTCAAAATATTGGTACATCTGTTATAGCTAGTGGCTCCTAGGTACTTTAGCCATTGATTATTGGCTGTTGTAGAGCTACCTTATGAATATCAAAAATTGTAAGAAATATTGTCCAAATTCCTATCAGACATGTTTTTATGCGCAAATTAGGTGTAATGGACATTATTCATGCTGTCATAGGGA
>NZ_LNDJ01000056.1 GCF_001444505.1 Psychrobacter piscatorii | reverse complement strand
GCTAGCGATCTCATTTGAGATGTTTGCCAAAAATGAATTTATTAATGCCACCAACTTGGTTAATAAAATCATGGTTCTAAAGAACAATCCTGATTTTGACTTCTTAAGAACCCATGCCAATGCTGTGTCTTTACAACAAAAAGTACGTGATCTTGCCTCTGCTTGGTCACGATTTTTCGACCCTAAAGTTCATGCTAGGCTCAAAGAAAACAAAAAGAAGTTCCGAAAACCCAAGTTTTTTAAGCTAAGTGATGGCACAGAGATTCAACTACGACAACTGATGCCAAGATTTAAACGTAAATCCGATGGCTGCGACTCAATCAGGCTTGTTCAGTTTGATAAATATTGCCGTGTTGAAGGTAATCGCGTCAAACTACCTAATGGCGTGGGCTTTGTAAAATTTAAAAAATCACAAGATATCATCGGCACCATTAAAAACGTCACCATCAGCAAGAAATCAGGTCACTGGTACGTGTCGTTTGGCACTGAGCGAGCATTATCTGAGAACCCAACTCACCCCTCCAAAAGCGCCATAGGTATTGATTTAGGTATCACTAAACTCATTACCACCTCAGACGGTCAATACATCAAACCCAAAAACAGCTTTAAAGCCAATCAAATTAAACTTGCCAAATTGCAGCGTCAATTAAGTAAGAAAGTAAAGTTCAGTGAAAACTGGAAAAGGCAAAACCGTAAGATTCAAAAATTACACAATCACATCGCCAATATTCGCCATGACTACTTGCATAAAATCACTACCGCGATCAGCAAAAACCACGCCATGATTGCCTGTGAAGATTTAAAAGTCGCCAATATGTCGAGATCAGCTAGCGGTACGATGGAGAAAAAAGGTCGGCATGTCAAAGCCAAATCAGCATTAAACAAATCAATCTTAGATCAAGGCTGGGGCATGATGGTTAATATGTTTGAGTACAAGCAACAATGGCAAGGCGGGTTGCTCATTCAGGTAAACCCACGTTACACCAGCCAAACCTGCTTTGAATGCAAGCATATTGCCAAGGAAAATAGACGCACTCAAGCAAACTTTGAGTGCGTCGAATGCAGGTATGTTACGAACGCAGATGTTAATGCGGCTCGTAATATATTAGCGGCAGGACATGCCGTTTTGTCTGCGGAGGGAGGATGCTTTAAAGGTCGCCCTTTGAAACAGAAAACTTGTGACCTTCGTGAGAAAGCCACCTAAGAGCTTATGCTTTTAGAATTCCCCACTTGAGCTTGGCGAAAGTGGTGGAAGTATGTCAATATAATGATTAAGCGTATAAATGATAGGATTAATTTATGGCGATAACTTACACAAAGATAAATTGAGCAAGGTTTTACCGCTCATCAATCTTCTTATTTACCAAAAATAAAACCCCAATGTTTGGCATCAGGGTTTTGTAAATAAAACAGACAATATCTTTATAACCAATTAAGCATCATACGGATCGCGTAATACAATCGTTTCTTCACGGTCAGGACCGGTCGAGATGATATCAACTGGGCAACCAATCAATTCTTCGATACGTTTGATGTAAATTTTAGCGTTTTCTGGTAGGTCATCATAGCTTGTGATACCAACGGTTGACTCGCTCCAGCCTTGTAGGGTTTCGTACTTAGGCGTGACTGACTCATAGAATTCAGCATCATGTGCGCCGGCACACTCAGTCTCAGGCAGGTTGTAGCCCACACCAATGAGCAACTCTTCAAGACCATCTAGTACGTCAAGCTTGGTCAGGCAGATACCTGACATAGAGTTCAGTACCACTGCACGGCGTAATGCCTCAGCATCAAACCAGCCACAGCGACGCGCACGACCAGTTGTTGCACCAAACTCGTGACCGACTTTGGCTAAGTGAGCACCAACATCATCGAACAATTCGGTTGGGAATGGACCACTACCAACACGCGTGGTATAAGCCTTGGTGATGCCCAATACATAATCTAAGTACAATGGACCGATACCTGTCCCCGTTGATACGCCACCAGCGGTTACGCTTGAGCTGGTCACAAACGGATAAGTACCATGATCGATATCAAGTAGTGTGCCTTGCGCACCTTCAAACATGAGGTTTTTGCCAGCCAGACGCAATTGGTTAAGGTCTTCGGTGACATCAGTAACCATGCCATTAATCTCATCGCGCCACTCTTGGCAAAGCTTGTACGTCTCATCAAAGTCAATCGCGTCAACTTTATAATACTCAGTCAGCTGGAAGTTGTGGTATTCGATTAAGTTACGTAGTTTTTCTTCTAGATCTTCACGGAACAAGTCAGCAAGCTTGATAGCACGGCGTGCGACTTTGTCTTCGTAGGCAGGGCCGATACCGCGACCTGTTGTACCAATTTTGCCGCTACCGCGCTTGGCTTCACGAGCTTGGTCAAGGGCCACATGATAAGGCATGATAAGTGGGCAGTTGGGAGAGATACGTAGACGCTCACGTACTGGTACGTTGTTGTCTTCCAACTCTTTCATCTCTTTGAGCAATGCATCAGGCGCTAACACTACGCCATTACCGATAAAGCAAGTAACGCCTTCACGCAAGATACCTGATGGAATCAAATGCAAGACCGTGGTTTTGCCATCGACAACCAACGTGTGACCAGCATTATGACCGCCTTGGAAGCGAGCTACTGCTGAGGCTTTTTCGGTAAGTAAATCAACGATTTTACCCTTACCTTCGTCGCCCCATTGGCTACCCAAGACTACAACATTCTTACCCATGATCAATCCTTACCTTTATGTATTGAGGTGTGTGCAATAAAAGCTAAAAAATTAAAGTGACTTTATTGACTGTATCTTTTTATCTAACGAACAACATAGCGTTTTAATAACTGGTGCTTGATGCACGTGTGTTTCACAAATGACTCATTAAACCGTTTGTAGCTGCCACTGATTGTCAGCAAAACTTAAGCGATGAGTAACGTCATTTGGGCTGTCCTGTGCGTCTAGTGGCATGGTGACGCGATAGCCTTGCTGACGTAGACTCTCAACTTGTTGTAAGAGTGTCTGCATCTCATTTTCGTTGGCATTGTTTATAGCAGCAAAATCAACTAGTACTGTGGTTGGTGCATCAAGCTGCGTATGCGCCAACAAGCGACTGACATCCATACTAAAGCCTGTGGCAGCGCGTAGTGTTTGCGTCTGGCTTTGCATACCGTCGAAACGTCCGCCGCGTACTAGTGGCTGTGTCTCACTATTAATATAACCGTTGAACACGATACCTGTATGATAGTGATAGCCTGACAACTCTGTCACATCGATACTGACTGGACACTGCCAGTGATTTTCTAAATAAGATTTCAGGCGTTGTAGCTCATCGACAGCAGTCGCGACTTGACCGTCTTGCTGAGCTGTGTCTGACAATTTAGATAATAAGTTTGCAATGTCATGACCAAAGCGTGCCAACACATAAAAATCATCGCCCATCGGCAAGTCTCGGCAGAGACGCTTCAACTCTGGTAGGTTTTTATTGGCGTATAAGTACATCAATTGCTCAGTGGCGCTGTCTGGCAACTCAGCCAATTCAGCTAAACGCTTAAATATCGCCACATGACCCAAATCGATATGGAGTGCAGCACTCATATTGAGTTTATTTACCATGGTAAACAACACATCGATCAACTCAATATCTGCTGCCAGTGATGCACAGCCAAATATCTCAGCACCTAGCTGCAATGGTGTGCGTGAGCCAAACAATCCTGATGGCAAGGTATGAATCACATCACCGACGTAGCAATAACGAGCGATACCCGTACCGCCATGATGCGCATCGATACGCAAGATCTGCGGAGTAATATCAGCACGCACGCCCATTAGACGGCCCGTCAACTGGTCGATAATCTTAAAGGTTTGACGCTTCAAATCTTCTGATGCATCACTCAGCAAAGATTCAGTAAACTCAATCATCGGCGGACAAACCAGCTGATAACCATGAGTGATAAGCTGCTCAATCAGTTGATGCCTAAGCACTTCTTGCTTATGGGCATCTTCAAACAGGACATCGACCACCCCATCAGGCAACAGCCAGCTATTGGCAACGTCGCTGACAAAGTTACTCAAGTACGGCATGCTATTAGATGCAGTACTGCTTTTGGCAGACTGAGTCACTGTTTCATTTGGAGGGTTTTGCTGGGCAGATTTTGCAGAATCAGAACTAACAGACACAATAAATCCTTGTTTGGCGTATCGCTTACCAAAAACGCGGTACTGATGCGGTACTCAAAGGTTGTTTTACCAAGTATTGACGCCGAGTGTTTTTATTTTTAACGCGCAACATCATTGGCCCAATTATTTATAAACAAACCAGGTGACTTTAAGAGGGTGAGTAATAAGTATAATTTGGAATGATAAGACGAGTATCTTTATGCGCTAAAAAATTGCGACAAATAATCAAGGCACTTTATGCTTTAGTTTAGCATAGCACTCAAGGTTCGCCTAGTGACAATTAGCCACAATCCGCATCTAATTACCGTCTAAGTGCTTCTCATTAGTACGGTAGAGGTAGCCGTTGACACTCATATATTTAGCTCGGCATTGACAGACCACAACAGCGTTTATTTTTTGTTATACATACACTGATGAGCATGATTACGGCAGCGTCATCAATACAGACTCATGGTACACTAACACATATTTTTATCTCGGAAGCCTTATGTCATCTGATTACCATCCAAACCCTGCCATCAACCAAACCAATGTCTTAGGTACAGCGCTTGCCAGCTGTTGCTTCGACCCTATCACTGGCTATTATCGCAATGGCTTTTGTCATACGGGAAACCATGATGTTGGTCAACATACCGTCTGTGCCAAGATGACCAGCGAGTTTTTAAACTTCTCAGCCAGTCGTGGCAATGACCTTATCACCCCGCTACCTGAATATAACTTTGCCGGTCTCAAGCCTGGTGATTACTGGTGTATCTGCGCCCTGCGTTGGGTCGAAGCACTAGATTTTGACATTGCTCCGCAGATAAAACTAGAAGCTTGCCACGAGAGCCTACTGGCATTGGTAGATATCGACACGCTAAAAAGCTATGCATTGTAAAAGGTTGTTCATAGATAGTGCGATCAAATGATAATGGCTTTGCTTAAGACAAGTTTTGATTCTTGCAGCTGTTTATTATATGACAGGAGGGTGTGTGGAAAACGACAATAACCAATTAATCAAAAAAACGGCTCACATTGCACCTGACTCTAATATGAGCCACATTTATGCCAATATGAATGACAGGCATCTCTACCTAGATGACGATGACAGCTATATCTACGGCGATGCTGAAGCCACGACTCAGGATACCATCGAGACTATGACGGTCTACGATCCTGACTCTGAGCGCTATGAAGATATTGATTCATCAAGTAAGGATGAAGTGGTTAATTGCTATGCGTATTCGCGAAAAACAGGCGAAAATCTAGATAAAGTGGCACTTACCGATGTGAGCCGTGCGCTGAGTAATAACGGTCAGTTTATTTGGCTCGGTCTTTACGACCCCAGCCTAGAGACCATGGTCAAGGTGAAAGACGCCTTTGATCTACACGAATTGGCGATTGAAGATGCGTTTGCCGATCACCAGCGAGCCAAGGTAGAGAACTACGACAACGATATGGTCTTTGTCGTGATACGTACCGCCAAACTCGAAGACAATGTCATTCGTTATGGTACGACTGCGATATTTATGGGCAAAAACTACCTGATTACGATTCGTAATGGTCCGTCAAACTCCTATGCGCCTGTACGCGAGCACTGTCATCGTCGCCCAGAAAAGCTACGCATGGGGCCCATATTTGTACTCCATGCCATACTCGATTTTATCGTTGATAACTATATGCCGATCACCGATCGATTGGGACGATATTTGCGTGAGCAAGAGCGTTATGTCTTCACCTATGAATTTGATAAAGGCACATTAAAAAATCTGTATCAGCTCAAATCACAGCTGGTACATATGCGCGCTATCATCCTACCCGTGCAAGACATCTGTAGCTTTTTTATCAATCATAAAAAAAGCGAGATAGTCTCAGGGTTTTCTCAAGCAGCCAAGCCATATTTTCGCGATGTGAATGACCATCTCCTGCACTCATTGGATGCCATTAATGGTCTTAATGAGATGCTAAGCGTGGTCATGAACACTTATATGGCCATGGTCAATATGGGACAGAACGAAGTCGTACGGAAGCTTGCGGCGTGGGCAGGTATCCTTGCCGTACCAACCGCCATCGCTGGTATATACGGTATGAACTTTGACTTTATGCCCGAGCTCCATTGGAAGTACGCTTACTTCATCATTATGATAATCATCATCGCTCTTTGTAGCTTCTTGTATTACAACTTTAAGCGACTCAAATGGTTGTGATAACTCATTCATGCATAAAAAAAGGCTACCACTGGTAGCCCTTTTTTATGCTGATGATCAATCATTATTCACGGCGGTGCTTGGTATGGCTGTCTGGTGCTTGTGCATTATCAGGCAGCATAGCTTTGACCGTTAAATTTGCATACTGTCTATCAAGATTGTCCTCTGGGCGACCAAATGTTTTTGCCGTCCAAGTCAGTATGACAATAGCCCCACTCAACAGCATGATTGCCACAGAAATGGTGGCCAGCAACCATAGATGAAAATAATCTGACACTGCCTGCACATCGACCACTAGATGTCGTGATAAAGCCGTTATGGCAATAAATATCAAAAACTGTACGGGCAGACGATGGGTTTTAAAGTAAATTCCTATCATAGCCAGCAGCTCAAGATAAATGAATAACATCAAAATATCTTTTAAATCCGCTGAGCCTTTTTGGACAATATAAATAAACTCTTTACCTGCCGTCCAGACCACCACCACACTGATTAAAAATAAGATAACGTAATGACAGACATCGACAAACTCTCTACCAATACCTTGTAGTCGCTCATGAATACCTACATCTTTTTTAGCCATTTTTAGGTCCTATCAACTAAGAGGTGGTTGATTTGGCCTGAGGCTACTTTGCCTTGGGCCCCTTATCTATCGGCGATCAGCACTCACATGACTAGCTTTTTAGTTAATACCCAAACCTGCTGATTTTTCAGCCGCATCGACCGTCTGGCGAATAAGCGTGTTGATGGTCATTGGGCCAACACCACCTGGCACTGGTGTATACGCGCTGGCAATGTTTTCCATACCTTGCATTTCGATATCGCCAACACCGCCGTTATCCGTTGGATGGAAACCCGCATCAATTACTACTGCGCCTTTTTTGATCCATTCTGCTTTGATCAGCTCAGGCACGCCCACTGCGCCCACGACGATATCAGCGCGTTTGATATGAGCCGCCAAGTCTTGCGTTCTTGAATGACAGATAGTTACCGTACAGTTAGCGTTCAATAGCATCATCGCCATTGGTTTACCCAAAATAGCACTACGCCCTACGACCACAGCCTCCAAACCCGCAAGCTCAATATTATGATGCGCGAGTAAATGCATAATGCCCTGCGGTGTACAAGAGCCATAAGCGGACTGCTGCATCGCCATACGACCAAAACCAAGACAAGTCACGCCATCGACGTCTTTTGCCAAGTCTATTTGCTCAAAGCAAGCGCGCTCATCGATATGTTCAGGGACAGGATGCTGTAGCAAAATACCGTGTACGTCTGGATTGCTGTTTAGCTCATCAATCTTTGCCATGAGCTGCTCAGTGGTCGTGGCACTCGGCATCTCAACACGTATAGAGTCCATACCAACACGCTTGCAAGCGTTGCCTTTCATACGGACATAAGTGGCAGAGGCTGGATCGTCACCAACCAATATCGTCGCTAAGCTTGGGGTGCGCCCCGTTTTATCTTTGATCGCATCCACGCGCGTGCGTAGATCCTGTTCTATTTGTTTGGCAAGTGCTTTGCCGTCCAAAACGGTGGCGGACTCGTGGGCAATAGACATAGTAACTCCAATAGAGGATACGATATAAAAAAATAAAGACAGCGCGTGCAAGTACTTTGCATGCCTGTCTTTTGCTTCGTCAACCTTTGACTGATAATAATATTGTACCTGTGTACGCTGCAAAATCCTAGCGTGTATTGGGATACAATAAAAAAATGGCCTACTATCATTTAGTAGACCATTTTACTCTCATGTATTCACGTTATTTATTAGTGGCTATAGACTAAGGCTAATAAGTCTGAAACTCTAGCCCAACGCCTGCTCCAATATCACTTGACTGAGTATCAGAGTCTACGCCCCATAAGCGAGATGTCACTAAAGTTTTTGGATTCAACTGATGCGCCCATGATATGTCAATAGCGGTCAGTTTATCCTTCATTGGAAATGCTTGGTTATCAAACTTTCCAGTACGACGATCTAACTCTCCTGACTGATTAACCTTAGCATATTGCAGTTTTGTATTGACAAAGTTTCGACTATCTAGCCATAACTTGCCACCTACTGATATGCTCTCTGCATCGCCGCCCAAAGAATGCCCGAGTGGATAGCCTTGCTGGTAGTACCCATCCGTATATGTACCATGATCATAGGATACGCCTCGGACTTTACCACTAGTACGTGTGTCTGCATATTCTGTATACAATTGATATGGCATACCATAAACTTCAGAAGCGTAGTCTGCACCCGCCAAATACATATTTTTAGCAGGTAGACCCCCTGCTTCATCTTCACCCACATATTGCGCGTATACTGTGGCTGGGATATTTACCAAAGGCGCAAGATTCATACGCGCATCAAAACCACCTAATTGGTTAGCAGGGTCTTCACCAATCGTCGCACCATTGTCACCATTATCTTTAGTGCCTAAAATAGCATCACCAAAGGAGCTAAAACTCTCTGGACGACCTTCCCCGCCCCACATAAAGGTTCGAGACGCACCAACTTCTAGCCATGGTAAAGGACTGGCCGTCAGACGAGCACCAAATAGCTTGGCATCTGGTACGGCATCATAATCTTCAAGTTGACCTGCAAATAATTGATACTGCCATGGACCAACCCATGAAAGATAAGGCGAGGTTGGTGCATTTTGTTCATCACGTTGCATGGTGATACCTGCAACAGGACGACTGGCATCGCCACGAATCAAACTGCCGTCAGTACCAGGGCCCCACCATGTCGGGATCTGACCGGCAATCAACCATTGATTGGCAGCAGAGCCAGCAATATATGAGCCTTCAAAACTCAAGTCATTACTGTCTTCGAGCAAACTGTCGTTTTTTAGATTGGCTTGAAGTTTCATCTCCCAATTTTCTTCACTCAAACTGAGTGCTGCTGAAACCTCTTGCCCTGCTAAATGGTCATCAGCAAAAGTTTGCGGTAGCTGCTGACGATCGGTCTGTACATAAGCGTCTACTTCAGCCTTCACCAAGGAGTTGGGGTTTTTAGCAAGTGTTGCACGAACTGACTGTAATACTTTTTGCTGTGCGTCAGTACTCACCTGAGCCGTGGTGATTGCTTTTGTAATTTCATTAGCAGTTAAAGGCCATGTACTGGTACTAATGTGAGTGACGCCTTGCGCATTTAACCATTCTAGCTCTGACTTGAGCTTCATATCATTCATATACAAATTCTGTGCTGAGGCCAGCATGGATATCATACCCAGCCCTACTAACACACTCAGCTGCTTGTACTTTCTTTGTTTAGACATAATTATCTACTCTTTATAAAGTGTACTTATCCAGAATAGATAAGTTTTAATGAATCATTATTTATTTAGCATCCGCATCGATAAGGACAAGAACTTTGTCTAAAGCCTGAACCGTTTGCGTAATCTCTGCTTCTGTCAAAGTTGGATGCACCAAAAACATCAAACTGGTTTCACCCAATTGCTTGGCTATTGGCAGCCTGATTTCTGGACGCAGACCTGTATCATCAAAGGCTTTTTCTAAATACACTTCCGACGCCGAGCCTGAAAAACACGGGACGCTTTGCTCATTAATCGCTGCAATAATAGCATCTCGTGTCCAGCCTTCGGGGAGATTTTCAGGCTTTACATAAACATAAAGCTTATAGTAAGCGTGTTTGGCATCAGCAAAGTCGGCGCGCTCTTCTAAGCGGGGTACAGACAGATAGCCTTTTTCTGCCCAGCGTGTACACGTATCCAAAATTGCCTGCGCGTTTTGCGTGCGCTTTTGTGTCCAATCGCTCATTCGCGTCAGCTGAATACGCCCGATTGCCGATTGCATCTCAGGCATGCGCCAGTTGGTACCAAAGCTTTCATGCAGCCAGCGGTAACCAGGTGGGTGCTCGGTTTCATAGACAGCGGCGTAGCTCTTGCCATGGTCTTTGTACGCCCACATTTTGCGCCACAAGTTTTCATCATTGGTGGTGACCATACCGCCTTCACCGCCTGTGGTCATGATTTTGTCTTGGCAAAAGCTCCATGCGCCTACGTGACCGATGCTGCCGACACTGCGTCCTTTGTAGGTTGCGCCATGCGCCTGCGCGCAGTCTTCGATGACATATAAATCATGCGCATCCGCCAATGCCATGATGCCATCCATATCGCACGGCCAGCCAGCCAAATGCACGCAAATGACGGCTTTGGTCTTATCGGTCAATACGGCTTTGATGGTCTCAGGCGAGATATTACCAGTCTCGGCATCCACATCTGCAAATACAGGCGTCGCACCTGCATTGACCACACAAGAGATACTGGCAATAAAAGTGCGCGGCGTGACAATCACTTCGTCACCTGCGCCGATATCTAGCGCTTTTAATGCTACATCCAATGCTAAGGTGCCATTAGCAACGGCTACTGCATATTTGCTGTCTGCCCATGATGCAAATTCTTTTTCAAACTCGCGCCCTTCTTGCCCTGTCCAGTAGTTGACTTTATTAGACAACAAAACAGCACTGACCTTGTCCGCCTCTTCTTGAGTAAAGCTCGGCCACGGTGAAAAAAATGAATTTAGCATAATATCCTCAATAAATAAGACGTTGAAACTATAAGGGCGATAGGTTAAGAAAAAACTGGGCGTGCCTTAGCGCACCATCGGTATGGCGGGGTTGCCTATCATGACAGCACCTGCGGGCACGCTCTTGGTGACGACAGCGCCCATGCCTATGACTGCGCCCTTACCGATAACCAAAGGCTGGTCAGGGGTACCTTGTTTAATGACAGCGCCTGCACCGATATAGGCATGGTCATGGATATGAATGTTGCCATTGCAGCTGACACGCGGGGCAAAGGTCACATAGTCGCCAATGACGCAGTCATGCTCAGCATAGCTGTATAAATTGGCATGAAAGCATTTGCCAATACGCACATTTGCACCAATAGTCACAAACGGGCTGAGCGCTGCACCTGCTGCTATGCTCACGTCATCCATTATAACGGTGCTATCTGCTTGTACTGACCAGGGCGCGATAGCATCAGCAGCAAGTTTGGCGGCGATGCGCTCGCGTACTTGGCTATTGGCAATGGCTATCATTACTGACTTGTCAGCGCTTAGGGCGACGAAATCTTGATAGTTCATCGCTGGATAGCAATTAACTGTAGCAGGGTGCTCTAAACCATCGTCAATAAATACCAAATCTGCTGCGCTATCTGCCCGCATCACTGTCATTTTGGCTACAGGCATCAAGCTGCGACCACAGCCCGATGCGCCATAGACCGCATATACCTTACGCATGGCTTGGCTCAGCTGCCATACTGCCAGTAAACTTTGGCATCGTTGCTTCACCTTCAGCAGAGATACCGTCTTTAATGACGACTTTTTTAACCGTTTCAGCCAAAATCTTGATATCCAACCACAGTGACTGATTCTCTACATACCATGCATCAAGCGCGAATTTTTCATCCCAGCCAATCGCATTGCGCCCATTAACCTGCGCATAACCTGTAATACCAGGACGCACGTGATGGCGACGTTTTTGCTCATCATTATATAGCGGCAGATATTCCATCAATAAGGGACGCGGCCCTACCAAGCTCATATCGCCTTTAATCACATTCCAAAGCTCAGGCAGCTCATCCAAGCTGCTGTCACGTAAGCGCTTACCAAAATCGGTCAAGCGCTCGCTATCAGGGAGCACATTGCCATCAGCATTAACAGCATCTTTCATCGAGCGAAACTTGAGCATCTCAAACGGCTTACCATGCAAACCAGGACGAACTTGACGAAATAAGACAGGCGAGCCTAAATTCTTTTTTACTTTATAAGCGGTCACTGCATAGACAGGGGCTAAGACCACGAGCGCGCTGGACGCCGCTGCAATATCAAACAGTCGTTTTATCATTGTATTCCCATCTCCGTTAGCATCATTTGATTGACCGCATTGACATCAAACTTATCCATAGCCACCTGACGTGCTGCACTGCCCATGCTGGCAATTAATTGAGGGTCAGTTATAAATCTCTCCATTGCTGCGGCTAGCGCATCGACGTCTTTGACTGGCACAAGATAACCATTATGACCGTCTACGACTGTCTCGCGGCAACCTGGCGCGTCGGTTGTGATGACCGCGCGACCCATGGCCATTGCCTCTAGCACCGTACGCGGCGTTCCCTCACGATAAGAGGGCAACACATAGATAGAGCTATTAGCAATCGCGGGTTTAACGTCAGAGAGCTTGCCCAAAAAGTTAAACAGACCATTCTCAATCCACGCATCCAGCTCACGCTGCTCAATCGCATCAGGATTGTCATCGACCCAGCCTACCAAGTCAAACTGCACGTTAGGATGACGCGATTTGATAATGGCTGCGGCCTGAGCATACTCACGTACCCCTTTTGCGCCAAGCAAACGCGCAATGAGCAAAAAGCGCGGTACAGGCACGTCGTTTTCTGTCGGCAGTGGCGCAACGCTATATTCTGACACATTGACACCTGAGCCATTGACCACCGTGCTAGGTGTTGATGGTTTTAAAATACCCATTTTTTTAAATAGCGCTTGATCATCAGGATTTTGGAAAAAGACTTTATCAGCTGTCATCAATGCTGCGGCATACAACTGATGCATCACTTTTTGTAGATTGGACTTTTTGTACCCTACCTCATCTGCCCCACTAAAGGCATAGCCAAGCCCTGTGATCAGCGCAAAAATATGCGGCACACGGGCAAGCTTAGCAGCGAGCGAACCATAAATAACCGGTTTGATGGTATAGCCAAGCACATAATCAGGCTTAACTTTCGTCATCAAGCGATACAGCGCAACAATGGTTTTTAAGTCTTTTTTAGGATTGGTACCCGTACGCTGCATAGCAATGTCATGCACGTAATAGCCCAAATCTTTTAACGCTTGGTACTCGTCAGGATAGTCGCCAAAGTCAGGCGCGGCGATATGTACTTCGAACCCTGCCTCTTTGATAGCAGCAATGAGAGCGCCACGAAATTGTAAAATGGATGCAGGGTAACTGGCTATTATTAGAAACTTCATGGATTTACTCGGTTATTATTTGTTCGATACTGATAGAAAGCAAAAATAAGTAGATAAAGAAGAACAGGCATGAACATCCATTTTTGACGCGTTGCAATACCTAAATTTGCTGTTGTCACTGCTAATATTGTACAAGTTAAAAATGCATACATGAATAACCACAGAAGTTTGCCTTGGACAAATATTTTCAAATCAAATTTAATTTTAAGTAAAATGTATAAAAACAAAAATAATATTGCTGTATTTTCGATAGCAGTAACTAGAGAAACAATATTGTGAGCTTCGAAAGGTAGTGGCCTAAAAACGTAGGTGAACATTTGCATTGGATAACTCATCGAAGCAATATCTAAAGATGATCCACCACCCAAATTTGAGACTTGTCTTTCGTCTATATAACCAGTCACGTTATCTAATGACGCATCTTCCAGACCGATGTATTGTTGTACAAAGCCAATTGACAAGAAAACTCCAATACCAATAAAAGGTAAAATTAGAGCCTTAATCACTAAATGAGTCTTAGACTGAATTACAAAATAGATAACATACGATACGAGCATTAAAGCGGCAATATGTGGTCTTACCATAAACATCATTACAAAAGAAATAAAAGCTAATAAAGTAGTCTTTTTACTTGTAGTGATAGCATATAAAAACAAACAAGTAGCACAGAATGAGATAGCATCTTTACCTAAACCTCCACTCCAAAAGCTCATGGATGGTATAAATAATACAAAAACCCAATACCAAGGCAGTCTTACCAAAGAGTATTTCAATGACTTATATAAGAAAACTAAACCTAGCACACCTATGAAATTATAGAATAAAGCGGTATTTATGTAACTAGCATCTAAGATCTGAGTTGGGAAAGATGTTATATAATAAATGAATTTAGTTCCTGGAGAAAAATCAAATCCATTGGTTAAAGATACTCTATAATATTTTCTCGCATCGGCCTGATTCGATAAAGTATAAACAAAATAGACTATAGAAAAAAAAGTGTGCCAAATAAAAATTGCCACTACTTTATTTATATCATGTTTGTCTTTAACACCGACTAAGAACACAATCGAAAAGCTAATTATAATTATCAACAATGTTAATATATTTTGATAAAAGTCTATTGTGAATTCATTCATTAAAAACATCCAAGATACTATTTCTTATAAATGCATATCATAATCTTAACCTTTTAAGATTTTGTTCAATATATTTTTAAAAAATATTAGAATTTATTTTATATCAGTTCAATACAAAACTACAAAAAACAGGTACGCGCTAACTACTCCAAACATCTGAATATAGCTTTTCTATCCTGGTCATACTATAATTATCTTTTATGTAATTTTCCAAAAGCACTTTAACGTCATTAGCACTCTTTCCTTGTATATTATTTATACTTGAAATCAAACTATTCGCTAATGCATTTGCATCATTCGTTGGTACAATAGCTCCATAACTCTGTAAAATATGTTTCGCATCACCAACATTTGTAGAAACACATGGTAAACCTGCAGCCATTGCCTCTACAAGTACATTTGGAAAACCTTCAGTCTTAGAATGTAAACAAAAAACATCCATTGCTTTTAGGCATTTCGGTACATCATCTCTTTGACCAAGCAATCTGAATTTACATTCTAAATTATAATTTTTTATCCAAGATACTAATTCTTTATTTTCAATATCATTACCGCGACCTACGATCATAAATTTTAAATTAGGTAGTTTTTTTACTAGAATTGAAGCAACTTCTACAAACAATTTTTGGTTTTTAACCGAATTAAACCGACCGACAGAACCAATAACAATATCGTTAGAAGATAAATTGTTGTTATTTCGTATATACAACCCATCTTGTTGCGAAGCTAACATTTTATTTATCTCAAAACCATTAGGAATAACTAACATTTTCGTTTTATCATAACCTATAGATATGTGATAATCATTTGATACGTGAGCAGCACAAATTACTTTATCTGGAATATAGTAAGACAATTTTGCACATACTCTACTTAAATAAACTGTTAGTTTAGAGCTACCTTGCGAAACGTCGGTAGTACGTATCCCCCAAACAATGTTTTTAATGCCTAACTTTTTAGCAGCAAGCCCACCTATTAAATCTGAATGATACATCCACGTCTGAACAACATCGGGATTTATTTTTTTTAATAGTCTATATAGGCGTAACGATACGATCGGGCTAGAAATTATAGAAGACATATTTAGTGCATGCACAGTGATGCCCTGCTCCTCTAGATCTCTGCCAATGGGTCCCATATCCATTAGAGATATCACTTCATGTTGAAAAAGCCCTTTGCGGTGGCTATTTAGTACCAAACGCTTTAGCATCAACTCTGCACCACCAATGTTTAATCCAATAATTACATGGACAACTTTCTTAGTCATATATATTACTCATATATTGGTTGAGTGCATGTGCATAATTGTCTTCTAAATCCTTGGAGTTATCTGTCTTTTGCCAATCTCCACTCACACATTTGTAAAAATATGGAGCATTTAACAACGTATAAGGGCCAAAATTGGTACCTTGAAATTCAATTAGGTGACACCCAGACTCTGATTGTGCGATATCTAATGACAAATAAGGATTGTCTAAAATACTGGCTATGTTCTTTGCATAATCCAAAACTTCTTGAGGTGGAACAATAAATTCGAATTTCCCACTCCCGCTTGCCCTAAAATCATTTTTTCTTATAGATCTTTTTAAAGTAAAATAACGATCCCCAAATACTAGCACTTTAAAATCATGCTTTAATTTTGGTATGAATTCTTGCTCTATAAATAAATTGAAAGCTTTTCTTCTATATTGATATTTTTCGTATTCTTCACGATTTAGTTTAATTTTCCTTTGAATGCTTATTAATTTATTTTTTGGAGTTTTGCTGAAAAATGCTTTTTCAACTTTTTTCAGGTCAGAATTTTTTCTGACTAAAAAAACACCAGAGCTACCAGCACCCTGAGCACTTTTCACTACTTTTGGAAAAGGGAGAATATGATCATTTATATCAAATAGACTTTTACCTATTATATTTCCAAACCCTTCTTTCTTTTTCCATACTTCTTGAAAGCTTTTATCCTCATGAGCCATTAATATATCGTAGCTTGGAATAAGACGAATTTTATCTTTTAAATAGAAAAGGTTATTTTTTAGGAATGTTCTTATTTCTTTATTTTCAGAAGAAGTATAAATCAAGATATCATTATCATTGAAAGAGGTAGTTCCTATCTCATTAATATTTTTTATCACAACTTCAAATTCTAATTTAGACACTAGCTTCTTTAAGTCTAAAATCTTCCAACTTTGACCTGCACTACCAAATGAACCATCTGGGAGAGTAAATAAAAAAACACTCACAACCATATCCTTTTTTTACGTTATTCCTATTAAGTAGGAAGAAAACTACTTTTTCATTATAGAGTTTTTATGAAAGTTGCGTAAGCTCTTTAGTCCAAAAAGAGAATCCTGAAAAAATTTTCTCTTTCCATTATTTTCACCTACTAAAGAAATATAAAAATCTTCATATTTAGCTAATGAATTCTCTACATTAAAATTCTCTTCAAATATTGATTTCATATACTCTGAAATTTCTGTGCGATACGCAGGATCAACTATTACTCTTTGTATATTTAGTAAATTATCCTTGTTACCCTTTTCAGAGAATACATTTCTTCCAGAAAAGTTTGTTTTAAACCCATCTTCGAATGTATCCATTGTTATAAGCATAGGTATACTACTCAAAGAGTTTCCAGTTAATGTAGGTATTCCTAATGATGCAGATTCCATAACGCCTCTACCTGTAGCAATCGCTGCATCTGCCAAATAAAGCATTTTAGAAGCATTTCTAGTGTATTTATCATCCGTTAAAATCACTACTGTCCCATCAAGAACATACTTACTATTTGATATTTCAAGTAATATTTCTTCAGACTCTACAACACCGATTATAAAAAGTCTGATTTTTAAACTTTTGTCTTTCCGATATAACTCATCTATGAGATTTATACAATGTAAAATACTTTGCTTATACGTTATACCTATTCTAGCAATTTTAACAAATGTAAAAAATTCTTCAGACCTTTTTATGTCAGAAAATTCAGTAGTTATTTTAGAAACTCTATTAGGTATCAATGCTATATTTGATTTTTTATATCTGTTATTACTTTCAAACCAACGCTTATTTTCAACACTAAATAAAATAAGATTTTTCACGTAAGGAAAAAACTTAGGATTAGATCCTCCACATTTGGTAAGAACTATATTAAAATTTTTCGATATGTATAAAGGCTTTATAATATTAAAAGACGTTACATCAAAACAATGAACAATATTAGGTGAAAAATCTTCAATAATATGATCCATTTTTCTTTTGAATTGAATTAAATTTTTGCCGTCAAGATCAACATGACATAAATAGTTTGGATGATTTGAAATTGTGGTATTATCGCCTGGACCAATCGATACTATTTCAACCTCATGCTTTGATGCAATTTGATTAGCTATATGGAATAAGCTATATAAATGACCGCCTCTTCCATGTGTAAGTAACGAGATAAAAAATAATATTTTCATTATAAAATTATCCTCTGCTCTACTTCTAACTCAATATTAAATTTTAATTTAACTCTTCTTTGAATCTCATTAATTAATAAAATAATATCTTCACCAGTCGCACTTCCCGTATTTACAATAAACCCGCTATGTTTCTGTGAAACTTGCGCGCCCCCGATTGTAAAACCCTTTAGATTCAATTCATCGAGCATTGGACCGACAAATTTATTCTTTGGTCTTTTAAAAACACTTCCACAATTAGGATACTCTCGCGGCTGCTTTTCCCATCTGATTTTTTTTTCTTTTTCCATCAAATTATATATGTCACTAGAATTACCATGCTTGAGTGTGAACCAAGCTTTCAATACAATATTATTACTGTTGTTTTGAAAAAAGCTACTTCTATAACAAAATTTAATTTCAGAATTAGACATCTCTTTAATTTCAAAATCTTCTAAACTCAAGTATCTAACTTTCGTTAAAACATCTTTTATTTCTGTATTTTTATTTCCAGCGTTCATAACAATAGCTCCACCTACAGAGCTTGGTATGTCATAAAAAGCTTCTAATCCTGTTAAGTTACTCTTAAGAGCGGCTTCGCTTAACTCAAGCAGGGTTACACCTGCTTCTGCACAGATATGATTTTCTTCTATAGAAAATTTATTCATATTTCCATTCATAATAATGAACGGTCGATCATAATATTCTTTCGCAAAAAGAATATTGTTTCCGTTACCAATAATAGTAAAATCTAAGTCAGGATTGTTTCGATAAAGCTCTACTAAATCATTTTCACACTCAGGAAAATATGCTACTTCACAAAAGCTTTTTATCTTATATGCACTGAATTCAGTTAAATCTTTATTTTTTTCAATATTCAAAATACTTCCTCTCATTTACTAAATATTAATATATAAATAATATAATTTCTCCAAAATATACTCTTTACCAAATCAATTACTTAGTGCTTTTTCATACATATACAGTTAATAGAATACCGTTCTTGGAAAATATTTTTATATGAGTAGTACTAGATATGATATCTAGTACTACTCATAAATTAACTTTCTTTATTAATTACTAGAAAGCAAAACTTTTAATTTTTCATCTAGGTTTTCATAACCTCTATATATTTGCCAAGCATCTTCAATTACTGTTTCACCTTCTGCTATCAAGCCAGCTAGCAGTAACGCCATACCAGCTCTCAAGTCGACAGCCTTCACTTTAGCTCCATTTAGTTTATTGCCACCGGAAATCTTCAGTAGATCTCCTTCAATTTTGTATTTAACACCCATTTTTGCTAATTCTTCTACATAGCCATATCTGCCAGGAAATCGCAAATCCACAATCTTAGAATCTCCTTCAGAGCAAGCACCATAAACAGCAAAAAGAGGCTGCATATCTGAATTGATGCCCGGATATGGACCTGTACTTATTTCTATAGGATAAGGAGTACTTCCTCTTACAATCAAAGAGTCTTCACCCTTATACAACTTCATTCCACTTTCACGCAAAAATATTAAAGGAACCTCTAGATGTTCAAAAGGAAAGTTTAATATTTCTACATCTCCACCTGTTATTGCCGATGCTATAGCCCATGTAACTGCTTCCATATTATCAGGTACAACACGATGCCTAACACCATTTAGTTTCTTTACGCCACTTATCTCAATTGATCTTTGACCGAACACCTTAATCTTTCCACCCATCTTATTTAACATTTCTATTAAATCTAAAACTTCTGGGCGAATATGTGGATTCCATATTCTGGTATTTCCTTCAGCAAGTACTCCACAAAGTATTGCATTTTCTGTAGCCCCTGTTGATCGGATAGGCAAATGTATATCGCAGCCTATCAGTCTCTTACTAGCTTTCGTACATAAGTATCCCTCTTCTTCCCAAACTTTAGCTCCCATACTTTCAAGTATTTTTACGTGTAGATCATATTTTCTATCACCTAATGGACATCCACCTGGAAGTGGAACTTTGCCTTCACCAAAACGTGTAGTTAACGACCCAAGTATTAGCAAAGAGTTTCTAATAGAACGTTCATCCCATAGCAGCTCATTTAACAGCTCTTTATCTTCCTCAATGCATAAATAACCATCCTTCTGAAAGCAGCTTTTACCCATTTTTTCAAGCATACCAATATGGATTTTCATATCCAACAATCCATTAGGAGAATCAAATAATTCAACTTTACCATCAGTTAATACCGAAGCAGTAAGCAATTTTAAAGCAGCATTTTTTGCTCCACTTACTCTCACTTTACCTCTCAAAATACCTTTTGATACTTTTAAAATATTATTAGACATCACGAACCCCATAGTCATATTGAAAACTTATACCGCTCTTTGCTCTTGCTGAGCAGCAGATTTATGTACCGTAAAAAAAATAAAAGCTGTTGTACCTAAGTAATAGATACACAAATAAAAGCTAAGCACGATCACAAAACTTTGAGGCGACAAAGTATAACCTTTAAAAAAAAAGAACAACGCCCCTAAACCCAATATTCTAATAATATTTATTATTAGAAAAGTTATTTGAGAGCCTACTATATTTAAGACCTGCATCAAAGGGTTTGAAGTAAACTGTAACAGCACAAAAGGTGCCAAAATTGTAGTATACTTTCCAGCTATAGCCCATTCTGGACCAAACACTAGGTAAAATATAGGTTGAGCAAGTATCATAACTAAAACTGTTAGTGGGAGGCCTAAGATAAATAGCCTTTTTTGCACATCTATGGTTAGTGTTTTTATTCTATTTAAATTTCGCTTTCCAATGACCGCTATTTCTGCATAAAAAGCTTTAGCCATGGCTTGACCAATCAAACCTGTAGGTAGTGATACTGCTAAAATAGCCAAACTAAGTTGACCAGTTACTTCTTTGCCATATAAAGTAGCCATCATCAATACAGGTGCATTGCTAGAAAGTTGCAACAATGTCTGTGAAGGTAATCGGAAATACGGAAACTCTCTATAATATCCTGCTACTAACATCATCCTTTTCTTAGTAATAAAAGGAATTAATTTTTTAAAATCATCTATAAACTCTCTAATAAGTCTGAATAATCCTGTACTCTGTGCAAGAAACTGACCAGTTATTAGCCCTACTGCTTTGAATGACAATAGTCCTAATATTATTTTAGCTCCATTACCTAGTAAAGATTGAACAAATTGAGTTTTAGCTATAACTTTATATTTTCTTTTTCTTGTAGCCCACAGGCTTAGTATCTCATAAAAAGCAGAACCTCCAACGCCGAGAACTA
Source organism: Psychrobacter piscatorii (assembly GCF_001444505.1). Lineage (GTDB taxonomy): Bacteria > Pseudomonadota > Gammaproteobacteria > Pseudomonadales > Moraxellaceae > Psychrobacter > Psychrobacter piscatorii_B. The sequence goes on along the minus strand of NZ_LNDJ01000056.1, from coordinate 26,752 downwards.
TCAACCATCTCAAACTCAAAATCTCAGACATGTCAAACCAGCTAAGAATTATTTCGCCAAAAAGAAATAAACATAAAGAGAGCAGTGTCAAAAAGCCAACGAGTATGAATATACTTAAAGCCAGAAGGTTAATAGCCAGAGCATCTGCTTTAGGTAACGGCAATGCGGTACTAAACTTTAGAGTTGTTAATGAAACTAATATAGAAGTAATAGATATATACAACGCCAATAATCCATAATCAGCAGGAGTATATATACGTGTAATAATTGGAATGCTCAATATACCTATTATTCTCGCTGCACTCGAACCTAACGCTAAAGTGAACATCCCTTTAAAAACAGTTACTGAATCATGGTTTCCTAATTTTTTAGAGAATCGCATCAGTATTTTTTTAGAATAATTACTAACTAATTCAACCCTTTTCAACTTAAAAGCTCTACATACCAAGGCATAGCTTTCTGTATCCCAGCCATTACATCAAAATTCGGCGCATAGCCTAAAGCGTTTTGTATTTTGCTGATATCAGCTTGGCTATGACGAACATCACCCTCTCTGAAGTCACGGAATACTGGTTCATGAGTATAACTAACTCCATTAATAGCTAAATTTTGCTTTAACGCAGTAAATAATACATTAAGTGTAGTGCGGCCACCGACTGCCACATTATAGATTTCGTTCTTAGCCTCTTCATCAGCAGTTGCTGCTAAAAGGTTGGCCTGCACTGCATTTTCGATAAAGTTAAAATCACGACTGGTCTCTCCGTCGCCATTTATGAAAACACTATCACCCTGAATCATACCTGCGGTCCATTTAGGTATAACAGCAGCATATGCACCATCTGGTGTTTGTCTTTTGCCAAAAATATTGAAGTATCTCAGACCAATAGTTTTAAAACCATAGGTACGAGCAAATACATCAGCATAAAGCTCATTGACGTACTTAGTAACTGCATAAGGAGATAATGGGTTGCCAATGTTCTCTTCCACTTTTGGCAAGGCGGGATGATCTCCATATGTTGAGCTACTAGCCGCATAAGTAAAGCTCAATACCTTGGCATCACGAGCAGCGACCAGCATATTCAAAAACCCAGAAATATTGGTATCGTTGGTATTTATAGGATCAGCAATTGAACGCGGTACAGAACCTAAAGCCGCTTGATGCAGGACATAATCCACGCCTGTACATGCTGTCTGACAGTCATTTAAATTACGAATATCACCTTCTATAAAGGTAAAGCTCTGCCACTGATCTTTGCTGACCAAACCCTGTACTTCATCTAAATTATGCTGAAAACCCGTCGCAAAATTATCTAAACCGACTACTTTTTGATTTAGTAATAGTAAAGTTTCAAGTAAATTAGAACCAATGAACCCCGCTACCCCAGTAATTAACCATGTCTTTGGCTCGTTAATTAGCGACTCTTTAATTTTTTCATATGCAGTTAACGTCATAACCATTACTTTCCGTATTTTTTATAAATTTATAGGCGGATATCAGTGTCTTCTTTAGTGAAAACATACTTTAAATCGTAAAGCACGTGTTCATTCTTTCCAAACGCTCTAATCTGCTCGATACCTAGATCGACGAACTCATTATGCGCGACGGCTAAGATAATACCATCATAGTTATTTACAGTAGGTTTGCTGATAGGCGTAATATTATACTCACGCTCAGCTTCTGCTTTATCTACCCAAGGGTCATAGACATCAACGTCGATATTATATTCTTCTAGCTCATGGACAATGTCGATGACCTTGGTATTACGCACATCAGGGCAGTTTTCTTTGAAACTCAGCCCTAAGACCAGAACTTTTGCCCCTTCAACTTGAATACGCTTTTTAATCATTGTTTTAACCAGTTGCGTGACTACATACTCACCCATGCTGTCATTCAAGCGACGACCAGCCAATATAATCTCTGGGTTATAGCCAATCGCTTGCGCTTTATGTGTCAAGTAATAAGGGTCTACACCGATGCAATGACCACCGACGAGGCCTGGACGAAACGGTAAAAAGTTCCACTTGGTGCCAGCCGCTTCTAAGACTGCTTGGGTATCGATACCCATCTTATTAAAGATAACGGCTAACTCATTAATTAAGGCAATATTGACATCTCTTTGGGTGTTTTCAATCACCTTTGCTGCTTCAGCCACTTTAATAGAGGCAGCTTTATGTGTACCCGCAGTGATCACAAGGTTATAGACCTCGTCTACCAAGTCTGCCACTTCTGGCGTTGAGCCAGCAGTAACCTTTAAAATATTGGTTACACGGTGCTCTTTATCACCTGGGTTAATACGCTCAGGGCTATAACCTGCATAAAAGTCTTGGTTAAAGCTCAATCCTGACACTTTCTCTAACACCGGAATACAAACTTCTTCTGTGGCCCCAGGGTAAACGGTCGATTCATAAACCACAATATCGTCTTTTTTAAGTAGACTACCGATAGCTTCTGAGGCTTTAATTAAAGGCGTAAGATCGGGCTGTTTATAATCATCGATAGGCGTCGGTACAGTGACGATAAAGAAGTTACAGTCCTTTAACTCATTGATATCTGAGCTATATCTTAAATGTGTAGCTTCTGCCAGCTCCTCTTCACCGACTTCTAAGGTATGATCAATACCTGTATTGAGTGCTGAAATACGTTCAGCATTGATATCAAAGCCTATAACCGAGTGATTTTTACCGAACTCTACTGCTAATGGTAGCCCCACGTAACCAAGACCAATAACGGCAATTTTAATATTATCAATATTTAGCATAGTATCTATCAACCAACCTTATCAATGAGTGTTTTCCAAATTAGGAGTGAACTGTAGTATCTTCTTTATATCCATCTACAAAATGTTTGAACTGCAACTTTAACCATACAACGTCGTATAATTGAGATTTTTCTGGTAACTTCTCTAATACCCGTTCAAGATCTGTTAGAGAAAACCTATGCTCCATCGCTTGCATAATAAGAGGATGAGCAGTTTCTTCAACATTGTCATCACCGATTATGAGCTCTTCATAGAGCTTCTCACCGGGACGAAGGCCTGTAAAGACAATTTCGATATCACCATTAGGATGCTTATCGTCTTTGACCTCATGCCCACTTAGGTGAATCATACGCTGAGCCAAATCGACAATCTTTACTGGCTCTCCCATATTCAAGACAAAAACTTCACCACCTTGCGCCATAGCGCCTGCCTGTATGACTAGATTAGCAGCCTCTGGAATAGTCATAAAATAGCGTGTTACATCAGGGTGGGTAACAGTAATCGGAAGACCTTTTTCGATTTGTTTGGTAAAAACAGGTACTACAGATCCTGATGAACCTAATACATTGCCGAATCTAACCATACTAATACAGGTTTTGCTATCTGGCTTTATTGAGGCAGCTTCATGACTCAATGCCTGGCACACAAGTTCTGCCAAACGTTTTGAGGCACCCATGACATTAGTAGGTCTGACAGCTTTGTCAGTAGATATCAAAACAAAGGTTTCTACATCTGTTTGAATAGCAGCACGCGCACAATGGTAAGTACCGCGACTATTATTAATAACCCCTTGAAACGGATTGTGCTCTACCATAGGCACATGTTTATATGCTGCTGCATGATAGACTGTTTGTACATGATAAGTCTGAAATATCCGCATAAGGTTATGCTCATCAGTCACATTGCCAATAATGGATACGATTTGAATGTCCTGATATTCATTACTACTAGCCTGTTTTGCCAAAAGCTCTTGGTGAATACTATAAAGTGCAAACTCTGACAGCTCGTATAGCACCAGACAAGTTGGTTCATTTTTGATAATTTGTCGGCATAACTCACTACCGATAGAACCACCAGCCCCTGTTACCAAGACAGATTTATGAGCGATATTTTTCTTTAGCAACTCTTCGTCAGGCTCTACAGTTTGGCGGTCTAATACGTCTAATATATCGATCTTGCGCATATGGCTAACCGTGACTTTTTCGTCAGCCAATTCTTTTAGACTGGGTAGTTCTTTTATCTTGATAGAGATATGTGAAAGCTTTTCAATAATTTTGCGCTTACGAGCACGGCTAATCGAGGGTACTGCCAAAAACACTTGGGCAATATCAAGGGTATTTACGATATCCAATAAGTTATCAGTATGGTAAATCTTTTTCCCCATTATATGAGCACCTGTTAGCTGACGATCATCGTCAACAAAAGCAACCACACTATATTTATGTGAATTGCTCAAACCTTTCATCAACTCCTGCCCTGCTTCACCTGCACCATAAATCAAAATATTATCGTAATCTATAAGCTCACCCTCAAAACGCTTACCTTGCCATCGCTTCAATAATTCTTTAATTGTCAGACGACTGTTCCACAGCCAGATATAAAGCAAAAACAGAAACAAAATAGGGGTCGATCGAGGTATTTGTGGCAGTACATCAAAGTAGATAATCAGTTCATAAAAAACAATCAGCACAAAAAACAGCTGCAATACACCACTCATAACCGTATCAAGAAACCCTCTAGATACGCCATGATAAAAGCCTACAAGGTATAAACCAATGACAGGAATTAAGGCATATAAACTTAATGTCCATAAACTAATATGAAGCTCGATATAACCATATCGCAATAATAGTGACAAAAACAGACAGGCAATAGCCATTATAAAGTCTGCGCTAATCAAAATCAGACGCTTGACATATCTTGGCAGCGACAACAGGTACTGAGCGATAGATTGCAACACATTTCCACCTATAAGCTTCGGCTTACGTTTGACACTATATAAAGACTTTTCAACCATATGGATTGTCTATTCATCCCACATCGTTTTTAAGAACTAAGTTATTTAAAAGCTTACTACTGGTTGTTACCATAGGCATAACTATAATGATAGCTGTATTTGCTCATGATACCCTGCTGTACGTCATTTAAGATAATACCATCTACTTCTATATTTGCCTTATTCATCTGATTGACCGCATAGACCAGTTGTCCCTCAATTGAGTTATCGTATCTAGTTACCATCAATACTTTATTAGCATATTGCGCCAGTATCATTGCATCGGAAGCTGCGAGGATCGGCGGTGAATCAATAATGATATAGTCATAATGTAGACTCAACTCTGTCATTAGGTTATTGAGCCTGCTATCAGACAACAGTGATGCAGGATTGCGTGGATACTCGCCCCTTGGGATAAAATCAATATTATCTATATTGGTCGGATGGATAAAGCTCGCTAGATTACTGATCTTTTGGGTGGTGATAGCTTCTGGGACTTGAGCGTTATTCTGCGCAAAATCAGTCATATTTTGTGATAATTTATCTTGCGATAGATAGTCGGCCAAACCGTTATATTGGGTCATACCAAATATTTTATGCAGCTCACCCAAGCGCATATCTGCGTCCATAATCAGCACCTTCTTGTCTAACTGAGCAAAAACTTCCGTTAGATTGGCCGAGATAAATGATTTACCAACGCCAGGACTCTCACCAGTGATAAGTATAACTTTCGCCCTTTGGCCCGCTTGCTCTGGTGTCGTCATACCGAACATCAGGCTCGTTCTTAAGCTTTTGATGGCTTCATAACTCAAGCTGTTACTATCAGCATAAGCCAGCAAACGATTAGGCGCTTTCTTATCTTTACTTAATCTGGTGAGTAGATGTGAACGAGGAATCGTTGCGACCACAGGTACACCCGTTTTTGCTTCGATACGTTCAGGGTCTTTAACCACATTTCTAAGCATGTTTTTCAGGAGTACGAGCAATACACCTACCATAGTGCTTAGTAGCGTTGCTAACACCCAAATTTGTGGCTTATTTGGCGCAATAGCATTGAAAGTATTGATAGGCAAATCAATAATACGAGCGTAGCCGATCTGACCAGCTCTCACGACTTTTAGCTGTTCATAATTTTTTAGCAGTGTTAGGTATATTTCTCTATTAATCGCTGTATCTTCAGACAACTGTAAGAACTCCCTTTGTATTTCCGGCAATCCTTCAATGGTGTCATCTATATTTTGTTTTCTACGATTAAGTACGTCGAGTTGTTCGTTGATCTGGATGACTAATGGATGCTCTTCCGTATAATAGGTAGTCAAATCAGCTTTTTTCAGCTTGAGCTCATTAATCTGTGTATCAATTTGAGAGTTCTCTGATAATAAAAGTTCAGCTTCTTTACTAACGTCAATAGTACCGTATTTTTTACGGAATTTATTAAATACTGCTTCAGAGTCTTCTAACTTTTTCTTCAAGTCTGGGATCTGTGTTTCCATAAACTTGATTGTTCTGGTTGTTTCTTCAGAGCCCCGCGTTTGGTTCTGATCTACATAAGACAGAATTATTTCTTTCAATATCAAACTGACTTGCTGTTGGTTAGACCCTGTCATAGACAGTTCAACAATACCAGTCTGTTGCCCTTGCTCAACTACGGATAGCTTGCTGTTTATTGAATCAGTAGTAATCTGTAGAGATTGCTTGGCTAAGTTGATAGGATGAGAGTTGTCAGGTAAATCAGTCACAGTAATCTGAATCTGACCATCTACACCCTTAAATAAATGCGGTTTATTCAACTGGCCTTTAAAATCATCGAACCCATTGCTCAGGACAAAACCTGTTTCGGATTTGGTCAGAGTAAATGTTTGATTAAGATAAGCTTGCGATACATTGAACTGGCTAATCTGAGCATCGCCGTCTTCTGTTTGTAACGATACACCATCAGGAGTGTTAACTTGGGTAGCGACGCGATCACTTTTGATCCGATCAATATAGCCGATAGAAGGATCCGTTAGACGTATACGCAAGTTTAACTTATCTACTACAGGCTCAAGTATCATACGAGATCTTATCAGCTCGGACTCTGTCTGAGCTTTGCTCGATTGTGGAGCGATGAGCTCTGATGCATTTGTACCTAATGCTGATATACCTTGAGAGTTTTCCTCTATTTGTATTAAAGCATCGGATTTGAAAGTGGGGTTCACATAGCGCCCGTACAGCACACCAATCAATAAGCCAATTAATGCGAAAAACAATACAGTTTTCCAGCCACGCAAAATGGCAAATAGCAGCGCCATAAGATCAATGTCATCATTATCTTCTTTCGAAACAGGGTTTGATAAATTTTTCGAATCTGTACTCATAACTATAGGTCTACCACTTCAGCTTGTTCATCGGATAAGCATTACTTAGTTAATTTTATCGGCCCACTGATCGAGACCATCAACAATATCTTGATATGCTGTCTCAAAAGCGCTCATTTCATGTTTATATGGGTCAGCAATATCCTTATTTTGCCAGTGACCAAGCTTGAAGGTTTTACCACGGCAAAATGGCCAACGTTCCTCAATCCATTTAGTCTGACTATCTGACATGGTAAAAATAAGGTCAGCTTTTTTTGCTAATTTTTCGTCGATTTGTTTGGCTATATGGTCTGTAATATCTATCTGCTGTTCAGACATAATTTTGAGAGCAGATGAATCTGCGGGATGTCCAATTAAAGCTCCAACACCTGCAGAGTCAATTACTTTGTTAGGATAACGCTCTTTTAATAAAGCTTCTGCCATTGGACTACGGCAAATATTACCTACACAAACAACCAAAATATTATCAAACGCCATGCTTATCACTTCCTATAAAGTTGAAAAACTTCTGATTGCTGAAGTTGATGGTAACAAAGCACTGATAACACGGTTCCAGCGCGTCAGACCAGTTGGGTCGACATAGACAATATCATTAGGCAACATCTCAAACCGGCTAGTCAGTGGAAAGCTAGTGAGCGCCTGCATATCTACATAGTATATATTTGTACGCTGATATTCAGGTTGATCACGTACTACGTAGATCTTAGCCGCATTAGCCGTATTAGAATTCAGACCAGCTGACTCCCCAATCACCTGCGCTAAGCTCAACCCCTGGTCAATAATAGGTACAGGTGCAACTTTGCCAAACTCTCCCAAAACATACACTTTATTGATGTCTTCGCTACTGACACGAATAGAGTCACCATCTTGTACATAAATTTGATTGGCTGATAATCCCGCCTGCTGCAGAGACTGTAATCCCATACGATAATCAATACCATTTCTTCTCAATACAATACTGTTTGAGTTACCTTCTCTCGTCGTACCACCAGCCATAGATATTGCACTGTATAATGACACAGGTTCGTCAGCAATATTGAATTGACCAGGCTTGTTAACCTCACCATCGATAAAAAACTTATTGCCTCGATACTCAGCAACTTTCACTTGCGGATCTGCATACTTTAGGTAGCGTTGCAATCTTGAACTTAGGTTTGCAGTGAACTGTGGAACACTTAGCCCGCCAGCTTGTATACGACCTATCAACGGAAACTGTATAAACCCCTGCTGATCAACAGGATAACCAGATGCTCCTGCAGCATTAATATCAGGATAATCTACCAAAATAATACTTAATACATCAGAGGATGCAATACGGTAATTCATCCTATTAGACGATCGTACTAGGTCAGATAGGTTGGCACTCATTTGTGAGCGAGCGATTTGTTTAGGTGGCAATGTGGCAAGAGTCAATGGCAGTACATTGAAATTAATACCATTCTCTGCAGTAAAAGATCCACTGGGCGGTAACTGACCAGCTTGAAGCCCAGAATTGATGGTTGTAGTAGCACATCCATAGAGCATACTACTAGCTAACAAACACGCTGCACTCAACAACTTAGTTGTCTGTCTCATATCAAAAAGCCTCTTCTATTACTGCAATCACATAAAACGACTAAAAACAGTTTTGTATTAATAAATTTGTATCGATGTTATTTTTTTACATCTTTCACAAAAATAATCGGCATCATAACATAAGTTATCTGTTATACAGTAATGTTCTTATTGATTGATACAAAAAGCTATCTTTAAACTAATTACTCCATGTAGCATATAAATTCTTTTTATCAATTACAACTAAATATATTACGTATATTAATAATTGATTGAATTTATACTAAATTCTTGCACTTCTGTGTTGCTGCATATGTACGGTTATCTAAAAGCTGTTAAACATTCTTAGTAAAAATATGCAAGATTTTGTTCAAATTGGCTTGAGTACAGTTGCAAGGTATATAAGTCAAAGAAATAAGTCAAAAAATACAGTATAAGCAGTCTTTTACTAGTATAATGCTGCTCACAGCAAACAATGCATTTTCTTACCTATTATCATTTATAATCTAGTATAAACAATTGTGATCCATTATACATTGAGAAATGTAAACCCACCGACTCAAGGACATTAAGATGAAAGATGAAAAATTACAAAAAGCGCTCGCCCGTATGGGCCTTGGCTCACGCCGTCAAATGGAAGAAGTGATTAAAGCAGGTCGCGTATCTGTTAATAACGGTCCAGCAACGATTGGTGACCGTGTCACACCAGGCGATGAGATTCGTGTGGATGGTCGTCAGGTCAAATATACCGCCGAAAATGAGAAGCGTCGCCGAGTGATCGCTTATTACAAGCCAGAAGGCGAAGTCTGCTCAGCCAAGGATCCAGAAGGTCGTCCGACTGTATTTGAGCGCTTGCCAAAGCTCACTCATGATCGTTGGGTCATGGTGGGACGTTTGGATATCAATTCAACTGGCTTACTATTATTTACCAATGATGGTGAGATGGCGCATCGCCTGATGCATCCCTCTAGCGAAGTGACGCGTGAATATGCCGTTCGTGTGTTGGGTGAAGTCACTCCTGATATCGCCCGCACCTTGACTGCTGGTGTCATGTTAGAAGACGGCATGGCGCAGTTTGACGACATCAAAGAAGGCGGCGGTGAAGGCGTTAATAAATGGTATCACGTCCAACTCAAAGAAGGTCGTAACCGTGAAGTACGCCGCTTGTTTGAGTCACAAGGTCTGAAAGTTAGCCGCCTATTGCGTACACGTTACGGTACGATTGCCTTGCCAAAAGAGTTACGTACAGGTCGTTTCTTAGAGCTCGATAAAAAAGAGATCAATACATTGACCGATTTGGTGAGCTTACGTCCACGTTATGGCACAGGTCTACATGGTGCGGCTAAAGAAAAGCAAGAGCGTATCAGAAACAAGCCGCTTAAAGCGCGTCGCACGGACACTCGTAATGACAATCGCAACAGCAGCGCGAAGCCTAAAAGCAGTGCTAGCCCTGCCAGCCGCGGCACGCGTAATAGTCGTGACCGCAATGATAAGCGCTAATTCAGTTTATTTAACATTATTCTAAGTTTTTGATAGATTTAGAATAAACATAAAAAAGCGGTCAATGACTATGCATCATTGACCGCTTTTTTTATGTCTTTTTTACAGGCCTCACAGTTACTCAGTATAAAAATAACGGCTCAGCTGTCGTGGCTATTAATATAATGCGTCATGACTCGCAGCTCTTTTAGCTGCTCCTCGTTCATTTGTGCCAGTAGTCTATCCAAACGCTGTTCGATACTATCTAAAACACTTTGCAATAACGCACTAGCCTCTAACCTCTTTTCACTATTCTCATTAGTGACATGCATATTTGTTAATTGATAGTGAGTGGCTAGCATTTCGGGTAACCGAGTTTGCAGCATTTTGTTCAAAACAAACTGCGCTTCTGTGATAGCAGGCGTTTTATGTTGAGCTTGTAATGCTGCCTGATAAGCTTGATAGCTACTCACTTTGTTATCGATACGCTTTAATTGCCGTAGCTGTTGATCTGACAAGCTTTTTAAGTGCTTTTTATTCAAGTTAAGCTGTTCCCAACTTAACATAACCAGTGACAATGGCGCATGATCATCTTGATATATAAGCACACCTGGAGTAATACCGACCGCTTTGTGCAATGCATGCCAGCCTTTTCTACCTAGATAAAAAGTCGTGACGGTCGTTACAATACCGATGCCTATTAATATACTCATAACTGCTCGCTACTTATCGCTTAATTCTGTGTATGACTACTTATCGTTGGCACTTAGCATTTAGCGTTTAATATCTTCTGCTACTGGATTTTTCACATCCGTGCTACTCAAAGTAGGTGACTCAATAGCCTCTGTTTCCTTACTGAGATTACTCAGCGGCTGCATTGTTGAATCCATATTTGGTTGATCAAAACGCATTTGCAGATAGCGATTGGTCGCGAGCAGCTTTTGCCCATCTTGATGGTATGAGGCATTGAGTAAATCGTCAAACTGGGTATTGATCGTCTTAAGCACTTCTAACAATGCTTGTTTACCAGTGACATCTGAATGCTTAATTTTGGTGGTATCGGCACGCGCCCCATCTGTCACATCTAAGTCATATAAGCGGCGATAATCGGCTACTGCTTGCGGGATGTGTCGGTCCATCAGATTTTGGATCATAATATAAGTTTCATTGATGGTGTCTTTATCATCAATTTTACCGTCATTATTGGTATCACCATAAATCAAGCGGAGTTTTTTGCCTTTTCGATTGATTTGCTCAAGTGCTGTTTTGACTTCAACAGGTAGGCTTTTCTCTGGTATATAGCCCAGTTGCGGCATGGCAGTATATTCCAGCATTTTGGGCGCGGTAACTTTCTTAATACCACGATACCCCAGATATAACCCAGCGGCCGGCAGTACTCCGTATAATACAAACATCACTAACATAGCAGTCACTTGGGTCATCGGGTTTTCCTTATTATTTGACAGAATAGTTTGGCAAATTTCTTGTTATTTTAATCAGTATTTTAAGCTAGGCGGTTTTAGTGTCATCAACTTTATTGCTTAGCACTGCTTTTATTAAACAAAAAAATAAGGCTCTGTTAAAGCCTTATATTGTTATACATTGAGTCTGCACTGTTTTTGGATAATCTTTTATTTTATAAAATACGCTAGCTTTGCGTGCGGCTCTTGACGTAACGATGGGTTGAGGCAAGACGATTTAGAACGGTTTGATGCAGCTCATCCAATAGCTCATCAAGCTCATAATCAACTTCTAAAAACAAATCGGTCAACATATCACCTGCCGTCATTTTACCCTGTACCATATTGTTTTTGGTGCGATGCGGACTAAAGCGCTGTAGCTGCTCATAATGATGTAGCGCTTCAGGGATGCTCTCGGACACCAGCTTATCAATGACAAACTGTCGCTCATTATGTTGCTGCTGTTGCTCGTTTAGCTCACTACTCCACTCACGATAGCGTTTTAGCTTACCATTGATACGATCTAATATCGCAACGGCTTCGATGGGCATAGCGTTTAGGGTGGCCTCATCGACCACATCAACAAGCTCAGTCATAATCGGACAACGTCCATGTTTGAGATACCACAAGGTATCTGGATCAAAAGGTGGTCTATTGGTCGGGCGCATGTGCGCACGATTGGACAAATAGCGATCAGTCAGCGGGGTTGATGAGTGAATATCGTTCACTTGCGCCAATGCATCACGTATACGGTCTACCCGCTCAGGTGGCGTTAATGCAGCACGCTCGTGATTTGATTGAGTGCCGTCATTATTATGATGGATATCGACATTATCACTATTGTCATTTAAATTACGATTAACACCCATCTCCTGCGCATTGTTGGCAGCTAACGTTGGTAGGTCATCTTGAGCTTGCCCAAATGACTTTAGCATTCTTGTCAAACTGACTACCATGACTTGCTCTGCCCCTCGTCCAGTACACACACATTGTGCTCGTATTGCATACGTTCATTCAATAGCGTATCTTAACAGGTTTTCGCTGACCTGCCAGTACGCAAAGTGTCAACATTCCTACTCTCTACGCTCACTTCCTAAATGCTAAGCGCCTTGTTATGAATGCTCCCGATTATATTTCTGGTTTCCTGCTTGGATTATCACTCATCATCGCCATCGGCTCACAAAATGCCTTTGTACTTAAACAAGGTCTCAAACGTGAGCACATATTTTTTGTTTGCCTGTTTTGCGCGGTGAGCGACGCGCTGTTGATATCAGCAGGCGTTGGTGGATTTGGTGCGGTCACCGCACGCTATCCGCATGTGATCGATATTGCAAAAATAGCAGGGGTTTTATTTTTGTTGGGTTATGGCTTACAGAGTTTGTATGCCAGTGTGCGCGTATCTCATGCGCTGACGGTCGAGGGACAAGTAGTGACCAGCTTAAAAAAAGCGCTGCTGCTCTGCTTTGGCTTTACGTGGCTAAACCCGCACGTCTACTTAGATACATTGGTACTCGTTGGGATGGTTTCAACTGGCGCGGCTAGCAAACTTACCTTTGCCGTTGGGGCAATTAGCGCCTCATTCTTTTTCTTTTTTGCGCTCGGTTATGGCGCACGCTTACTGAGGCCGTTATTTGAAAAGCCAAAAGCGTGGAACATACTGGATGCGTTGGTAGGACTGCTGATGTTATATCTGGCTTGGCATTTATACCAAAGCTAAATACAACATTAGGCATTAAATCTAGATAAATTAAGAGGATTTTAAGTGCTCAATATTAGACACAGAATAAATAGCTTAGATTAAAGCAGGAAACAGTGTGCGCAGACCGCTAACGATAATCTCAATCGAGACCGCAGCCAATAGCATACCCATGATCCGGCTCATAATATTCAGACCAGTATCACCGAGCAAGCGGCTGATACGACCAGCAGCCATCAATGCCAGGTAGCAAAATAGACTAATGAAGAGACCAGCAATGATGATGGCAGATACCTGCAAAATGCCTGAGACTTGCGATGAATAAATAATAACGGTAGAAATACCACCTGGTCCAATCATCATCGGTATCGCAATGGGGACCACTGCTGAGGCCATCGTCGGCAGTGCATCTTGCACGTGGTCGACATCGAAGTTCTCTTGATCAGGCTTAACAGGGTTGCCTTCACCGTTCATCATATTTAGTGAAATCAAGAACACCAATATACCACCAGCCAGCTGAAACGAGCCAATAGAAATACCTAGTGCTTTTAGTAAGGTCTCACCCGCCACCGTAAAAAAACTGATGGTGATAAAAATGGTCAGACAAGCAACACGCGCAACTTTGCGTCGATTGTTCATCGAATAGCCGCGAGTCAAATCCAAGAACAACGTCAATGCGCTAAATGGATTGATCAATACCATAAAGGCTAGGATTATCTTGATAATTTCAGTATTCACTGAGCGCTCGCTTGTCTATTGATACCACTGGTGCAAAAAGATAAGGCCATCGTGCGAGTGCGACGATGACCCAATAGGCAATTCATAATAGCATTGTAACATAGGCAGATAAGCGAGTTAAATCATTAACTTTGCTCGGTTACCCTTCTATGTCATCTTGGCGAGAAATCCAGCGAATATAAAAGCTATGACTCAGGTTAAGCTGAAATAATTGATGGCCTATGCACTAAAATCTAAGCCAATATCCAAAGCGGTAGTACTGTGCGTTAGGTAGCCCATCGCGATAAAATCAACCCCTGTACTGGCGGCGGCTCGTACCGTTTCAGGCGTAATACCACCGGATGCTTCAGTCTTTGCGCGACCTTTACACATAGCCACCGCTTGCGATAGCGTTTCTGGCGACATATTGTCTAGCAATACCAAACTCACACCCGCCTCTAGCGCCTGCTCTAATTGCTCTAGCGTATCTACTTCAACCTCAATAGGAATCAGATGCCCAGCAAAATGTTGTGCTTGCTCGATAGCCGTCTTTATGTCACCAGCAATGGCGATATGATTGTCTTTGATTAAAATCGCATCATCCAGTCCCAAACGATGATTGCGACCGCCACCGCAGCGTACCGCGTATTTTTGTACAATACGCAGACCTGGGATGGTTTTACGCGTACAAGTAATCTGCGCTGGATATTGCGCCACGCTATCGACGATCTGGCGGGTCGCAGTCGCAATACCGCTAAGATGCGTCATGAAGTTTAATGCTGTACGTTCTGCTGTTAGCAGATGGCGTGCATTACCTTTTACAGTAGCCAATACGGTACCAGCGGCGACTGCTTCGCCATCCTGCACTTGAGCCCCAAACTCAATGCTTGCATCAACTAAGGCAAAAGACAACCGCGCCAAATCCATACCGCATATCACACCTGATTGTCGCGCCTTGATTTGTAGCTGGGCTTGCATATCTGCTGGGATAGTGGCTTGCGAGGTGACATCACCACGCCTGCCCAAATCTTCCGCTAGCGCATATTCTACCAAGGGTTTAAGCAATACGTCATCCAATGCTGGCTCTTTTTCAATTGTCATGTTTGACCCTCATGTAGGCGTAATATGAATAAAAACGTCTAAATATTTAAACTCAAAATGAGCATAAATATAGCGTAAAGTTAACACTCCTGCAAGGGAAGGTGAAAAAGTTTTTATTGAGCAAGTCGATTTCTATATGAAATTGACCTAGCTGTATTTGTTAGTAGCAATTATTTACGCTTAGGAAGTTTGCTGTCCATCAATAAGCTTTGTAGCTCGATATCATGGCGAAAACGATAGAGTTTGGCGGGGCGACCACGCTGAGCACTACTACTCTCTCCTGTCTCCATCACAAGATTCTGAGATTCCAGCAAACGGCGAAAGTTTTGTTTGTGCAAGCGTATGCCTGATAAGGCCTCAACACTTTGCTGCAATTGGGATAAAGTAAACACATCTGGCATCAACCCAAAGATAAGCGGTCGATACTCAATCTTGGCGCGTAGTCTGGAGATAGCGGTGGCAATCACGCGGCGATGATCGTAATACATCGGTATGCCGATACGCTGAGACCAGTCGCTTGGCAGCTCAACCGTTTGGTAATTGGGCGGATAATTGGGCGCTTCTGGTACCAGTCCTGCCTCATAAAGCATCTCGTAGCGTAGCAATACATGCTCTGCGATCCATTCTCTGCTTTCATCAGCCTTATCGCCAACTGGTTCAGTTTTTATGAACTCGCTATCTGCCAAAAACCCTTCGCTAAGTCCCCAGCACAAACCAATACGTTGACGCCTGCGCTGCCGGGCAACTGAGTCTTCAGCGCTACTCGCCCACTCCAATAGCATAGGGATGATAAAGTCCATAATGATACTAGGCATACCATCTAGATGGTTCTCCCATGGGAAATAATCATACCAATTTCGCCATAGCGCTTGGCTTTGCAATGCCTGCATTTGAGTTTCTTGTACCAAACCAAGGTAGCTGACGTACACCAATGCATGACCATCAACGTTACGTCTGTTGGTATCAACAAAGGTATATAGCTGCTCCAAATATCCGAGCGGCTGCTGCGTCTGCTCTTCTACCCATTGACGCACGCCTGCCTGTAGCGAGCGATGTAATGGCATAAGCGGCCCATTTGGCAACAGTTTGCCTTGGTCAACGGTTAGGACACGAGCGATATGATCGGTAATCGCGACCAATACAGCGACCACTTCAGTTGTGCCGCTACCTTGCTGGTGCGCATGTGAATAAGACAACGTCATAGTTTTGGGGATTATCCTGTCTCTTTAAAATGGCATAAAAGGGTTCTCAAGGCTGATAGTGATGGTACGCCTCAAATCTAAAACAGTATAACGTGAATCTTGAAATATCATAGTCTGGCGTTGTAATCATAAAACATCAAAATCAGTTGCTAAACGTCAGCTTCTACATAAAGGTAAACTAAAAATAAAGACCATTTGGCTAACTCACAAGTAATGAAAATAAATGTACTTAATCAACAGATATACAAAAAACACTTGTATTTATGCTCAAAATGAGCATAATTAAAACAACGGATTAATTTTATTTAACCAAACATCTTGTTTTAGCACACCCATTTATCACTATAGCGCCAACAGAGGTTGCCATTATGAAAAGTTATCCTTACGACGCACCCATCATGAGTACCGACAATCGCATCGCCACTCAGATGAACATCGACTATGCCAGAGCAAAAATGCCAGCAGACTTGCCTCGTGCTGAAAGACTCGTGGTTGAAGAAAACATCAAAAAATTATTGAAAGATAATAACGCCGTACTAGTGGCACATTACTACGTTGATCCTTTTATTCAAGACTTAGCACTTGTGACAGGTGGCTGTGTCGGTGATTCACTCGAAATGGCTCGGTTTGGACAAGCCCATAGCGCCCAGACCCTAGTTGTCGCTGGTGTACGATTTATGGGCGAATCAGCAAAGATTTTAAGTATGGAAAAAACCGTGCTTATGCCAGATTTGGAGGCGGAATGTTCGCTCGATTTGGGTTGTCCTGCTGATGAGTTTTCCGCATTTTGTGATGCCCACCCTGAACGTACCGTGGTCGTTTATGCCAATACCAGCGCCGCAGTGAAAGCTCGCGCTGACTGGGTTGTGACATCATCGGTCGGTATCGATATCGTCCGTCATTTGCATGCGCAAGGTGAGCCGATCATTTGGGGACCTGACCGTCATTTGGGCAAATACATCGCTCGTGAGACGGGTGCAGATATGCTGCTTTGGCAAGGGTCTTGCCTCGTGCATAATGAGTTTAAAGCCACTGAATTGCTGCAATTAAAAGCCGAACATCCAGAAGCCAAGGTCTTGGTACATCCTGAGTCGCCCGATAGCGTGGTGGCACTTGCTGATGTTGTTGGCTCAACCAGTAAACTGTTGCAATCAACGTATGAGATGGATGCTGACACCTTTATCGTTGCAACTGACCTAGGCATATTGCATGAAATGCAAAAACACTCACCGAACAAACGCTTTTTAGCCGCGCCTACCGCTGGTGAAAGCGCGAGCTGTAAGAGCTGTGCCTTTTGTCCTTGGATGGCAATGAATGGCCTAAAAGGTATCGAGCAATGCTTGACCAATAACAGCGGTGAGGTACTAATGACGCCTGAGCTTGCCGCCGCCGCTAGAAAACCCTTACAACGTATGCTTGATTTTGCTGAATCACAAAAGCAACGCGTGGCGGCCAGTGGCGATATCGTCCAAGACCGTGCATTGTTTGCCAATGTTGGGGCAGCCTAGCATGAGTCAGCCGCACTCAGCCAATCAAACCCGTACCACCATCCCTGATAACTGTATTCCTGATAACTATAGGAGTAGTCACATGAGCCATATTGTCAACACTGACGTCCTTATCATTGGTGCTGGACTGGCAGGCTTGAGTACAGCGTTATCGCTACCGAAGTCACTAAATATCACGGTTTTGAGTAAAGCGGCACTTGATGTTTGCTCAAGTCACTATGCTCAAGGCGGCATTGCCGCTAGTCTAGACAAAGATGACTCTGTGTCAGACCATGTTGCTGATACCTTAGTGGCTGGTGCAGGGCTTTGCACACCTGATAATACTGCCCGTATCTTGGGTGCAGGACAGCAAGCGGTTCAGTGGCTATGTGCGCAAGGTGTCCCTTTTACGCAGAACTCACCTAACGCTTTGGATAATACAAGCGCACAGGACTTCTCTCAGTTACAGACCAGCGATTTGCATTTAACAAAAGAAGGCGGTCACGGCTGTAGACGCGTGGCTCATGCGGACGATGCAACAGGTCGACACGTGATGGATGCATTGATCATCAAAGCACAAGCGGCAACCAATATCACTATCTTGCCCTATCACGAAGCGCTTGAGTTATTGACACTGCCTATAGCGAGCGACAAGCCTTTTTTTACAGATAATAGCGATGCTAAGCATTGCCGAGGGGCGCTTGTTTTTGATCATATCAATGGGCGCCCGCTCACCTTTCATAGTCGTGCAGTGGTACTGGCTAGTGGCGGCTTAGGTCAATTATTCAAGCGTGCCAGCGCGCCTAACGTCTGCGTCGGTGATGGCGTGATGATGGCATGGCAAGCAGGCTGCCGCTTGGCAAACTTGGAGTTCATTCAGTTTCACCCAACAGGCTTAGCGCTAGATGACAGCAGCTTTTTGATATCTGAAGCACTGCGCGGTGAAGGGGGACGATTATATTGTCCGCAAACTGGGGTCCGCTTTATGTTGGACGTGGACGCACGTGCTGAATTGGCACCGCGCGATATCGTCGCTCGGGCGATAGCCGCGCAGATTGATAACAATGGGCTTGGCTACGTGCATCTTGATGTCAGTCACTTGCCTGCTGACTTCGTAAAAGCGCATTTCCCGCAGATTTACCAAACGCTCTTAACGCTTGGGATTGATATCACGACAGATCCTATTCCAGTTGCCCCGACGGCGCATTATAGCTGTGGCGGCGTGGTGACTGATGCCAATGGATTGACGGATGTACCAGGACTTTATGCGGCTGGTGAAGTGGCTTATACGGGGCTACACGGTGCCAACCGCTTAGCAAGTAACTCGCTGTTGGAGTGCGTGGTGGTTGGTCGCCATATTGCAGCCCACTTGCCTCAGTATTTAGAGCGCTTAGAAAGCTTAGAAGAAATCGATACTGACGTTTATCGCGAGGTCGATCAATCAACCATTGAGTTTTGGTCAGCGCCAATTCTTACAGATACGCAGCATGTGATCTTGTCTACCTCTGGGCTTGTCACACAACAATGTGGTCATGCCGTTAAAAGATTCCGCACTGATACTAGTCTCGCAAAAACTGATGTCGCAACCATAGCCACAGAACTAAAAGCACTCATGACGGCCAACATGGGTATCACCCGTAGCGCCAGTCAATTAGAGCAAGCACTAACCCAAATACAAAAGTGGCAAGACTGGTTCACAGATGCTGAGTCTGATCAATCCGATGCAAGTAATAGACGCAGCCCTACTACTGCTAGCGAACTTGCATGCTTTCAATTAACCAGACAGCTTGAATTAGCGACTTTAATTATTCAGTCTGCTTATCAGCGTATGGAGAGTCGCGGCGGACATTATCGCCTTGATTATCCAAATCTAGCGGCTACTCCTCGGACGAGTGTGATTGAGCCGCAGCGTGAGCCATATCAGCAACATATCTCTGCTGCTCAATCTATAAATATATCGAAAACGCTAAACAATATGTGGAAAACGTTGATTGCTTGACGGAGCAGTGTGCACATCAACGTCCTAGAAAAAGTCAGCCAAAAGTCAGCCAATAGCAGAGAGTGATTAACTTGCCGCAAGTCCTATCAGCTCACAAAATATCAATCAATGCAGGCTACCTAGTGGGTTTTTAGTATTCGGTCAGGGTTATGGTACAATCGCAAGCTTCCTAAAATGTCTTGTTAAAAATGCTGCGAGCTGACCACCATGCAAAGCCTAATTACCCTCGTTTTGGTCTTGATGCCAATGTTTATTGGCTTTGCCATTCCGTCTAACCCAACCATGACTAAACTTGCCGATACGGGCTTGTCTTATTTGGTCTATCTTATCTTGGCACTGATCGGGATTGAGCTATCAAAGGTAGAAGGGCTGGGTAATCAAGTTGGCGAAATTGCCCTATACGTGACTGTCTTATCTATATTGACGATTGGCACAGGATTGTTTGCACTGATGGTGTTTGACCGTGTCCGACCATGGCATGCCAAAAAACCAAGCGTCAAATCCAAAGAGCATCGTGTCAGTATTCGAGGTAGCTTAGCACAGGTCGTTTGTGTGGCGATTGGCATGGTAATTGGTTACTTCTTGCCTGCTGATTATATGCCGCCTGAAAACTCTATGACCGTCATGCTTATGATTTTGATTTTGCTCGTAGGCATCGGTCTCAAAGGCTCAGGCATTACCTTAAAAGAAGTCATGCTTAATAAGCGCGGCGTTGAGATGAGTGTTATCTTTACGCTGTCGGTGTTGGTTGGTGGGCTTGTTTTTGCTTTGCTGTTCTCAGATGTGTCATGGACGAAAGGCTTGGCAATGGCATCAGGGTTTGGTTGGTATTCGTTATCAGCGATTGTCATGACCGATGCTTACGGCGCGATTTGGGGCAGTGTCGCGCTGTTTAATGACTTGATACGGGAATTTTTTGCGCTGCTATTCATTCCTGTATTTATGCGTAAATATCCGTCTGCCTCAGTTGGCCTTGGCGGCGCGACGAGTCTCGATTTTACCTTACCGATTATTCAACAGTCAGGTGGTCTAAAAGTTGTGCCACTGGCGATTAGTTTTGGCTTTTTGATTAATATTGTCTCACCCGTGCTAATGGTGTTCTTTTCGGCTTTGGGGTAAGTATAGATTTAATAGTCGCTAATTCAGCTGATAGCTAAGACCGATAGCAAATTTACTTAAAACTCAACGTATTAATCTGTACATAAATCGTTTATCGAGATATAAAACAAGTTGCTTTAAGGCTCTTGAGCTAACCCATAAACACGGCGGTTCATAGACTTACCTTCTTCAGTGTCAGAGGGCGCGATAGGTTGTTCAGCACCATAACTAGCGATGCTCAAGCGATCAGGATCAATTTGATGCTGCATTATTAGATAGTTTTTGACAATAAGCGCCCTATTTCTTGATAGAGCATTTGGTTGCAAAACTGCATCAACAGCTGATACTTCATCTGTTGAAGCGTGCCCCTCAATACGCATAGTTGCTGTGTCGTACTCTTGCAATTTTTTTGCTACTTTATCAAGCTCAAGCTGGTACTCCTTTGATAACTCACTACTACCCTTGGCAAAAAAAGCACGATACTCCATTTTGAGACCGACACCAATACCTGCAATAGGACAGCCTCTTTCATCTATTACCACGTTATACGGAGTGCTTGGGCATTGATCCAGCTCATCAGGCACACCATCCCCATCGCTATCTAAAATAACTTTAGCAACTGGGGCATTAATATTTTGAGTTGCTTGATTTTGTGAAACAGATGTTTGGCAGGCTGATAACGCCAAAGCACTTACCAAAATTAAAAATGTATTTCTCAATTTGGTTTTCATAATATTTTGCCTTTAAAATTCTCTGCATTCTAGTAGCATTTGATCATACCTATCTCGCGCTGATATCCAACCGAACGCTCGCTGATTCATAATAGCTCCCTCCTCGGTATCATTAGGAGCAATAGGATTATCAGCGCTACAATCAAAGGTGCGAATTCTATGCGCTGGCAGGTCCAAATTAACCAAGTAGTTTTTGATACTTTGTGCACGAGCACTCGCTAATGAGATAAAGTCCAGTGGCTGAGACGAGCCTTTGAGATGTAGAGCTTTCTCGTCAATGGCTTGCTGTTCAATTGTGGAGGTATGCCCTTGGACAAAAAAAGTCAGGTTAGAACAGCGATCCGCGAACGCTATGATCTTATTCAATTCCGGAGTATATTGTTCCTTTATTTCGGCACTATATTTATCGAAAAACACTCGTAACTCCATAGACAATCTATCGTCCAAATCCACTGGCATAGGTTTGCCATTTTCATCAACAGGTGGCGGTTCAACCACGCAAGTGGAGGGCTTTAAAACCTCTTGTGCCATGTTATTTGTGGCTGGAGTCACTGATTGGCAGCCTGCTATTACCACAGCTCCTATCATCCATAAGACAGTAGAGAATTTTGTTGTCTTAAACTTTGTCATAGTGAATGCCTTACTGGTTATGATAGGTCATACTTATACTCATGCTATGTCCCTAACTCTGTGTCACTAACTCTGTGTCACTAAGAACAAGCAAACTAAACCCCACTCGCCTGCTTCGCAAACAATCGCATGAGTGGCTTGATTTTACTGACTCGGTACATGCCTTCATTACGGATTTGCTGCACGGGGCGCGCTTGGGCAAGCGATCCTGCAAACAACCAGTTCAGTGCCGAGAAGCTATGCATCATGATGCTATTATGCGGACGACGCGAACGCTCATAATGACGCAGCGTTTGATTACTGCCCCACATTGTGCCACCACTACGGGTAAAGTCATGCATCAACTGCTCACACAACACTTTTACATCGAGCATACCGAGGTTCAACCCTTGGCCTGCTAGCGGATGCACGCCATGGGCGGCATCACCGATGAGTACCAAGTTATCAGCGACGTAGTTTTTTGCTTGTTGTGCTGCTAAAGGAAAACTGGCGATGGACTCAATCTGCTTGATAGCACCCAGCTCGTAATGACTCGCCGCTGCGAGTTTATCTGCGATAAAGCGGTCGTCTTCCTCTATCAATGCCAATGCCTGATTGCGCGGCAAGGTCCATACGATAGATTGCCAATGTTGTGGATTTACCTTATCGTCATCAGTAATATCCGCTAGCGGCAAGAGCGCTAGCGTGCCCGTTGGCAACATGGCTTGACGAGCAGTCGCTTGATGTGGTTTCTCGGTCTGAATCGCACAGCAAATCGCGGTTTGATTGTAATCAAGCGTATCGACCCCAATCCCTGCTTGTTGACGGACAAACGAGCCACGACCATCAGCACCAACCAACAGACGCGCATCAATCGCTGTTCCATTATCTAAGGTCACACGGTAGCCTTGCTGCGCACCTAGCCAGTCCATATTGACCACTTTATGCCCAGCGATAACGGTCAGATAGTCGCTGACATCATCCTCAGACAGACGCTGCCATAAGGCGTGCTCAATAACGGCTGGCTCCACCATACTACCGAGTATCTCAGGCGCAGCGCTCTGGTCATGACTATCACCAAATAATAGCTCGCCCATGCCGTTCAACTGCCAAACCTGCATTTGCGAGTAGTCGGCTTTACGCTTGGATGCGGTAATGTGTTGCCACGCGCCAACCTCTGTAAGCAAGTTAATACTCGCCAAACTGAGCGCATAAACACGCGCGTCACGTTTGCCCAGCACCGCTTGCCACGCTGACTCGTCACGCGCAGGACGCGCATCGATTAAGGTCACGGGCATTTTGTTCTGCGCAAGCTTTAGCGCGAGCGTCGCGCCAACGATACCGCCACCGATAATCAGCGTATGATTGTTTTTCATAAACTATCCTTTTTGGAGCATTGTCCATCCATCATCCTATAAATGATGCACGGACGACTCCCCTCTTATTTATTGTATATTTTGAGAAAATCGTATTTTGATACGCTGTTATGACTTTAGACCCATCGCGTAGGTTGCCACCAATGGCTTAATGTTTGGCAATTTATCAAAGGCCAGTAATGCCATATTACGTACAAACTTAATGGCGGGATTAGGATGGGTAAAGCCATGTACCACCGCATCACAAAAGCGAATCACCCGTTTTTGATCCGTTTGACGTGCTTTCTCATAGCGCTTTAGTAATTGTGCATTACCGATGTCTTCGCCTTTGAGCACTTGTGCGCTCATCATTTGCGCCAATACATGAGCATCTCGCATACAAAGATTAAAGCCTTGACCCGCGACAGGGTGCAACGTATGAGCGGCATTGCCCATGATGACGCAGCGACCCTCGACCTGCTTGTCTGCCAGCACACGAGACAACGGATACGCGCCGCGGCGACCAGCAGCGACAAACGTGCCCGCGCGCTGCCCAAATGCTTGCTGTAGCGTCTGCAAGAACTGGGCGTCGTCTTCTAGGTATTTGGTTTCTTCACCTGTTGGACAGACCCAAACCACAGATCGTCTATATCCTTGTTGATATTCATCATTGCCATCGCCCTCTGGATCCGTCAGCGGTAGCACCGCCAGTGGACCTGCTGGGCTAAAGCGCTCAATCGCCACATGCTCATGCCGTCTATTGGTCTCTACCACGCCAACGATAGCCGTTTGCTGATAGTCGTAGGTGGTGGTGCCGATATTTAACAACTGACGTACCGTAGAATCGCGTCCATCACAGGCAACCAATACGCTGGCTTGCAGCTGTTGCTCGTTTTCTGCTGCGTCATCGTTGCTAAAGCTCAGCGTCACGCCGTCCGCTTGTTGGGCAACGGCGTTGACACTGGCATTATCGACCAAAGTGACGAGTGGCGACTGCTGTGCGGCTAATAAGAGCTTACGCCCTAGCCACGCGTTTTCAATGACTTGTCCAAAGGATTCTACTTTCTCTTCGACTTTATTCAGCTGCGCGCGCCCAAAGCTACCTTGCTCACTAATTTGCACGCTATCGATACGGCACGCATGGCTTTGCAATTCATCCCACAATCCAATCTCTTGATAGATCTGTACTGTGCGCCGCGATAATGCCGTATTACGACTGTCCAAATAATGACTGCGCGTACGGTCATCGGTCGGACTGATGGTTGGATAACGGTTTTTTTCTAATAACGTGCTAGCAATGCCGTGATGCGCCAGTAGTAAGGCAAAAGACAAACCGACATGACCGCCACCGACGATAAGCACTTGCTGGTCGGTGATTGCTTCTCTTCTTTCAGGTAGGCTTTTAGAATTGGATAAAGGTGAACCTGTCTCTTGCATCGTTGTTGTTCCTATTATAATTGTTGGGCAGACACGTCTTTAGCGATTGATAGGTGTTTTATTGGATAGCCTTTATCTGGTAAAGGCCGCTTCTGACTCAATCGTAAAGTGCTGTAATATCGCTCATAGATTACCACAAATTGCCTATCATGCTGCGCTCTTAACCGTAGACAAATCGTTCGTCTACTCTCATTGCAAGCAAGGTTTATATTGGTAAAATCAGTAAAAACTTAACTTATCAATATTTCAATGCGAGCGTTACTTTTCACTAATGATGTTATCTAACCGATAAATGAACTTAATAGACATGCTGCTGACTCGATTTAGAGTAGTGTGTTGATTGCAATCGACATACAAAAACAACGCTATCTGCTCAATGTATCGCTTGAATTTTAAAAATTCTCTACCATAATGAAGGCAAGACTTTTATTTATTATCTTCCACAAAACCAACAATAATATTACCGTCATTTTTAGTATTTACTATAACTACTCAACACCCATATAACGCTACTAACTACTTTATCTCTGAAACCCGTGACGCTATCAAAATGAAATCACAGCGCCGGGCACACAATACAAGGATAATCGCTTGACTGATACCATGAGCCGCCGTATAAAGTTTGAATCCCTAACGCCAGCACAGCTCAAAACCGTGCTTGGCGAATATAACAATCACATGAAATACATCCAAGAACGCCTCGATATCAAAATCATGCAGCGCCAAGGCGATTTTTGCTTAAGTGGCGATGTGACCGCTGTCGAGCGCGGTGAACGTATCATCTATAAGATGGTCGATGAAGCCCAAAACACCAAGGATATCAGCGCAGAAGAGCTGCATCTGATTATCCAATCTAGCATCTCGCGTGATGAGGATATGGACGACGACGAGCAGGATGATGATATCGAGGATGCAGAATCAGATGAGGCTAATGAGTTTACGCCCGTCAGTCTGCGTACGCGCAAAGGTCGCATCATACCGCGCGGTGGTAACCAGCAGCGCTATGTAAAAAACGTCTTAAGCTCTGATGTGTCGTTCGGTATTGGCCCTGCTGGTACTGGTAAAACCTATCTTGCGGTGGCTTGTGCAGTCGATATGCTAGAGCGTAACGAGAT
Organism: Psychrobacter piscatorii; assembly: GCF_001444505.1. Taxonomy (GTDB): domain Bacteria; phylum Pseudomonadota; class Gammaproteobacteria; order Pseudomonadales; family Moraxellaceae; genus Psychrobacter; species Psychrobacter piscatorii_B. The sequence goes on along the minus strand of NZ_LNDJ01000056.1, from coordinate 600 downwards.
TGAGCGTATCTTGCTCGTGCGTCCAGCCGTAGAAGCTGGCGAAAAACTAGGCTTCTTGCCAGGTGATTTGACGCAAAAAATTGATCCTTACTTGCGTCCATTGTATGACGCGCTCTATGAGATGATAGGTTTTGAGAAAGTTGGCAAGATGATCGAAAAACAAATCATCGAAATCGCCCCGCTTGCGTATATGCGTGGTCGTACGCTCAATAACTCATTTGTCATTTTGGATGAAGCACAGAACACCACGCCTGAACAGATGAAAATGTTTTTGACACGTTTGGGCTTTGGCTCACGTGCAGTGATTACTGGTGACATCACGCAGGTCGATTTGCCGCGCGGTCATAAGTCAGGTCTCGCGCAGGCGATGGAGATCTTAAAAGACATCGAAGAGATTCATATCACCAAATTTGATTCAAAAGACGTGGTACGCCATCAGTTGGTACAACAAATCGTTGAAGCGTATGACGTATACGATGAAGAGCAAATGGCTCTAGAAGAAAAACGTAAGTTTGAACGTATCAAAGAACAAGAACGTAGACAAGCTGTGGCTAATGCTGCTGCCAAACTATAATATAGTCAATCCACTATAAAAGCGTT
>NZ_LNDJ01000055.1 GCF_001444505.1 Psychrobacter piscatorii | reverse complement strand
TCTCCGACAATCCCGGGGCGGTTCAGTACTAATTAAGCTTAGGCTTTCAGAAAAGCTTTTAAACGCTTCTATGGTTGTAAGCTTTCTTCTAGTTTTATCCTTAAAGCCTATTGTTGCTTGAAAACTTGTTATTGTATAAATATTTTGCTGACTTAGTCTTTGCTCAATCAAACTAATTAAATTTACTAAATAATCATGGTTTGCATAAAATGGAGTTGTAAATAACCTTTCTATAGACTGTGGTTGTCCTAAAAGACTTGATACAAAGTCACCTAGGCGCTTATTCTCAACCTTTAAAGCTATTTCTTGATCATCATGTTCCATTCTAATCAATTGACTCATTTCAGTTCCTTTTATTAAATAGCTTTCAAATGAGCAAAACAATACTTGATGCTAATATCAATATTTAACTTTGATTCATCACTGTACAATTTCTACTCTGAATGTATCTACAACTTTAAGTCACTAATTATTTAAATCTAATTAATTCCATCATGTTCAACCCAGCCCCTCACATCAATCTTGCCCGTAACCGCAGCAGATATTAAAGCGGTGCGGCGTTCTTGCATAAGTTGGATTGCTTGTTCTGCTTTACTAACCAAATTTGAAAAAACCTTTAGCTTGTCGCTTAAGTATTGGCAGATTTGTTCTTGTTCATCAAATGATGGAATAACAAAGCCTAGTTCTAATAAATTCTCTTGCGTCATACTTGGTAATGCAGTATTTGTTGAAAGCTGATCAAAAGGGAATAGTAATGCTTGATGATAAATGTAATTTGGCTTAGCGTTACTGAACACTTCACTATAAAACATGGTATCCACTGTCCAGAATTTTCCCGAAACTAATAGCGGTTTATCTACAGTCCCTTTTCTTCCAAATAGTACGGACTCACCATCAAATAAGTAATCCGAACTACGCTTGAAAATCCCGCCCGATCCATAAACAGGATAGCCACCACTTTCTACTTCTACCTCTTTATAGTCTCGACCGTTACGAATTCTCAAAACATTCTTTAGGCGACCAATTTCCCAATGCTCAGGCACTCCCCCTAACCATTCCACTCCAGAATCTTTCAATGGTGCGTCAGGGTTTAAGCCTTTCGTCACCGCATGACTAATGACCGCTTGGCGCTTTTCTTTTAACAGTTGGATAAGGGTTTGCTGTTTTTCGATTAGCGTATCGATTTGGGCGGTTTCGTGGTCAAGATAACTTACTATCAAAGGCTGCTCTTCTAAAGACGGTAAAGAAAACTCAAAATTAAGAAACTGAGGAAGCCTTAAGGAGTCTACTGTTGACTTTGCATTACCTTGCAAAGCAACTTTATAAAAATTCGATGACAAATAATAGTATAAGAATCTACCAGTAATTTGATTAAACTCACTTAGCATATACACACGCTGGTGATAATCAAACTTACCATTTATGTAATGATAAACTTTACCTACTCCAACTCCGTCACCTGCTGTAAGAACAGCTTCACAGTCAGCACCATAACTGTTTATTCTCTCTACTGTTTGTGAACGAACAAAAAAAGGATATATGCCATCTTCAATAGCATTAATAGTATCTTTAGTTCCTGTATTAATCTTACAAAGATATTTAAGTCTTTTAATTTGCCAATCTTTAGGAATATCTCCTAACCACTCAATACCCGAATCCTTATATTCTGCATACTGCTCGTATTTTGCCATTATGAATGCACCTCACCCAATAACTGCATAATCTCAGTGCTCACCGCATCCAAGTCCGCATCAATCTCAGCTAGCGGACGCGGCGGCTCATACACATAGAAGTGACGGTTAAACGGTATCTCAAAGCCCACAATACCAACTTCTTCATCAATCGCATCTGTCTTATCGGCATTGATCCACGCATCAGGCACATGCGGCTGTACTTCACGGGTGAAGTAACTTTCTATCAGCTCAGTGGTCGTTACCTCAGGATTGAGCGGCACGTTTTCATAATCACGTAGATCGCTGTCTGTTTGGAACTCTACAATTTTGGCTGGCTTGTTGGAATTAGTGGATTTATAGCTAAACGCACCATAGAGCGGATTGGCAACCTTGACCGCTTTTTTGATGACGGGTTCTGCTTCAGGATTTTTCCACGTGATGGCATCTAGCAGCTGCTTTTTCTCTTTAGCATCAAGGCTAATATCTAAACTGGCATCAGCGTCTTTTAACGCTTGCTTGAGCACTTTCTCAAACTCATTGAAATCATCGAATTGATTTTCACCGATAGCCGCTTGCAAGGCTTTAGCTTTATTCATGATCGCGAGCTGATCTTGCCAAACCTTCGCATCAAGCACGTCTTTGATTTGCTTTTCTTTCAGCTCGCTAAAGTCCGCCTTAATCATTGCCCGTGCTTCTAAGGCGACTGCTGATAAGTCGCCGTAGCTTTTACTACTGTCATTGCTGTCACTATCAGTCGTCCAGTGACTACCAAAAGCTTCATATAACGCTGGCATGACCATATCAAACGGTTTAGAAGCATAACGTAGGGTTTCGATAGCCGCGTCGGATAACTGCGCAGACAGACGTAGCGGACGCTCAATCGTGATACGGCGATAGCCAAACTCATGAGTGGCAAATATCTTACTGGCAAAGGTTTTGGCAGGAGCGTTGGTCGGATTAGCTGACTGACGACCACGATTCGACTTTACCTCTTCAGGCTTATCTAATACACGCGCGTCTACCACTTCAAAGTCACCGAAGCTGCGAATAATGGTCTTGGCATCATCTTCACTCATCTCATTACGCTTTGAGCCGAGTGATTTACGCATCTTGCTATATAGATTGCTACCGTCGATTAATTGCACCTTGCCACGGCGCTCATCCGCTTTCTTATTGCTTAATATCCAGATATAGGTCGCAATGCCGGTGTTATAGAACATATCGTTTGGCAAGGCGATGATGGCTTCTAATAAGTCAGCCTCCAAGATATAACGGCGAATCTCACTCTCGCCACTACCTGCGCCACCCGTAAATAACGGTGAACCATTTAAGATAATACCGATACGGCTGCCTTGGTTACCATTTTGACTATTACCAGCTTCTTGCTCATTAGTAGTGATCGGACGCATCTTGCTAATCAAATGCATCAGGAACAATAGCGAGCCATCAGACACGCGCGGCAGGCCAGCCCCAAAGCGACCGTCAAAGCCCTTTTGCTCGTGCTCGTCTTTGATCTCACCTGATATCTTTTTCCAATCCACCCCAAACGGCGGATTAGACAGCATGTAGTCAAACTTCTCAGCGACCAGCTGATCGCTAGACAAGGTATTGCCCAGCTTAATGTTATTCACCTCTTGCCCTTTGATCAGCATGTCAGCTTTACAGATGGCATAAGACTCAGGGTTGAGCTCTTGCCCATAGGTACGCATGACCGCATCAGGGTTCAGCTCTAGCACGTATTCCATACCAGAGGATAGGAAGCCGCCCGTACCTGCTGTGGGGTCATAAATGGTGCGAATAATGCCGTCTTTGGTCAGCGCGTCATCATCTTCCATAAACACCAATGAGGTCGTCAGGCGCACGATATCGCGCGGCGTGAAATGCTCCCCAGCGGTCTCGTTCGAACTCTCTGCAAAGCGGCGAATCAGCTCCTCAAACACAAATCCCATTTCATGGTTAGATATCGTCTCAGGACTAAGATCAGTAGTGGCGAACATCTGCACGACTTTATACAGTAGGTTAGCATCGGCCAGCTGACCGACAAACTCTTCAAACTTGAAGTGTTCAAATATCTCACGCGCGTCTTTAGAGAAGGATTGCACATAAGTGTTTAGGTTATCTTTGATATCGCTTTGACCCATCTTGCTCAGATCCATCGGCGAGGTATTGTAAAAAGGTCGCTTGCTGGCACGTTTAAGATAATTAGCTTGTGCTTCTTCAGTTTTTGGCTGCTTCTCTATAGGTAGATTTGCAATACGCTGGCTTTCAGCAACGACAGCAGCTTTGGTTTCTTCTAATACGCACTCTAGGCGGCGCAGTAGTGTAAATGGTAAGATGATTCGGCCGTATTGAGATTGCTTAAAGTCACCGCGCAATAGATCAGCGACAGACCAGATGAAAGCCGCTGTTTGAGAGAAGTTTTTGGTCATGGAGTTGTCTTATTGTTTGTTGGGCAAGGATGATGTGACAGGATAACCTGTTATTGATTAGGTTATTAGCCGTTATTCCATCATAGCTATGATTTAGCCATCTTAAGGGTATTCGACATTACTCGGCAAGTCTGAATGTGAGATTTGTTAGAAGGCTAATAGATTTCATCGTATAAGAGCTTACTGTACTACGTGTTAAACAATTCAACCCCATGGAAGAAAACGCATATTATTTGCGCCTGTTTTGCACTTATTTAAGCGCTTTGCATCTTGACTGGTCAATAAGCTTGACATTTTCTTTGACATTTTTAGTCTATATTTTTCTACACCCTTTATTCTATAATGGATTCAGCTGATAGTTATTTTGACATTTTCTTTGACAAATTACGGTTCATTATTATGGCAGAGCAATCTAAAGAGTGGATTGATGATAGCACGCTTAGAGTCATGACCTATCGGTCTGGCTCATTCACATTTACGTTGGGCTGCACACCTGATGAAGCGCTTTTGAATCGTATTGACGACGCTCAATTACGTTTCAACAAAACGCCAAAAGCAGCACAAATTCTAGACAAAATCCAAGAGAAGGTTTTGGTCAGTAGTGTTTACAGTACCAATACTATTGAAGGTGGAGAATTTAGCGAAGAAGAAACGGGTAATATCTTACATACTGCCCCAAAAGATATTCAAAAATCAGCCGAAAAACGGTTGTTTAATCTAAAAGATGCTTTGCTATGGGTGAATAAGCAGCGCAATCCACAATTTGAGCCTACACAAGGCAAACCATTCTTATTAGCAGATATTACACATCTACATGCTTTAGTATCGCAAGGCTTAGATGAGGGGCATAACCCAGTCGGACAATTTAGAAACAACGAAAAATGGCAAAAGACCTATGTCGGTAATGCAGAGCATGGAGGGCGTTATCAGCCCCCAAAATGCCTTGAAGATATTGAATACCTGTTACAAGCATGGATTGAATGGTTGAATAGCCCTGCTATTATTAATCAGCATGTGATCATTCGGGCGAGTTTGGCTCATTACTATTTTGAGCTTATTCACCCCTTTTGGGACGGCAATGGTAGAACGGGTCGATTGATTGAAATGTTAATATATGAGCAATCAGGATATAGACTGTCATCATCGGCTATATGGCATTATTATCAAAAAAATATTCATGAATACTTTGCTTTATTTAACCATTGTCGTAAACAAGCTAAAAACAAAAAGGAGCTGCCAAATAAACTATTTATTGATTTTGCAATGGATGGCATGCTACAAACGATTAATGACTTACACGACCAATGCAATCAACTGATTGGTTTTTTGCTGTATCAAGGTAGTTTGAATAATGCTAGGTTTAACAAAGCAATTTCTGAAAGACAGTTTAATGTCATTATGGTCATGATTGGGCTTAGTGATACTTATACCCCTGCTGCATTATTGCGTAATCCGCCAATCAAGGCTTTATATAGTAATCGTACGGAAAGAACCTTTTATAGAGATATAGAATCCTTGATAGATGAAGGCTTTCTGCTTGAACAAGATGGAAAACTGCTTTTAGCGATTTAAGGGAGCTGTTCAATATATAGGTGCTTCTAAGCGCAATACAAAGCTTGTACTTTCAATTCAAATGATTAAACGCGCAGCTTTCTGTGAACATGCGTGTAAAGTGTGCGATGTTGGCTAATATTCATTTAACTGGGGTTTTAGCTTAATTGACATTACCATTACTCATTGATATATTTAATTTGTCTGAGCAAGCCCCTGAATAGTTATCAGGGATTGGTTGCTCAGACATTTTTATGTCTTTAAGTTGTACCAACCTATGCATAAAGTCTGATCATTAGCGATAACGAAATGTTGTTAAATCTGTTGTTAAATTAATTTACAACAATAGCCTACCCCTTTGTTGTTAAGGCTTATGCCGATATGATTGACTCCCGCCGAGCGCACCAATTATGATGTTTACAACCTCGCTCTACCCTTCCTTAGTGCTATCTTAAACTGCTCATACTCATCAAACCCACATATCAAAATGTTGGCAGTCTTTCTGTGTGCGCATACATATAGCGCTCTCATCTATATAAATCACTCCGCATCTTGTAAGTTGGCAGTCAATTGAGCACGGCTAGGCACACGGTGATAATTAATCACAGGTACTTCACCCAAACGACGCTGACCTTCAGCAATTTTTTTATCAATGGTAATCATCGCGATTTTTTTGCCTTGTTGGCTGATGAGCAAGTGATTTGCCTTACGAGTGACTCGATAATCAGGAAAATACTGCTTTAATAATGCGGATGTTTTTTGCAGGGTATCATTCGGTACTGTATTTTTTGACTTGGCACTACCGTGCTTTTCGCCTGCTTTTGCCCCGCGCGATTTCGCTACCAACCATAAGGCCATGATGATGGCGATTAATATGACAAGCCACCAAATTCCGTCTATCATAAGTAAAAATATCCATTACTAACAAGGGTTGGCTCATGTTAGCAGAATTATCACCAGCGGTAATAGCAGAAGTAAAACTTGCGGCAACATTGTTGGCATCGAAAGAGCGCATTTGCATTTTGACAGGGGCAGGCATTTCAGCCGAAAGTGGTATTCCGACGTTCCGAGATAAGCAAACGGGCTTGTGGGAAAACTACGGCGTCGAGGATTTGGCCACTCCTGAAGCATTCGCTCGTGATCCAAAGCTAGTATGGTCGTGGTATCAGTGGCGCAGGCAGTTGGTGGCTGATAAAGCACCAAATCCAGCCCATCATGCATTGGCTCAGTGGCAGTATCATGCGCAAACCTCCGAGCAGCAAGTCACACTTATCACGCAAAATGTCGATGACTTACATGAGCAGGCTGGAAGCGCAGTGACTCATTTGCACGGTCATCTGTGGCGTGATCGCTGTGGTCAGTGTGAGATACCTTATCCAGAACAATCAAGAGCCGCCTATATTAAGCAAGATACGATACGTTTTGATGATAAGCTGATTACTTGTCCGCATTGCGACGGTTACATCAGACCAGATATTGTGTGGTTTGGCGAAGCACTACCTGTACAAGCATGGCAGACTGCCGAAGAGGCTGCGGCTAACTGTGATGTGTTTATCAGTATCGGTACCTCAAGCTTGGTCTACCCTGCGGCCGGACTCTCACAGCTAGCCAAGCAAAATGGTGCGCAAGTTATCGAGATAAACCCTGACCCAACACCGAATACCATCGTCGATATCACGCTAATAGAAAAAGCTGGAGTGATTTTGCCGTTACTTATAGAAGAGATTACTGCGTTATAACTGCGACTGCTTAATGTCATTACCTGATAAACAATAAAAAAGGCTTAACGATTGCTATCAATCGTTAAGCCTTTACTATACTAATAGCCAATCAATATCTATTGCAATACCGCGTCCACTCTCGCCAAGTAATCTTCTTTTAACTCGTCACTGATAAATGCCGATCTAAATGAGTTTTTTACTAACGTAATAACATCTTCTTCTGTTATCGGTAGATTCTCATGCAAATTAACAAAATTTTGATTCACGTAACCTTTGAAATAGGCAGGATCGTCTGAATTGACGCTGATATTTAGACCATAATCCAAAAGCTCTTTGATATTATGCTCTTTGTAATTATCAAAAACTCGCAGTTCGATATTTGAGTTCGGGCAAACGGTTAGTGGCATTTGCTCGTCTTTGAGTCGCTGCATCAGCTCTGGGCTTTTTATAGACTGCACACCATGATCGATTCTATTAATATTCAATAAGTCTAGCGCTTCGTAGATATATGAAAAGTCCGCTTCTTCGCCTGCATGAGCGACCAGTTTAAAGCCTGCTTCTTTGGCTTTTTGAAAGACTTCTTTGAACTTCGATGGTGGGTTACCAAGCTCTGATGAGTCCAGACCGACACCGATGATGTCATCTTTAAATGCCAGCGCTTGCTCTAATGTCTCAAACGCTGCTTCTTGCGATAAATGGCGTAAAAAACACATGATGATACAAGAGGTGATGCCGTACTTTTCTTTGGCATCTGCTAGTGCTTCTTTGATACCTGTGATGATCGCTTCAAAAGCCACGCCGCGCTCGGTATGCGTCTGCGGGTCGAAGAATATTTCTGTGTGGATGACATTGTCTTCAACACACTTAAGAATATATTCCCACGTCAAATCATAAAAGTCGTCTTGGGTGAGTAAGACATTTGCGCCAGCATAGTAGATATCTAAAAAACTTTGCAGATTATTAAAGTTATAGGCGGCGCGCACGTCTTCTACGCTGTCATAAGGGATCTCTACGTTGTTCTTTCTTGCCAGTCTAAACATCAGCTCAGGCTCTAACGACCCTTCGATATGTAAATGAAGTTCCGCTTTTGGTAGTTTCTGTATTAAATCAATCATAGTATTCCAATAATGGTGTCATCGAGACGAGCTGTAGACAATTTATATATTTGTACCGTCTTTAAACGGTACGAACATTTTGCGTGCGATATTTTAGCATCAAAACCCTAGAGACGAGAACAGTCACCTTCGACTCTATCAATAATGCGCTTCAAGATGCCGTATTACTATTTTAAAAATACCACGGTATCAGACAGCTCATTGCCTGCTGGATTGTGCTCAAGCTGATAGTACTGGCGCAGCACTTGTCCCACTTCATCCAACAATTCAGCCAAGCTCTCTTCTGTCTTCTTGTTGCTGATACCTGATACGGCCTTTTCACACATGGCGTGCCAAACCGTTGGGCTTACATGAGTGCTGATACCGCGGTCGGCCACAATCTCTAACTGATGCTCGCAGATATTGACATAGATGAGAACGCCTGTGTTCTCTTCGGTATCCCAAACTCGATATTCACTAAACAGATCAATTGCTCGCTCGCGGCAATCCATATGATAAGCGTCTTGAATCGGTAAATGGTTTTCGACAATCAAAAACACCTCACCGCGATGCCCACGCTCAGCGCGTGTCACCTCATCTGTCAGGCGTGCTTTGGCTTCTGCTGTCAGCCACTTGCTATGCAGCAAAGGGACAAACAAGACCTGACGCCACCATCGAGCAAAGCTAGAAGTTGAAGCATGGTTTTCTGCCATTATATTTTTCCTCAATTACGTCATTTTTGATGGTTATTTGGGTCTATTTACTGGGACTCTATTTTTGGCTTTTATTAATTTGAGTCTTTACTAATCTGAGATTCTAATAACTAATCTGGGCTTTTAATAAACAGACACTTACCACGAGCCACCAGCACCGCCGCCGCCGAAACCGCCGCCACCACCACCAAAGCCGCCGCCACCAAAACCACCACCGCCAAAGCCGCCACCACTACCCCCACCCATACCGGGTAAGAAAATCATACCACCGCCTCTACGCCCACCTTTACCGCCGCCGCCTTTGCCACCACCGCCGCCACGGGAAATCAAGAACATCCATATAAATATCGCCATGATCAATGTCATAAAAAAGCCGCCGCCAAGCGCTAACGAACCGGCGAAAAAGCCGCCTGCCGTGATAATAGAACCAAATACTCGGCCTAAGATGTTGGTAATAAAACTGCCAAATATCATCGCCATAATAAATAAGAAAATAGGTGATGGTAGCTCATCTGAGCCTTGCACGGCACTACGCTCAGCAGCTTGGGCATCAGCACGTGCCAATACCTCAGGATCAGCCGTTAGACGTGCCTTCAGTGCATCCACGCCAGCCAGTATTCCAGCACCATAGTTATTTTGCTTAAATAATGGTGTGATGTCCTCACGGATAATACGATTGACGGCTGCATCTGGCAATACACCCTCTAACCCATAGCCTGTGAGGATATACATGTCACGGTCATTGACTGCTACGACGATGAGCAGACCATCGTCAATATCTTTGTCGCCCAATTGCCATTTTTCTGCAACCTGTAAAGCATAGTCAAATATAGGCAAACCATTGGTTGTTGGTACGATGACCACTGCTGCTTGTGCCAAACCCTGCTGATAAATATTTCTTAGCTGCGCCTCTAGACGCTGTTTTTCTTGCGGATTTAAGATATTAGCTTGATCAACGACTGGCTCGTTGAGTATTAGTTTGTCAGCATCAACGCTCTGGGCACTTGAGGTTACTGGTGGCTGAGCTGGCGCTTGCGCACTAGCGGTTGCCTCATCGTTGGCGGCGCTTTGATTAATAGCGTCATTACCAAGCACCGCACCATTGATGGCGTCATTATTCAGCACTGCATCATTGATCGCTTCATTGGATTCACCAGCTTTGGCAATGGCTACCAAGTCTTCGACACTACGGTTTTGTAGATTCGAGGGGCTATCTGTCGCCGCAGCATTATTGCCAGCATCGGTATTGGGCGCAGCATGCAGCACTGATGCACCGCTGACGCTCAGTGTAAACAGTAATGCTGATAAGATTGCTTTTGAATTATTCATCTAATCTCTACCACCTCAAATGACATCTTTATAAATTAATAGACATTAACTAATAGTCATCAGCTAAATAAATAGAGCGGCATACACCGCTCTATTTTTGTATATTTCTAATACTTCCTACTCTGCTTTTGCAGAATCGCCAAAATCAACACTTGGCGCTGTCGAAATGGCATCTTCATTAGCAACAGTAAAGTTTGGTTTGGTATCCATGCCAAATACTTTTGCGGTGATATTGGTTGGGAACTGGCGCACGGTGGTATTGTAGCCTTGCACTTCTTGGATATAGCGGTTACGAGCAACCATGATGCGATTCTCAGTCCCTTCTAGCTGCGCTTGCAGATCTTGGAACAGTGCATCTGATTTTAGCTCAGGGTAACGCTCAGACACGGCCATCAAACGTGATAATGCGCCTGTCATCTGATCTTGTGCAGCGGCATAACGCTCCATTGCTTCTGGGTCATTGAGCACTTCAGGCGTCACCGTGATGCCGCCCGCACGTGAACGTGCTTCCGCCACTTGGGTGAACACCTCTTGCTCTTGTTCAGCATACTGCTGTACGACTTTGACCAAGTTTGGTACCAAATCGCTGCGGCGCTGATATTGGTTGACCACTTCTGACCACGAAGCCGTTACTTGCTCGTCTTGCGCCTGAAGATTGTTATAACCACAGCCGCTCAGACCGACAGTAGACGTCGTCAATAGTGCTGCTAGCAACATCGGCTTCATAATAGATTTACGCGTCATCGTTGTTTCTCCTAATAATGATAAATAACAAATATCTGGTAACACGTTTTTTAATAATTTTTTTGCGCTTATGCCTTCACAATCATCTAACGGTCATATGCGTTCTATATTTTGTATAAAGGCACGTGCTTGTAGCTTTTATATCTACAGACACAACATGAAAAACCACTCATGCATATTGCTCAATCTTATAAGCTACAAGATATACTGCTTATAATGGCGCTATCATGATGCTTTTACAATTGACCGTTACCAAAACACAACCGCAACAACTGGGTGTCATTTTTTTGGTTATACCTTTATGTAGTGCTATTACTATTTAGATAGACTAAAGTTTATTAAATGGATTGCCAGCTCATAAATTCGCTTCTTTATTAAGGCTAATGATGCATAAATCGATGGTCCAAAAATAAAACTTATCCGTCCATACACAAAGAAATTTCTAGTAATTGGTACAAAAATATGGCAAATTGCAGTTACGTAGCCGTACGGTTTGAATACATTTGGTAGTGGACTTATAGTTTGATACGTATTAGAGAATTCATATTTGTGATAAAAAACAGTTCCTCACTCTTAGATACTCCACTAATACATTCAATCCGCCATACCAGCAGTGTAGCCAATCGGGACGGCTCATAGCAAATTAAATACCCTCATCATAAGGAGTATTTAATTATATAACCGCCTGTTTTATCCGCGGACTTATAACTCATCTCATTCATAACGTGATGATAGGACACCGCAGTAGTTGAGGCTGTAGAACAATCAAACACACAGCTGATATTAATGCTATCAATGACAAGCGCTATAAAAATAGTCTGTGTCACTGATGAAGCCAAGCGGATAAATACAGACAACTACAGTCCATTCTTGGTGGCTAAGCACGTATGAGACTTAACTAATATAGATATGAGTCGATGCAGATAATTTAACTGCTTAACTTAAATAAGTAAGTTAACCAGTTAATTTACTCCTAGCATACAGAGCCACCTTGAGACAGTACTAGGAATATACATATGGAAGGTTTAGTTAACTTAGTAAACGGAATTATCTGGAGCCCAGCACTGATCTATCTGTGCTTGGGCGCTGGTCTGTTCTATTCCATCATGACGCGCTTCGTACAAGTACGTCTATTCGGTGAAATGATCAAACTACTATTCACTGGTAAGTCCAGTACTGATGGTATTTCGTCATTTCAGGCACTAGCCGTTTCCCTCGCAGGACGTGTGGGTATGGGTAACATCGCTGGGGTAGCTGCTGCTATCGGCTTCGGTGGTCCAGGTGCTGTATTTTGGATGTGGATCGTGGCGTTCTTAGGCGCGTCTACTGCCTATGTCGAGTCTACTCTTGCACAGATTTACAAAGAAAAAGATGTGGTAACTGGCGAATATCGCGGTGGCCCTGCTTATTACTTTGAGCGTGCCCTTGGTCAAAAATGGTACGGCATCCTCTTCGCCATCGCTTCTATTTTATCATGCGGTATGTTCTTACCTGGCGTACAGGCCAACGGTGTTATCAGTGCATTCGCACAGTTAATGGGCGAAGGTACGATCATGAACGTTGCAGGCCTAGAAGTTGGCTCTATGCGCTTGGTTGGCTTGGCCATTATCTTAGTCATCTTAGGTGTCATCATCTTTGGTGGTATTAAGCGTATTGCAACTTTTACCGAATTTGCCGTTCCATTTATGGCACTTGGTTACATCGTCCTCGCCTTAATCATCATGTTCAGCAACTTCAGCCTGATTCCAGATGTATTTGGCATGATCATTGGCGATGCATTCACTGCACAAGCAGGTTTTGGTGCAGCAATCGGTTGGGGTGTTAAGCGTGGTATTTACTCTAACGAAGCCGGTCAGGGTACAGGTCCTCACGCTGCCGCAGCTGCTGAAGTTGAGCATCCATCACAGCAAGGTCTTGTTCAGGCATTCTCAGTATATGTTGATACATTGTTGGTTTGTTCTGCGACTGCATTCATGATCTTATCTACTGGCATGTACAACATCCAAGGTACACTACCAGATGGTCAGTTCATCGTTCAGAACGTTGCCGCTACGACTGAAATCAATGCGCCTGCGTTTACGCAGATGGCAATGGAATCGGTATACGGTACATTTGGTAACGCGTTTATCGCAATTGCTGTATTCTTCTTTGCCTTTACAACTATCCTAGCGTATTACTACATCGCTGAAGTAAACGTCGCTTACTTGACACGCTTCCTTGGTCGTAACGCAAACAAAACTGGTCTATTCCTCGTTAAAGTATTGATCATGGCGATGGTTGCTTATGGTGGTCTTAACTCAGCTGGTTATATCTGGGCCATCGGCGATATCGGTGTTGGTCTTATGGCTTGGCTCAACATTGTTGGTATCCTTGTTATCTTTATCGTGGCTCGTCCAACGCTTACCATGCTTAAAGACTACGAAGCACAACGTAAAGCTGGTGTGGCACGTTACAGTTTTGATCCTGCAAAATTCGGTATCAAAAACGCACCTTATTGGGAAGAGCGTCATCTAGCAGACCAAAAAAGAACGAATGTAGACCCACTACGTAAGTAATAGAGATAATATGCGCTAACGTAGCTACTGCTCAATCTTATTCAGTCTTCCTAAAAGCCCGAGGCAATGGTCTCGGGCTTTTTTATTGCAAATAAATAACGCAGATTTTTAAGATACCGCTGCTACGCGCCACCATCTTATAGACACAAAAAAGCCCAGCATTATAGCTAGGCTCTTTTACTCTTGTTAAGTCTCAGAGTGACTTAACTAAATATTAATCTTACTCAGGCATCAATACTGTGTCGATTGTATGAATCACGCCGTTACTTGCCATGATATCAGTACCTGTGATGTTGGCTGTGTTACCAGTCGCATCAGTGATTACATTGGCATCGCTGATTGAGATGGTTTTGCCGTTCGCCGTTTTGATATCGGTACCATAAGGGATGTCAGCTGCTTTCACTTCCATTGGAACAACGTGATAAGGCAATACGGTTTTTAATAAGTCTTTATTAGCCAATAGCTCGTCTTTGGTCACGCCTAATTTTTCTAATACAGGGGCAAATGCATCATCAGTTGGCGCAAATACAGTGTATTTGGTGTCTTCCATCAACATGGTGTCAAGACCCGCTGATTTTAGTGCCGCTGTCAGAATAGTGAGATTGTCGTTATTTGTAGCGATTTCTGCGATGGTTTGTGTCGCTTCCATATTCATGTCGTCTGCCATTGGCTCGGCTTCAACCATTGGATCGGCTTCGGTCTCTGCTACTGGCTCAACCACCACTTCTTCAGTGGTAACTTCAGGCTCAGCTGGATCTGCAACGGTTTCAGTATCGTTACATGCTGCTAATGACATCGCTGCTGTTACTACTGCGATCGATAATAAATTCTTCTTTAACATGGGTCATTCCTTTTTAATAATTGGATGTCTGGCTTGTCTAGCGAATAACTGTCTTTACTACATGAATAGCTGACGCTAATACGTATATCAATAATTGACATTTTTTAGCTATAGACAATTTACTGTAAATAAACTGATATTCGCTATATCAATAGTTTCAATTCTAAATGTTTAATTTTTAATTGATACTTACTTAAGTAGTAGCACTGTATCAGTCACGTATATACCATTGTTCACTTGTATATCGGTTATTGCGATATATGAAGGATCGCGCTTATTGGTCATGCTCACTCATTAAAATAGGCGTTATTTATATCTAAATCATGCCAATTAAATACTAAAACAGCCGTTATCTAATGAAAAATTCATCAAATAATGGCTGCTCACTAAATCTTCATAATACAAAAAATAATTATTTTTTAATGAAGCTTATTTAGGTAGTAGCACTCTATCGATGACATGGACAACGCCATTGGTCGCTGGGATATCTGTTTTTACGATATTGGCAGTGCGGCCGTTTTCGTCCATCAACTTACCTTGATTCGTCACCATTAGCGTGTCTTTGCTTGCGGTCATGACATTGCCAGGTTTGACATCTTTGGCATACATGGCAATGTCGCCACTAACTACGTGATAGCCTAAAACTTTGGTCAACAGTGGCTTGTTTGCAAACAATTGCGCTTTGGTCATGCCAGTCTCTTTCATTGCCTGCATAAACGCCTCATTGGTTGGGGCAAATATGGTGTAGTGAGCGTTAGGATCAGCGAGCATACCTGCTAGACCTGCTGCTTGTACCGCTTCTACTAAGACTGAAAAATCAGAATTACTTTGAGCAACTTGTACCACGTTCATTTTTGCCATAGTTTGGCTATGCATTGGCGGCTTCATGTCTGCGCTTTTTGCTGGCATCATATTGTTACAAGCGCTTAAGCCAGCGATAGAGATAGCTAGCGTGCCGATAGTAGCAATTTTAGTCAGTTTCATAACATTATCCTTAATGATTGAGTATGTATTCGCTTATTGTCTTACAGGTTATATTGTCTTCTGATATCAGTTGCTCGTGCTATTCAAACGCTTATTTCTTGATAAGCAAAATCTAGATAGACCAACAGAACAATAATAAATTTTTGCCCATAAGTGATTTATAAGAAAAACTTACAAAGACCTAATTCTTCTGAAATAAAATTAACATGTAAGACTGCTTTATCAACCTGCCTTTACGCAACTTTTTGTAGTACCGGTGTAAACTCTGTCGTACTTTTAAACATAAGCGTTGACTTTCATTTGCATAAGCAAAGCTTTATGTAACCCATAAACGAAATGATATTCATTTATGCACATATTCTTTACGAAACAGAATTTAATGCTATGCTCAGCAGTTCAATGAATAGGTATCTGCTTGTCTATGGTAAAAGTAGAATGAACAGTATCCATATGTGCTATATTTTTCATGCTAGAATAATTCAAATTTGATGATTTCCTTTATAAGACTTTGTACTCTATTGGTTTGTTATTCCTTCCTTTTATAATATTGACGATATAAGCAGCGCACCTATGACTCAAACGATGACCTCACCGACCTCTTCTCAATCTGATACCCTCTCTAGCTCATCATCTGCTGATGACTTTATTTTGACGCCGCCTGCTGTCTTTCCTTATAAGGAACAGCAGCTCACCGCGCGCGCCCGTATCACTGAGCAGATGGCTTCACGCATCTTGATGTTGGACGGTGCAATGGGTACGCAGATTCAGACCTATAAACTAGAAGAGTCAGATTATCGTGGTGAGCGTTTTGCCGATATCGACCAAGATGTGCGCGGCAATAATGATTTGCTAGTACTGACACAGCCGCACATGATTAAAGACATTCATCACGATCATCTGTTAGCTGGTGCGGACATTATTGAGACCAACACTTTTAATGGTACGCGTCTGTCGATGGCTGACTATGACATGCAGTACTTGGTGCCTGAGCTCAATAAAACAGCAGCCAAAATTGCGCGCGAAGCTGCCGATGAGTTTACCGCCAAAACGCCTGAGAAACCGCGCTTTGTCGCCGGTGTGGTGGGGCCAACCTCACGCACGTGCTCGATATCACCTGATGTCAATGACCCTGCCTTTCGTAACATTACCTTTGATGAGTTAGTCCTAAACTACCGTGAAGCAACCTTGTGCTTGATAGAAGGCGGCGTCGATCTTATTTTGATTGAGACGATCTTTGATACGCTCAATGCCAAGGCAGCGATATTTGCCATCACGGGTGTGTTCGAAGATATCGGCTTTGAGCTGCCTATTATGATTTCGGGTACGATTACTGATGCCTCAGGTCGTACACTATCTGGTCAAACGGCAGAGGCGTTCTATAATTCGATCCGCCATGCCAAGCCATTATCCGTTGGCTTTAACTGTGCGCTTGGTGCTGATGCGCTGCGTCCGCATATTCAAACGCTATCGAACATTGCTGATACCTATGTCTCTGCGCATCCAAACGCGGGTCTGCCCAATGAGTTTGGTGAATATGACGAAACCGCTGAAGAAACGGCTGCGCTGCTAGAAGGCTTTGCCAAAGCGGGAATCTTAAACATCGTTGGTGGCTGCTGTGGTACAACGCCTGAGCATATCCGTCAAATCGCTAAAATGGTGGAAAACTATGCACCACGCGTGATTCCAGAGATTGCACCTGCCTGCCGCTTGTCAGGGCTAGAGCCTTTCACCATCAATGCGGATAGTTTGTTTGTCAATGTCGGTGAGCGTACCAACGTCACAGGCTCCAAAAAATTCCTCCGTTTGATCAAGACCGAAGCCTATACCGAGGCGCTCGATGTCGCGCGCGATCAAGTCGAGGGCGGTGCGCAGATCGTCGATATCAATATGGACGAAGGCATGCTCGACTCCAAGCAGGCGATGATCCACTTCGTCAACCTCGTCTCAGGCGAGCCAGATATCAGCCGTGTGCCCCTCATGATTGACTCGTCTAAATGGGACATCATCGAAGAAGGCCTCAAGCGTACGCAAGGTAAATCTGTCGTCAACTCTATCTCATTAAAAGAAGGTCATGCTGAGTTCGTTGAGCGCGCCAAATTATGTATGCGCTACGGCGCTGCCATTATCGTCATGGCATTCGATGAAGACGGACAGGCTGACACTTACGAGCGCAAAATCGAGATATCTAAACGCAGCTACGATGTATTGGTCAACGAAGTGGGCTTCCCTAGCGAGGACATTATTTTCGACCCCAATATCTTTGCGGTCGCCACGGGTATCATCGAGCACAACAACTACGGCGCGGACTTTATCAATGCCACGCGCTGGATCACGGACAACCTACCGAACGCGATGGTCTCAGGCGGTGTGTCCAACGTGTCGTTTAGTTTCCGTGGTAATCCGATTCGTGAAGCGATCAACTCTGTGTTCCTATTTCACGCGATCAAAAATGGCCTGACCATGGGTATCGTTAATCCAGCCATGCTTGAGCTGTACGATGATATTCCAAAGGAAGCACGTGACGCCATCGAAGATGTCATGCTCAACCGCAATCAAGGCGAAACTGGTCAGGATGCGACTGAGCGTCTGATGACGGTCGCTGAAAACTACCAAGATGGCGGCAAGAAAAAAGACAGCACCGTCGATATGAGCTGGCGTGAAGGTACGGTAGAAGAGCGTATCGCCCACGCCCTCGTCAAAGGGGTGACAACCTTTATCGAAGAAGATACAAAAGAAGCGTGGGAGAAATACCCCAAACCGCTAGAAGTTATCGAAGGACCACTCATGGACGGTATGAATATCGTCGGTGATCTATTCGGTGCGGGTAAGATGTTCCTACCGCAAGTCGTAAAATCTGCTCGTGTCATGAAGCAGTCCGTCGCGTGGCTAAACCCGTACATCGAAGCGGAAAAAGTCGAAGGCGAAGTCAAAGGTAAAGTCCTGATGGCAACCGTCAAAGGCGATGTGCATGATATCGGCAAAAACATCGTCAGCGTGGTACTTGGCTGTAACGGCTACGATATTGTCGATCTGGGCGTGATGGTGCCATGCGAGACGATTCTCGATACCGCTATCAGAGAGAAAGTCGATATCATCGGTCTGTCAGGGCTGATTACCCCAAGTCTCGATGAGATGGTCTATGTTGCCAAGCAAATGCAAGAGCGCGGTATGACCCTACCCTTGATGATCGGCGGTGCAACCACGTCAAAAGCCCATACGGCCGTCAAGGTCGAACCGCAGTATCAAAACGATGCAGTCATCTATGTCTCTGATGCCTCGCGCTCAGTCGGCGTGGTAACCAAGCTGCTATCCAAAGAGCACCGTACTGCTCTAATTGATGAAACCCGCGAAGAGTATGTCAAAGTCCGCGAACGTCTGGCGAAGCGTCAACCAAAAGCCGCCAAAGTCACCTATGCTGAATCGGTCAAAATTG
Organism: Psychrobacter piscatorii; assembly: GCF_001444505.1. Taxonomy (GTDB): domain Bacteria; phylum Pseudomonadota; class Gammaproteobacteria; order Pseudomonadales; family Moraxellaceae; genus Psychrobacter; species Psychrobacter piscatorii_B. The sequence goes on along the minus strand of NZ_LNDJ01000055.1, from coordinate 30,285 downwards.
GCTTTCAGTATGATTGGGAAAACTACGTGCCACCAGTGCCAAACAAGTTAGGACAAGTGATATTGGATGACTATTCAATTACTAATCTGTTGCCATACATTGACTGGACACCGTTCTTTATCTCTTGGGGTTTGACGGGCAAATACCCGAAAATCTTGCAAGATGACGTCGTTGGTGAAGCGGCGCGTGATCTGTTTGAAAATGCCCAAGAGCTGCTAAATAAGATGATTAAGGAAAAATCAATCGTGGCAAAAGGCGTGTTTAAACTCATGCCCGCTCGCCGTACTGGCGTAGATACCGTGACTGTATATGGCAATGACCCACAAAATGGCGGCAAACCGACCTATCAGTTCGAGCATTTACGTCAGCAAAGCGACAAAGCCAGCGGTAAGCCAAACCTGAGCTTGGCGGACTTTATCTCGCCATCGGACACGCACACTGATTATCTAGGCGGCTTTACGGTGTCGATCGTCGGTACTGAAGACCTCGCTGAGCAGTACAAAGCGGCAGGCGATGATTATAATGCCATCATGGTACAAGCGCTGTCTGATCGCCTCGCCGAAGCCTTTGCCGAGCATTTGCATGAGCGCATCCGTAAAGACTACTGGGGCTATCAGGCTGATGAGACCCTCACCAATGATGAGCTGATTAAAGAAAAATACGTTGGCATCCGCCCAGCGCCTGGCTATCCGGCTTGCCCTGAGCATACCGAAAAAGGCAAATTGTTTGATTGGCTGGGTACAGTGGACGCTATCGGCACGACGCTAACTGAGAGCTATGCAATGTGGCCTGCGTCATCGGTCAGCGGCTTTTATTATTCGCATCCTGATAGTGAGTACTTCAATGTCGGTAAGATCGGCCGAGATCAGTTAGAGGATTATGCCAAGCGGAAAGACTGGGATATAAAGACGGCTGAGAAGTGGTTAAATCCGAATTTGTAAGAACATACAACTCAGTTAACGCCTAGATCATTTATCGCTATTTTTTGGCTTATTCATTTAACATGATTAAGCCTTTTTATTGTGTCCTCTTCTGTCTGCTCTCAGCAAACTTATCGCTGCACGTATCACAAAATACTTTTATCATTCGCTGCCAATAACCATGTTAAATTATTGTCTATTTTATCCCTTTTATCGTTGTGAGACAGGCTATGAATCAGATTGCATTACTCTCTAGTTGGATTGGCAAAACGTTTGCAATCTGGGCATTGGTCAGTGCTATTTTAGGGTTTGTGTTTCCTACATTTTTTGCCTCGTTGGCATTTTTGATTGTCCCAATTCTTGGCATTATTATGTTTGGTATGGGTATGACGCTCAAAACAGAAGATTTCTTAGAGATTGTCAAACGCCCCAAGCCTGTACTGGTCGGACTGTTGCACAGTTCACGCTCATGCCGTTGATTGCCTATTTACTGACGGTCATCTTTAACCTTGATCCTTTAATCGCGGTCGGTGTCATCTTGGTAGGTTGCTGCCCTGGCGGTACGTCTAGTAACGTAATTACATTTTTGGCTAAAGGCGATGTCGTGCTAAGTGTCGCGATTACGTCTATCTCTACCCTACTTGCACCTTTTTTGACGCCTATCCTGTTAAACGTGTTTGCCGGACAGCTAATCGATATTGATTTGGCCAGTATGATGATAACCATTACCAAAATTGTCATCTTACCTATCTTATTGGGTGTTATCTTTCATAAGTTTTTGGGTAACAAGATCGCATTCGTCACCGAGGTGTTGCCGATGGTGTCGGTATTGGGTATCTCTATTATCATCGCAGCGGTGGTTGCCGTGTCTAAAGCGACCATCTTAGATAGCGGTGCTATCGTCTTTATCGTGGTTGCCTTGCACAATATGCTGGGATATACCTTGGGCTATTTGATCGCGCGCTTGTCTGGATTTACGGAGAAACAGCGCCGCGCCATCATGGTGGAAGTGGGCATGCAAAACTCTGGTCTGGGCGCTGCCCTTGCCGCGACTTATTTTAATCCTGTCGCGGCCTTACCTAGTGCAATATTTAGCGTGTGGCATAACTTTAGTGGTGCGCTGGTTGCGAATATTTTTGCAAAAAGGGATGGGTAAGTAAGGATATTACTGATTTTAGGTAGAGGGAGTTATTTAGTAAAAATATTAAGGTGTGAAGTTCATTTAAGAATAGTTGTAGTTTGGGTTATAAGTAGCGGACAGCATACTATGAACCTCTTCTACACCTTACGTATATGTAAAAATAGTTCATATTTGTTTGATAGTTAGTGAAGAAGTTGAATTTATGATTTATAATACATGATATTTGTTCTAAACAGCCAGTATCTCCATGAATGAAGCTTTAATTAGGTTATCATTCTAAGAGATGAAGCTTAACTGTCATTTAACCTCGTATGTAATCTCAAATACAACGAATAAAAATAAATACATTAGAGCTTCTGTACAAGTCATCGTTAGCCATCGTAGCTCCATCATTTGAAGTCAATGAACTGGTACTTTCGTAGGAGACCTATTGAATATAATCAGTGCTTTAAACATTAATGCACAATTCAATTTAAAATTCTTATTTTTATAGTGCTAATCTTACTATATACAAATCATAAATATTAATTGCTTTTGATAAAATTATCGACTGCAAAAAATTTAATTTTTCAAAAAATATTTTACTATTTTATAAAAACCAATATATATAAATATTGGTAATATAAAATCTTATTATCTTTAAAGGTATGAAATATGTTTCAGGCAACTGTGGATGATGTTATTTTTAACTTTCTAGGTGAACAAATTAAGTCGCTTTCCACAAATTTTGATGCAGATATTATTACCATATTTTCACCTATGGTAGATGGTGTTGATGTTAAGGTTAGACAATACATAGAAGACATTAAAGATAAATCATTATATGGTTCTGATTCATTAAAAGATAATTTAGTAGTTATTCTAGAGACGCCGGGCGGCTCAGTTGAAGTAGTTGAGAAAATAGTCAATGTTTTCCGAGCCAATTATTCTCATGTGAAATTTATCGTGCCAGGCTTTGCGTTTTCAGCTGGTACAGTTTTAGTCTTATCAGGTGATGAGATATATATGGATAATTTTTCTGTTTTAGGTCCAATTGATCCTCAAATAATGAATAGTGATGGCCATTACTTGCCAGCCACTGGCTACCTTCACGAATACAATCGTTTACTAAATGAAATAAATGAAAAAGCATCTCAAAATATACCAGTTATCGCTGAAATAAACTATCTCACTAGCTCTTTTCAGCCTGAAAAGCTTGCTTTTATTGAACAGCATATAAAGTTTTCCCAAACACTTATTGTTAACTGGCTTGTCAAATACAAATTTAAAGATTGGCATACAACTGCAACAGAAATGAATAAAGTTACATATACAATGAAAGAACAGAGAGCTACTGATATTGCAACCATTCTCGGCGATGTTAACCGCTGGCATATGCACGGTAGAGGCATTGGTTTAAAGGAACTAACAGGTGATGATATAAAATTACAGATTAACAACTTTTCTGTTACGGATGTCCTTAATACTACCATCAGAATGTACTATGATGTATTAAAAGATTATTTAACTAAGACCGGAAATCAAATGGCACTTCATGGCTCCAATAACTTAGTAAGGTTAAATTAATATGAGAGACTTTAAAACTGAGATCAATGAGATGAGAAAGATTCATAGGGAAAAAATTGTGAGTCTACCACTTACTATAAGTGTTAAATCCATACCTTTGTCATCTAACGAAGGAAATTTACACATACCTGGCTCTTTCAAAGGAATGGATGTTAAAAGATTTGCTGAGTCGTCTATATTTGATCAGTATTCTCAACGCTCACCTAGTTTCTAAATTAAAACTAATTCTTAAAAAAACTGTCCTAAACTTGGGCAGTTTTTACTTTTCGTGATATAAACTTTTATATATTATTTTTTTATTAAATAAAATAATCTCTATTAATTACTTACACTTAATTTAGAAATTTACAACCCCTATATTTTTTTAATTTATGACATTTAAGTTATGAGTGAATTTTAGTCTTAATATGCAAAATGGCAAACACGCAAGGCTCTTAAATTTCATTTCAAGCTTAATACTTTAAGATAAATACGAAAAACATTATTCTCTTCAAGGACAATGTCACAACCAGCGTTATCCACTTCAAGCTTCATGACTTCTAATTGGCAATCATCTTTTAGCCACGAAAGTTTAAGCATTTCACCAATAAATAAATGTTCAATAAGCTTTTCTCGGAAGCTTGAATGTTCATAATGCTTGCTCATAATTTACCTTAATTTCTTAGTCGCGTAGTATGGGTTAGCGGAGCGTAACCCACCATCTAAATTTAGCATAATACACAATCAGTGGGTTACGCCTTGTCTGCATTCTCTACGAGAATTTGACAAGTCTAACGCCACCCTACTTATCTTTATTTCTTCGACACCGTTCCGAACAATACACCACATTGTCCCAATCCTTCTCCCACTTTTTGCGCCAGGTAAAAGGCCGTTGGCAAACCGGGCAGGTTTTTTGTGGTAGGTTTTGTTTTTGATGTGCCATGATGACCTTACCGATTACTCATAATCATCAAATATTTTATTCAACCTGTTTAGGCTATTGACGATCAGCTTACCAGTTTGATCGGCGCTGCTGTCAATCGCCAGCTTCTCATCCATACGCATCGTTAGCGGTGCAAGCGCATCTTTGAGAGCGTGTGCTATCAGCGCGGCCTGCTCTGTGACATCGGTGGTCGATGCTTGATCGTCAGCACGGCTTGATAGACTCTGAGCCATCTGCTGTGCCAGTTGCTCAACTGCGCCCACCAGTTGTACCATCAGCTGTTTTTGCATCTCTTGGTTTTGTTTGAGGTACTCGCCTTCGGCTTTATGGTCGTGCTGATAGATCTGTAGTAGCTGGTTCATACTTTTCTCAAAGCCATTATCGATACTATCGCTGACCACTTTGACATTGTCTACAAAACCTGAGAGCACGCTGTCGGCGAGAATTTTTTGTGAGGCGAGCTGCGCCTCCATCTGAGTTTCTAACTGGGCCTTACGCTCCGCCTCTCGTAAGCGCGCGATTTGCTCTGGATCGTTTTTGGTTTTTAATCACTCAGTTACATAGTTTGGTATGACATGAATGACGATTGCTCGACTTGATGCCGTTATATTTCTATTTTTAGAATCGACTTATGTTTCTTTATTAATGATTATATATACATTTCATTACATAATATATAGCTGTGGCTATTAACGACCCCATATCGGTGAGCGTACGACGCCACCATTTTGGCTATTAATGGCGTAACTTGTGTTCCCTAAGAGCGAATGAATAACCAAATCGCCACCTTTTTGACGTCCAACACTTTGACCGTGTACTTGCCCGCTGACTTTTGAAAAACGCGTTGGATAGACTGCATAATTTCCAGAAGGAGATAGACGAGCCGGCTCATCGAGACCAGTCTCTGCCAGGCTGATCACTTGTCCAGTCGCTAGTGTCATGACAGCAGCCTTGCGGCCATTTAGGTAAGCCATGCGCTGACCATCTACACTGAGCTGAGGACTGGCGACATAGCCATTTGACAGTACAGGTACGGCTTTACCCGTCGCGAAGTGATAGCGATAGATACGTGGGCGCCCAGCACGGACTTTGTCACTGGTATAAACAAAGCTTTTGCCGTCAGCTGCATAGCTGGGCTGCACCTCAGTGCTCGGTAGTGTCGTTAATTGCTCAGTTGCCCCATCACTTAGGCGCATCTTATAAATATCAGCATTGCCGCCGACCGTTGAGCTATAGAGCAGATATTGACCGTCAGGTGAAAATGACGCTGACATATTACTGCCTTCAGCATTGACGACCAGATTGCGCGTTTTGCTGCTACGGTCATAAATATATATTTTAGGATGCTCGCGCGGTGCTTGTTTGCTATAAGCAAGCAGTTGCCCATCAGCCGACCACGCTGGCGCATAGATATAGCCTGTGATCTGATCAATGCGCTGACGATCACTGCCATCAGGACGGATGCTATAGAGGGTCGATACTTTTGCGCTCCCTGACCCTTGCTCTTCCACATAAGCAATGTGTCCTTGACGATCAATGGCAGGCATAGCAGCGGTCAGTGGATTGCTATTCACTGTGCTGGTCGGCTTTTTCATTTCAGCACTAGGCAGTGTCTGACAGCCAGTGAGAGCCGCCAATATAGCGATCGTCGTCGCCCCTTTTATCGTGATGTTATTCGTGGTTGGTTTTGACATAATAGTTTTAAACATAAAATAGTATCCAATAAAATCGCTAAGGTGTAACAGCAGCTTTACGCTAGTGTAGCGCAAAATTCGACAAACTTTGGACGAAAAAAAGCCCCACATATTAGTGAGACCTTATCAAATCTAACCGGCGTATTTATATCGTTCTAATACATCGCTGGCTTATTTAGAGACGGCTTTAAAGTAAGCAACTTGATTGTCATTTTTGATGGTTAAGACAGGGACATTTTTGGCATTTTTACTGAGGCTATACTTGCCTTGTACGGTTGCTAATGCAGCTTTATCAAAACTGGCTTGCGGCTCAGGACAGGCCATCATTGTGCTGATGCCGTTTTTGATCTGCACATCACCATTGACGACACTGTAGCCCGCGCTCATATTGTTGCAGGTATTCATAAATGCGACGTAGTTTCTACCGTTATCATTCATAAAGCTCAAAGTGAGCGGCTTGGCTGGATCAAAGAACAACTGAGACACCTGTTCACCGTTGCTACGTTTGGCATCAACCAACTGCCAATTGTGCGCTTGTAATGCCTCTACAGTGACGGGCTGACTGACTGGCGCAGGCAAGGTAGCCGTTGTCTGGCAACCAGCGGCAAGAGCACTAACTGAAAAGGTAGCTGCCATCATCACTTTAGTCATATTTTTCATATACATTCCTTTTTTATTGAATCCAAAAACCTTGCCGAGCATAAAGTCATACTTGACACAAGACCCAACAAGCGTATTCAGAATTTTGATTTATTATGGTTGATTGTCTTATTCACTGTTTCAGACAGTAGCGATATTTTGTCTGACTCACCAGTGACTGTCATTATCAATTGAGTAAGCACTTGGCGGATATTTTTTGCCTCATATATCCTACTGACTACTGATATTTACTATCGACGCTATTTCCCAATGATGGGTTTGCTTTTCTTGATAAGGTTTTATTTAAACCTTCTCTTGGCGAATGTCAGCTGATACGAAAACACCCCACTAAATAGTGAGGTGTTTTTATCGTGCGACTATCGTATCTGATGACTGATATCGTTTATCGAAACCTTAAGTAATACTTATAGGTCTCAGTATGCGTATTAGCAACTGCTTTAGATCACATCTGTACCAGTAATGTTTGGCTCTTCAGTAGCGGGCGCTGTCATACTTGACATCGATTGACAACCTACGAGTACCGTTACCATGACAATACCAGTCATCAATGCTTTGGTTAAGTTTTTCATATTAGCTCCTAGAATCGTTTTAATAGACTGTTGGTTTTAGCAAAGTATCACTATCGTTGTATTAAAGCCACAGCTATTGGATCGTACTTTTCCCAATCACCATAGCTTATTCACACTTTTAGCATACCCATCTCTTATATTGCTGTAAGTTAATTAATGTTAAGGGAATATGCTTACTGAGTTTTGGTTTCCTGCAACGCTGCATAACCGGATAAACGCTTGCGCTCAGCATCATTAAACAACTGCTGCTCAAGTTGGTCTATCTGAATTTGCGCCTCTGCTGGATTGGCACTTTGATTTAGTAAGCGCTGTTTTTGCGTTTGATACTGAGTGAAGCGCTGATCAAAATTGGCATCTTCTTGATCGACTTGTGCCAGTCTCTCTGCCGCTGGTGCACCTACTAGCTCTCGACGCATATTGTATAGCGCTTCAGGGCTGGCACCTGCCGCTTTCATCTGTTCAGTACGAGCCATAAGCTCATTAAGATTGGCTTGCTGCATGATATTGGTTTTGATCGCACCATCTGGTAGACGGCTCACATAATCTTGCCTGGCAGCCTGTTTCTGTGCCTCACTCATTTGCTCATTTTGATTGATTCTGACCATCTCCATACTATAGTCATCATAACTATCACTAGCACCAAAGAAGGCTTCGATGGTGGTTTTGTCAAAATACTGCTGACGTAAACTCGCCACATCCTGCTTTTGCTGAGCAATGGCATTCAAATCTAGCTCACCATTTTTGGTCGCTTGCAGTTGCAGATTGCCATAACGCTTTTCTATCTCAGGAAGCGCTTTGAGATACGCCACATATTTGCCAAAGATAGCGACCGCTTGGCTGGCAGCTGGCTCTGGCGTGTGATGGCGAATATAACTCTCGACACGTGCAAAAATAACGGCTTCGTCCTCCTCTCCTATTGCGGATAAAAAATAATCGAATAAACGCCGCAGACCTTCAGTGACGACCAACTGCTTGTTTTCATCGATGATGATTTCGCCATCCACTTGCGTGCCTTTCAATGAGCGTGGCAAACGCTCTAACCCAGTGACAAATGCAGACTGGTTCTGGGCTGAAGCGGTTTGTTCTGTTTGCTCACTATTTAGCGCAGTGGACAACGTACTCTCAGAGGTATCTGCAGAGGCAATGGACGCTGATTGTGCTGTCTCCATTCGTTGACTATCTGGTTTAAACCACACAATCACCGCCGCCGCGATGACTATGATGACCACAGCGATGATAGCGATTGGTAAATAGGCTGGACGGCGATTATTCGACATAGATGAGAGTTCTTTTTACAAGTCAGCTTAAAGGTTGGCGTTTTTTAGGCGATTGACCTGAGTACGATAGATAGATTTTGGCTTAGACTCGCCCCATGCCGTCAGACCTAGTACTTGGTCTGCTGAATCCAAATGGTTCATGATGTAATTATCACGAATCACATACCCAAGTCGGCTTGAGCAGGCAGAAACCAGACCATCATTTCCCTCCAATAAAAACGGTACGCTTGTTGCTGCAAGCAGATAATCACTAGGGTCAAGGACGCTCATGACTTGTCCGACGCCACTAAATGAGTAATATTTGATACCGTTTGCAGAGGTACTGGTTGGCTGACCACAGTAACTTGTTGGCATTGCTGCGGGGAATTTGGCATTGAATTTGGCCGCACCATCGGTTGATAGCGCCATGAGTGCTTGCCAGCCATTTTGCGCTTGTATCTCTTTAATACTGATGCCTGATCCCACATCTGTAAAGCCGCCAATCAAATTAAACACCCCTGATACCAGCTGTGTCGTGACGTTTGATGGCTCACCTGTGTCATTGTTTGGTTCAAGGACGTTTTTGACAAAATCGGCGGTTTTTGAGCCTTGCTCTGGGCTTGATACGGCGGTGACCGAGGCGACGTATTTTGGCGCAACGCCAGCGACATAGCGGATGTCTATACCGCCTTGACTGTGCCCAAACAAATTGACTTTTGGATCGCCTGAAATGGCAGTGATGGTTTTGACTTGCTGTAATAGCTGCTCGCCGCGGACTTCACTATTATTCACCGCTGATGTTTTGGTGGTGTACACCTCTGATCCACCTTTCATCAGCTCACTAGGAATCCCGTTGAAATAATCTAAGACCCCAAACAACTTGGTAAAACCGCCAAGCCCATGAGCCAGGACCACTGGATACTGAGTCTTGGTATAACTGGAGGTAAAGTATTTGCTATCGACTAGCGTGCAGCCATTGGCGTTGGCACAATTATAGTACTGCCCTGCCGCTTGCGCTGAGGTGGTTTGCATGGTCATTAATAAAACGCCAGTACTGATAGAGCCCAGTATTGGTAAAAAAGTGCGCGGCGTGAGCGCAGCACGAACGTACGAGGAGAGCGTCATAACAACATCCTTGTCATCATTAATGGTGAGTCCTTTACCTCATAACGTCGGCAAAGACTGCTGCTAATCCCTTTAGCATGCAAAATTACATTACTTCTATCTTTTACAAGATTCAACTAAATTGTCAAAATATGAATATATTATCGTGACTGGAGGGTCATAACGGCTCAAATGCGGCTGTAAAGCAACTATTGTCAATAATAATGATAGATTTAATATCAATTATCATAAAACTGCCATTCATCCATTTATGGTATAATTTATCCACATTAAACCCATAATTATAAGACACAAGATGATGACTAAAAAATCCCTTATCCAGTCCCCAGAGGCCATAGAAAAAATGCGTGTGGCCGGCAAACTTGCCAGCGACGTCCTTGTCATGCTCGATGAGCACGTCAAAGTTGGCGTCAGTACCGAAGCGCTTAACCAAATCGCTCATGACTATATCGTCAATGTGCAAAAAGCCATTCCTGCTCCGCTGAACTACAATGGCTTTCCTAAGTCTATTTGTACCTCAGTCAACCACGTGGTCTGTCACGGCATCCCAACCGAAAGCAAGCTACTCAAAGATGGTGATATCATCAATATTGATGTGACCGTGATCAAAGACGGCTACTACGGCGACACCTCAAAAATGTGGATCGTCGGTAACGGCTCTATCATGGCGCAGCGTATCTGCAAAGTCGCACAAGACGCGCTATATGCTGGCATGAGTGTCGTCAAAGACGGCGCGCGTCTCGGTGATATTGGTGCGGCGATTCAAGCAGTGGTCGAGCCTGAGCGCTTTAGTATCGTCCGTGAGTTCTGTGGTCATGGCATCAGTAACGAGTTTCACCATGAGCCACAAGTGATGCATTATGGTAAAAAAGGCACAGGCTTTGAGCTAAAGACGGGCATGACCTTTACCATTGAGCCGATGATCAACCAAGGCACATGGCAGACCAAGATTTTACCTGATGAATGGACGGCGATTACCAAAGACCGTAAGCTGTCGGCTCAGTGGGAGCATACGATGGTCGTGACCGACAATGGCTGTGAAGTGTTTACCACGCGCCCTGAAGAAGACCTGAGCTTTTTGACCCAGTAAGACCATAAAAGATCGCCTAGGCGGTCTTTTTTTTGGCCGATGGTTAGCGTGTATCGAGTTAGGACAGATTGAGTATTGTGCTTACTGGCTTTTTGTCTTTATACTCTGATGAGTTAATAATTTATATTGATACATTTATTAGTACATTCTATTGGTAACTTTTATCAGCTATCAGCAGCTCAAACGCTCTATTTTTAAACTTTTAATTGGATAACACTCATGTTTACTTGTGATGTCGCTTCTATTGATCTAACGCCCCTACCGCTACTATCAAATGATACGGCGACAGATAACTCGCTGTTGTCAGAGCAAAATACAACTGATAAAGCGCTACTTGGCATTCCTGAATGGTTGGCACAAATCAATGAGGATATCAGCCGATTACTAGAGCGTGGTACCAATATTCGTCAATTGGTCGAAGTACGTGCCTGCGCGATTGATAGCTTACTCATTGCGCTATTCAAATGGTTTGAGCTAGATAAGACGGATTTGGCATTGTTTGCAACGGGTGGCTATGGACGCGGTGAGCTGTCGCTTTATTCAGATATTGATATCCTGCTGTTATCTCCTGACGAAATCGGCGCTGATGCCAGTAGTAAGATTGATAAATTGGTCGCATTGCTATGGGATATCGGGCTGGAGCCTGCGCTGTCTGTACGTAGCGTCAACGATGCGTTAGAAGCTGCACTTGACCATACGATAGCCAGTGCCCAGCTCGAAGCTCGATTGTTAATCGGCAACGAAGCACTGCGAGATATGCCCATCCAAATCGTTAACAAGCAGTGGTCTCCTCGTGCCTTTTTTGATGTAAAAATGGAAGAGTCTAAGGCTCGCTACCTACAGCACAATGCCACCGAGTATAACCTTGAACCCAATATCAAAACGGCGCCTGGGGGATTACGTGACATTCATATTATCGGCTGGGTGACCAAACGCTATTTTCGTGTGGGCAAGCTCTATGACTTGGTGCAACAAAACTTTTTGACCGAAAAAGAGTTTGATGAGTTAAGCTTTGCAGAAGGCTATCTATGGCAGATACGGCATTATCTGCATGTTCTGACCGGACGTAACGAAAACAAGCTGTTGTTTGATTATCAGCGTGAGATTGCTCAATTAATGGGTTACGAGACCCAGCCAGATGACCAGCCCAATGCGGCTGTTGAACGCTTTATGCGTGATTACTATCGCTGTGCCATGCAAATATCAACGCTGTCTGAGATGCTGACCAACCACTATTATGAGACCATCATAGAGCCCAACCTGCCTGATGATGAGCGCCCCAAAAAGCAGCCGATCAATGCAAGATTCAACCGTGTTGGTGATCATATTGCTATAGCGCACCATCGGGTTTTTGCTCAGCATCCTGAATCTATTTTAGAGATGTTTTTATTGATGGGTCAGCACGGTATCGACAAGGTTCGCACCCATACCTTGCGTGCACTCAAAATTGCAGCACGCGGCATCGATCAAATCTATAGGGACAACCCCGTTCACAAAGCTTTATTTTTATCCAATTTAAAAGAGCAAAACTATCTGTTCCATCGTTTGCGCACCATGAATCGCTATGGGGTATTGGGCAACTATATTCCTGCTTTTGCGCAAGTCACGGGTCTGATGCAATATGATTTGTTTCATCGCTATACGGTGGACGCGCATACGTTATTTTTGATTCGAATTTTGCACCGCTTTACCGATCCTATGTTTTCTGAAGAGTTTCCACTGGTCAGCGCTATCTTTCAGCGTATCGAGCGCAAAGAGATTTTGGTACTGGCGGCGATGTTTCATGATATTGCAAAGGGCCGCGGCGGCGACCATAGCGAGCTTGGTCAGACAGAGTCCATTGAGTTTTGTCTGTCACATGGCATGAGCTTAGCCGACGCCAATTTAGTTGGCTGGCTGACCCGCTATCATCTGTTGATGTCGATTACCGCACAGAAAAAAGACATCTCAGACCCTGAGGTGGTGACTGTCTTTGCAGACCTTATCGGTAATGTGACGCATTTGAATCATCTGTATGTACTGACGGTTGCTGATATGAATGCGACCAACCCACAGCTATGGAACAGCTGGCGGGCGACGCTGATGAAACAGTTATACTCGCAGACGCGGCGCATTTTGCGCGCCGATATTGATGCGCCGACCAATCGCCAAGATATGATCAGTGCCACTCGTGCGCAGGCGCTCGCGATGCTAGACAATGTCAATAATCAGCACATGAATCGCGATGAAGTATTGCGACTATGGGACGATTTGGGCGATGAGTACTTTTTGCGAGAGATTGCAGAAGACATCTTGTGGCACACCGAAGCCATCTTGAACCATCCACCGATTGGGCTTGCTTCTAATGCGGATAGTCCGCCACTGGTGGTTTTGCGTGAGCATCGTGAACTGGCACTGGATGCGGTACAGGTATTTGTCTATACCCAAGATCAAATAAATCTGTTTGCTGTTACGATGGCGGTGTTCGATCAGATGAATCTTGACGTATTAGATGCGCGTATCATTACGGCGACTCGCGACTTTGCCTTGGACTCTTATGTATTGTTAGATCCTAGTGGTACTATCCTAGTCGATGAAGACAGTCAGCAAGAGCTCAAACAGCGCCTGATTAATGCCTTTAAAGACCCTACTGTACTAAAGCTCACCAACAAACGTATGCCACGTCAGCTCAGGCATTTTGAAGTGGCTACGGTGATTAACTTTGAGTTTAATGAGGCATCTGACCAGCATATCATGAGCTTAGAGACACTGGATCAGCCAGGACTATTGGCCCGAGTGGGACAGGTGTTTTTGCAGGAGCAAATTGAGGTTCATGCGGCTCGTATTACGACCTTAGGCGAGCGCGCAGAAGATATGTTTTATATCAGTGACCAAAATGATAAGCCATTATCTGCTGAACGACTTGATGCGTTAAAATCGGCATTGCTCGCCAGCCTAGCGACCAAAAGGGAAAACAACGTGGTTTATAGCTATTAATTGACGTTATTAGGAGCACGTTTTATAACGTGCTCTTGTATATTATATTATCAGCATGTTCTATCAGCTCTACATCAGCAAGCTCTGGTGGCAAAACACCTACTTCAAGTAGCTGCTGCTCCATGATTAATCGTCCAGCCTTGATTTCTTTTTGTAATAAGCAATGCAAGCTTGATAAATGAAACTCGCCATTAAGATAGTCACCCAGCTGCCTCAAAGAAATAGGCGACTTGGCATGCACGTCAGGATACAGACTATCCTCTGCCAAAATAATCATTTCATTGAACGTCTCTTCACGCATCAGTTCATCATTGTCTATCTCATCCTGCAACTTATTCGCCAGACGGCCTTTCACTGCAAGAATACCAACAAAAAATAGTGTCTGTAAGATAAATAAAGCAATGTATTGCCACAAAGATAACGATAGATTCAACATATTATTTAGCAGCATCAGCGCCATGGCGACAACCACGTAACCAACCAACTGCCATAATAACCACATGATTAAACTATTTTCGCCATACCAAAAGATTTTCTTCTCTTGATGCTCAATCAATTGCCGCCTCGCCTGCCACCAGCACGCTTCACGTTCTTTTAGCAGCGCATATATGTTAATAGGGTGCACACCTGCATCAGGAATGTCATTATTGATATTTTTAGCGATGAAGTTATTATGATTTAGTGCACTAGGCATATCAAACTGTCCTTAAAATGATCTGTCTCTGGCACTGACAGTCATCTTTTATATTGTTATAAGTTATCAGACGCGAAGCGTTCAATGCGCTTTGTAAGTACGACTGAATGGGCTATGATAAGGTCAGCCGTTCAAGCACAATAAATTCGCATTCACGTTATGAGAAGAAAAAGGCAAAAGAGGTATTACACTGCTCTAATGTAAATTTTCTTTATAACTTTATTATTAATTGTCTATTATAGTTATCACACTTATGAATCACAACTTAGCGCATCTACATCCTTATCCCTTTGCCAAGATGGCAACCTTACTTGCTGACAGCATACCTGCCGACGGTTACAGCGAAATCAAACTGGGTATTGGTGAGCCAAAACATGAGCCACCAGCATTTGTACTGGACGTACTACGCGAAAACTTGGACAAAATAAGTCGTTATCCGACCACCAATGGTATGTTTGAGTTACGTCAGACGATTGCGCACTGGTTAGAGAAGCGTTTTTTTCTTAGCCATGTCGATGCCAACACCCAAGTTTTGCCAGTGATGGGTACTCGCGAGGCCATTTTTAGCTTTGTACAAGCCGTCATAAATCATGATACCGCTGATAACGAAAGCACGTCCTCTTCAGCATCTAATGCCTCGCCTTTGGTTGTTATGCCCAATCCGTTCTATCAGATATATGAAGGTGCAGCAATATTGGCACAAGCGACGCCCCATTTTGTTCCCTGTACGTTAGACAATGACTTTAAGGGGGATTATCGCGCGGTGCCAAAAGACGTTTGGGCACGCACGCAGCTTGTATTTGTTTGTAGTCCGAATAATCCAACGGGTTCGGTTATGACTATGGAGGATTGGGAATATCTCATTCGTTTATCAGACCAATACGGTTTTGTCATTGCCAGCGACGAGTGCTATAGCGAGCTGTATTTTGATACTGCTCCGATTGGCTTACTGCAAGCCTGCGCGAATCTGGGTCGCCGTAATTTCAAAAACTGTATCGTATTTCATTCATTATCCAAACGCTCGAACCTACCTGGTTTACGCTCTGGGTTTGTGGCGGGCGATGCCAAGATTTTGCAGTCTTATTTTCAATATCGTACTTACCAAGGCTGTGCGATGCCGATACCGCATCAGCTTGCCTCTATCGCTGCGTGGCAAGATGAAAAGCATGTCGCACACAATCGCGCCCTTTATCAAGAAAAGTTCGCGCTATGGATGTCAGAGCTTGGCGAGTTGCTAGATTTGCGCATGCCAGAAGCTGGATTTTATTTTTGGATAAAAGTACCTGAACTGTTCGATGGCGATGATGAAGTATTTGTCAAAGCATTATACGAGCAGGCCAATATCCATGCATTGGCAGGACGCTACTTGTCACGCGAGGTTGATGGTAATAACCCTGGAAAAGGCTATGTCCGTGTTGCTTTGGTCGCGAGTGTCGAGGAGAGCCGCGAAGCAATCAGTCGTATTCGAAAGTTGCTGGCGGCATAAACAGCCACTCAAAAAGCTTTTATCTTGAGCTAATAAAGCAGCCTCTAATAACCACAATATAAATAGGGTTATTAGAGGCTTTTTGCATGAATAGTGCTATAGTAAAGTCTCTACTGCAAAATATACCATCAAGGATGATGCCATGCCCCATCTTGACTTTACCCAGCCGCCCTTTGACGTACTGAGTCTAGCTGAACGTCAAAGCATCAGAAAAAACACGAAGATCCGTTATCTTGCTAGAGATGAGATCCTACCCGCAGCAGACTTGCAGTATCTATATGTGGTCATCAAAGGACAAATTGAGCAATCACTGGGTGGTGAATTTGTCGCCTCTTATTTGAGCAGCAACCATTCTGATGAGCCAAACAATAATGACTGGTTTGATAGTCGCCGCTTACCTGAGTCACTCATAAAAATTGGTGTGCCAGAAAGTGAGGACACACCTATACAGCCGTACCAGTTTCGGGCCAGTGAGGAGACATTGCTGCTACAAGTCGATGGTGCCACTGTCGATAAAATCAGCGCGCAAAATCATCTGGTACGCCAAATGCTATCAGACAAGCTACCCGAAAGACTAAAGGCATTGCGACAGCGCCGTAGCAACAAAACTCTAGACCCTGCTGGCTATACCCATCAACAAGAAGTGCAGCAAATCATGCTGCAACCTGTCATCGACGTCCATTTATTGCCAGTACATATTGTCGATGCCAATAACAGCTTGTACGAAGCTGCGCGTATCATGACCAAGGCTGGACTAAAACACGTACTGGTACGACCGCTGAACTATGTAGAAAATATACGAGACACTGAGCAGCCAAAACTGCTGTTAGGCATTCTCACCGATACGGATATTTGCCGCGCTGTGAGTGACAGACAAGATCCCGCTATTACGCTTTGCCAGCGCTATGCCAATTTTAACCTACGTACGATCAAGGCCACTGACGAGATTGGCGATGCGTTGCTCACCATGACCCGCTATCGCATTCACAGGCTGCCAGTCATTGATAGCAGTGGTGATGTCGTCGGCGTGCTTGGACAAAGCGATATGCTCGCCCACATTGGTCATCACTCACAGCTTATTAGTATTCAAATCGAGCAAGCAACCGATCTACCAAGCCTAGATACCGCAGTCGAACTCATCGGTCGCTATATTCGTGCGCAGCATCAAAACGGTGTCAAAATCGGTAATATCAGCCGCATGGTACAGACGTTGAATGCGCAAGTATTTACCAAGTTGTGGCAACTTATTGTGCCTGATGAAGTGATAAGTAATACTTGTCTCATCGTCATGGGTTCAGAAGGTCGCGGCGAGCAAATCATGCGTACCGATCAAGATAACGCACTAATCATTCGTGATGGCTATACGCATCCGGATTTGGCACAGTTTGCCGATACCTTTAATAATCACTTGGCAACGCTTGGCTATCCACTGTGCGATGGCAATATCATGATGACCAACCCCATGTGGCGACAACCGCTCAAGCAGTTTACCGCGCAGATTGGCTCATGGTTTAAGAACACTGACCCCATGCATGGCATCTACTTGTCCGCCATAATGGATGGCGAATACGTCTGCGGTGATGAAACCCTACTTACACAGGTACGTCAGCATTTAAGAATGGCTCACAGACAAGCCGATCCAATGTTTGTACGTCAGTTTGCCCGTGCAGCATTGCAGTTTGGCGATGTCAATCAGTGGTGGCAAAAGTTTGTGCCTTTGATAGGGGGTAAATCTATATCAGCAGATATTGATCTAAAAAAAGCAGGGATCTTTCCATTGGTTCATGGTATTCGTACCTTGGCATTAGAAAATAACATACTCGATGTACCAAGTACCAAAGAGCGTCTAAAAGCCTTGGTAAAGGCGCATGTCCTGAACCAAGAGCGCGCCGATACGTTATTAGAAGCGCTTGAGTTTTTTATGGCGCAGCGGCTATCCGTAGCACTCTCAACTGAGGACAAACAGGCAAGGCAAGTCGATCCAACGACACTAACCGCACTAGAACGCGACCTGCTTAAAGAATGTCTGGCCGTGGTAAAAAGTTTTAAAAATCAGCTGCGTCAACACTATCAGTTAGAAATAGCATAAATATAGCAATAGAATAAATAAATGGATGATCAACATGAGCTGGTTACAGCAGTTATCTTGCGCTTGGCAAAAGACGCAGCTACAGCGTCCGGAGCTGGCATCAATGTTCATCACACCGTCGGCTGAGCAGTGGGTAGCGATTGACTGTGAAATGACTGGACTGAACCCCAAAAAGCACCATTTATTGTCCGTCGCAGCGATACATATCAATGGCAATACGATCGATACGGGTAATGGCATGCACTTAGTTTGCAGACCGCCCGTAATGCCAGATCGGGATACAATTGTCATTCATGGTCTGCGTACTGCTGATGTCGAGCACGGCATGAGTTATGACGAGATGCTGGCTCTCATGTTACCTTTTATTGATAACCGCCCCATCGTCGGATTCTGCACGCAGCTCGACATGGTATTTTTAAACCCTTTGGTCAAACGCTATATGGGAACGACCCTGCCCAACAAAGTCATCGATGTGCGTCAATTATACAGTCGACGTATGGGCGACCGTACGCAAGGTATTCCCAATCAAACGCAGCATTTGACTAATATTCTGGCGCATTATGGTATTCCTGAGCTTGGTGCCCATGATGCTTATAACGATGCAATAATGACGGCGATGGCATTTTTGCATGTACGCTAGCCTTTATTATTGACGATAAAATTGAGCTTCTGAGAGCATATGCGAAAACAGCAACTCATGTTACCATAAGCAGTTTTTGCCACCTGATGAAAGATGCTCATGCGATACCGTTCAAAGCGCGACCATCAGTCGCCCATTACTGCCAAAACTGCCGCAATCTGTAGCCGTGTATTACCCTCTCACTTATCTAATAAACGTCTGCCTACCCTCACGCTATTCGCTGCGATGATCATAGCGCCTGCTTATGCACAGGCGGCTCTACCAGCCCCCATTGAAGCAGCATTGTCACGTGCCAATCTGACAGCGTCTGATATCAGTCTTATCGTAACGCCTGTGGGTGACAAAAATGCCAGTCGACTGCCCGCGTCTGTGCAAGTGATTGATAGCCGTGATACGGATCGCCAATCGGCGCGACCCTCTGACTATAACGCTGTGACTGCTAATGAAAACAATAGCAGCCAAAACGTGACAAAGACAGATAACCTAGCGACCAACATCACCACTCATACTAACTCACAAAGCGCGCTAATCACTATTGAACAGCGTACGATTGAACAGCATGAGCGAAAAATACATACGTATACTGATGATCCTTATACGTATCAGAGTGTAGAGAGCATACCGACGGTTGTACCTGATGAGAACCCTTCCCTTACTAATGATGACAATAGCGCAGTGAGCACGGATAATGCCTCGGTAAAAATCTCCTTTTCACCACTATTGAATCATCAGCCTGATGTACCGCGTACGCCTGCCAGCACCATGAAGTTGGTACCCACTTTTATCGCGCTTGATACATTGGGGGCAGGTTTTGTGTGGCACACGCGGGTTTATCATACGGGTATACAAGTCGGTGATACCTTGATGGGCGACTTGATCATTCAAGGCAGCGGCGACCCTAAGATGACTCATGAGCGATTAAAGCAGCTCCTTTATCAAGTGCAAGCGGCAGGTATTCGCCATATCAATGGCGATATCATCGTTGATAGCAGCATTTTTGAGTCGGTGAGCAAAGATCCTGCCGCCTTTGACAATGCGCCAATGCGTCCTTACAACGCCAGTCCAGATGGGTTTTTGGTGAACTTTAGCACCGTCGGTATCAAGACTCACCCTTTGGACAACGACCACGCAAGCTTGACTTATAAGCCGCGACTGGCTAACTATCAACTCCCTCATAAGATCCGCACACGCGACGCGGCTTGCGGACAGGTAAGCTACAGCCTATCGCCGCAGTGGCAAGCGGAGCGGCTAGCACTCAATGCCAGCCTGCCAAAAAGCTGCGGTGAGCATGTGTTTTATGTGGCGTATCCTGATGCCAAAACGTTTGCCGCACACGTCATTGCTGCAAAATGGCAAGCGCTTGGCAATACACTGAGCGGACAAGTGATCTCACAAGAAACCCCTTACAATGCCACAAATAGCGCAAAATCATTACAAGGCCTCAGTGCGATCACCGTGTCACCTCTGCCCTTGGTCAGCTATCCTTCATTGGACTTAACGCAGCAAATTTATGACATCAATCATTTTTCAAACAATGTCATGACAGAGCAAGTTGCCTTATCCATCGGCGCTTATGACACAACTGAGCGCGCCAATATGCCTGCTAAAAACAGCACGCAAAAGGCCGCCAGCTTATACCAGTATCAGCCGATGCATACTGACTATCCTGCAGCGCTAACACATATCAGCCAATGGTGGCAAACCAACCTAAGCACACCGCCACCTTATTTGACCAATGGCTCGGGACTCTGCCGCAACTGTACCATCACCGCCGCCAATCTAAGCGAGCTATTGACCTATGCTTATAATCACCCAAGCTTTGATGCGTATGTAGACTCGTTAGGTATCGCTGGAGTCAGTGGTACCATTGCCGCTCATAGTGAGCGACTACCTGACTCAGCAGCGATTGGCCGAGCGTGGATAAAAACAGGCACATTAAATAACGTCACCTCAATGGCAGGCTATGTCAAAGGGTTGTCAGGTCAAGACTATGTCGTTGTGGGTATGATTAATACAGATCAAGCGCTCAATCCTTATACGGCAAGACCTGTATTAGATGCAGTACTTGACTGGACCGCTCAGCGCTAATGGTTTTGCTAAAGCGATGCTTAGTAAGCAGTAGTAAAGCAGCAGCAGATATTTTGACGCAAGTGGTATGATTATTTGCACAGCAATTATGATTGCTATGTTTATGAATACATTTTTAAAACTTTTATTTTTACCTTTATAAAGGCAAGCTTATGTCACGCCAGACAACCAATCTCAGTAAGCCTCGCACGCTTGCGTCAAGTCAGCCTAAACTGGCGCAATATATTGGGTTTTTCGCCATTGGTTACATCCTTGCCAGCGCCATATTTATGATGATTCAGACCAAGATTGCGCTTAATTCGCAACTGGTCATGGTCGTCTCTATCATCGTCGGTGCTTATATTGCTGTCAGCAAATTCATCAAGCATCAGCAGCGTGCCTTGGCTAAAAATGAAATCAACCGGCTCATGTTTGGCGGTGTAGCGGTGGTTTGGTTATTGACGGTCCTTTATTTTTTAGCCATATGGTTTTGGTTATTTGATGGGGTTAGCCGTGAGGTATTACTCGAGATGGCTATGGCGCGGCCTTTGCCCTTGCTCTCTTCATTGGTGCTGATGCTGGTATTCACCTTGGTCAGTACGCGTATCAGCCTATGGGCCATCAATCATTTTTTGAACCCTACTTCCAAAACAGCCTGAGGGTTGCCGACTCTATACAAGGCACTACAAAGTTTTCTCCTACTCATACGTAAAATCCGTTAGGCTAACGTTAATCAGCAAGGTTTTAGCGATTATTTGTTTTACTTTATAATAGGAGCAAACATCATGGAAACGGTTTTTTTTGACAACATAGATAAGCTCGGTCGCATTGTTTTAACGACCTTTATGGTCTACGTGTTGATTGTGTTGGTGACCAAAGCCTCTGGTAAACGATCGACGTCACAGCTCAATAACTTTGACTGGATCGTGACCGTCATGATTGGCTCATTGGGTGCCAGTACCATTTTGCTCAAAAACATCCCTTTCATCGAAGGGGCTTCGTCGATATTGGTACTCTATCTCTTACAGTTTTTGATAACCAAATACGCCTCTATCTCACCGCAATTTAGCAGTGTTATTCTGTCTGATCCACGTATTGTCTTTTATCAAGGGCAGTTTCTGCCAGAAGCGATGCGTGCCGAGCGCCTGACTCGTCAAGAAATCGAATGTGCGATGCGCGCTGAAGGGGTCAATAATTTTGATGATATCGAAGCCATTGTCTTCGAGTCTGATGCCAAACTCAGCGTGATTCCAAAACAACGCCAAGCCGATACGAGTGATGATGAGCAGGATGTAGATCACAGCGTGTCAGAGACCATTACCCCTTTGATGTAGTGATTAGATACTTGAGCACTGATGGCTATCAATACTCAGATTCAGTGCTCGAATGTAAAAATTTTTCAATTTAAAAAATGGTAGGAACTATGAAGGTTAGAATTTTGAGCGTTGGCAATAAAATGCCAAGCTGGGTACAGACAGGATTTGATGAGTATTTTAAGCGTATTCAGCCCATGCTGAGCACAGAGATTGTAGAGATTGCTGCTGCAAAACGGGCAAAAAACCCATCAGATGCCAATCTAGCACAGTACCGTGAGCAAGAAGGTCAAGCGATATTGGCCGCTCATAATGCCGCGAGCCGTGAGCAATTATGGGTACTAGACGTCAAAGGTAAGATGATTTCAACGGAAGGATTGGCTGATAAACTCGCTGATGGCATGCAGCAAGGTGATGATATTGCGTTGGTCATCGGCGGTGCAGATGGCGTATCACCAGCAGTGTTAGCAAAAGCCGACGCAAAGTTATCATTATCAGCACTGACATTGCCGCATCCGCTGGTACGCGTTGTACTAATGGAGCAGCTATACCGCGCGATGAGTATCAACAATAACCACCCTTATCATCGCGGTAATTAACCAAACCCCAAGCTTTTTTTTGATTTAAAACGTCAATCCCAAAATAGATTGAAAAACTGGCGCATGCCCTAATAAATGGAACATGAAATATCCAAAACGCGCGACATCCAAAGCCTCTCAGACTACGCATCAGCGTGATCATCATCACGACACTGTACAGACACCTATTACCTCTGCTGCGGCATGGGAAAGTGCGTCTGCTGTACCATCCACCACCTCGACGCTTCCAGCGCTGTTCATCTCGCACGGGGCACCCACGCTTGCGATTGAGCAATCTGCCACGACCAGTGCATTGGCACGTATCGGGCAAAACTTACCTAAGCCACGTGCTATCGTCATTATGTCGGCGCATTGGCAATCAGCAAAGCTCGAGATTAACAGTAACCCGCAGCCAAAAACGTGGCATGATTTTTCGGGTTTTGCGCCTGAGCTTTACGATCTTCAGTATCCTGCATCAGGTCAACCAGCGCTGGCTGAGACACTTGCTCAGCAGCTTACCGCACGCGGTATCACTTGTAGTGTCAATCCTGTACGTGCCTGTGATCATGGCGTTTGGGCACCGCTCAGACACCTGTACCCAGAGGCAGATGTGCCTATCGTTCAAGTATCACTACCGCAGCATTACGATAGCATTGCTTGCTATCAATTGGGCGCGCAGCTCGCGCATCTGCGTGATGAGAAAATTCTTGTTATTGGCTCAGGTAATATCACCCACAACTTGCAAGCGCTACGCTGGGAAGCCGATAGCATCGATCAGGCTGCTAAAGGATTTAAGCAGTGGTTGCTCCAGCAGCTCAAGATAGACATACCCACTGCCCTCGACTGGCAACAATATCCAGAGTACAAAGACATTCACCCTAGTGATGAGCATTTGCTGCCATTGTTTTTTGCGTTAGGTGCCGGTCAGCGCGTCTCGGTTGTTCATCAGAGCATGGCCCATCATAGTTTGGGCATGGATATCTATCGCTTTGATTAGCTGCTATTTATTAGCTCCTATATACTAGTGCCTACTTATCTAATTAAAGCACACAAACCAAACCTACTTCTCAAAGGCAGGTTTGGTAAATAAACCCGCACGCTCCATCTCACCTGCCAGACTAAATAGCGTCGCCTCATTATTCATACGTCCGATGAGTTGCATGCCAATTGGTAAGCCTTTTTTACTCATACCGACCGGCACCGACATGGCTGGCAATCCTGTGACGTTGCTCAACAATGTGAAGCCCATTTTTCCTAGCACAGGCGCGCTTAGCTTTTCGATCATCCCCGAGCTAAAGGCATATCTGCCCATGTCAAACCCTTTATTGAGCACCCCAGCGCTACGCATCATCATCTCATCCATGCGGCTGGGTGGTAGCACGCCGTGTTTGACCGCAGGCGTCGGTACCGTCGGGGACAAAATCATATCGTAGGTTTCTAATAACAGTCCCGTTTGATACTGACTGTGATGCCAGCCATGCTTGGCATGAACCAAGTCCACTGCTGATAGCGAACGTCCGAGTAGCGCCATATTGTAGGTTTGCGGCTCTAGGTTTTTGATATGGGCGGGCCCAAACTCGCGCTCGATATTATCAATCGTAAAAGCGGTATGCGCGCAGACCACGACGATAAAGTCATGCCAAAACTGCTCGATATTAATATTTGGCTCAGCAGGTATCACTTTATGACCCATAGACTCTAATTGCTTAGCGGTTTGCTTCAGTACAGCAAGGACTTCTTTGTCTACTACGGTATTGGCAATCAATGGCTGCTGCTGCAAAGCGATTTTCAATGGCCTTGGCGCGCGCATCGCCGCCTGCAAAAACGTGCCGTCTGGCGGCGCAATGACATAAGGCGCACCAATCTCCACGCCACTGGTGGCATCGAGCATCGCGGCACTGTCACGTACCGAGCGCGTAATCACATGGTCGGCCACTGCCCCATCCCAGCCTTCGCCAAGATTAGGGCCAAGTGGATTGCGGCCACGGCTTGGTTTTAAGCCAAACGTACCGCACCAGGCAGATGGAAAACGTATCGAACCGCCACCATCACCGCCGCCTGCCATCGGTACGATACCGCTCGCCACTGCCGCGGCACTACCACCCGACGAGCCACCAGAGCTATAGCCTTTTTTAAACGGGTTGTGAGTGGCGCCATGGGCTTTTGGCTCGGTGGTGATAATCAAGCCAAACTCTGGCGTATTGGTTTTGCCAAAGGTATTGACGCCTGTCGCTTTCATGCGTGTGACGATTTCGCTGTCTTTTTCTGAGAGGATATTGACGCTGCGGCTGCCCATTGTAATGGGTTCATCTGCGAAGCTAAATGAGAGATCTTTGAGCAAATACGGCACGCCAGTAAATACGCCAGAAGGCAGTCCTGCCTGCGCCGCGTTGTAAGCGCGCTCATCGAAACGGTGAATAATGGCATTTAGCTTGGGATTGAGTTTATTGGCCTGATAAACGGCGGCGTCTAATAGCTCCTTTGCACTGACCTCACCTGAGTTAACCAGTGCCGCTAAGGCGAGTGCATCGTACTGGGTATATTCTTTAAACATAACCAACCTTCCTTAGAGAGTAATTGTAGTAAGATTTTTTAAATATCTATTTCATCAGTAACTGTCAGTTTATTATAAAAAACCACGACCTATGGTTGATAAACAAACTCACTGGTCATTTGAAGGTTTTGGTAGCTAGTTCGTTTATAAATGAAATTAATCTTAAATCTCTTTCATAAAAAAACGAGCCACTTTAATGACTCGTTTTTTCATTATTCATTCAATACTAAGCACTACATTAACAGTTCGCGCTTACCACTTTTGCCCATCGAGCTGACCAGTCCAGCGTCTTCCATTGAGTCGACAATACGGGCTGCGCGGTTATATCCGATACTGAACTTACGCTGGATACTAGAAGCTGAGACCTTACGCGTCTCCATAATAAAGGCGACGGCGTCATTATATAGATCATCATCTTCACCAGAGGCATTAGCCGTGCTACCACCGCCCGGACTAGATAGCTCAAAATTTCCTGCCATGTTGTCAATATAATCGGGCGCACCGCGCTCACGCCATGCATCACAGACACGGTTGACCTCTTCATCACTGACATAAGCACCATGCACACGATCTGGTTCAATCTGACCTGGCCCCAAGAACAACATATCACCGTTACCTAGCATGTCCTCAGCACCGCCACTATCCAGAATCGTACGCGAATCGACTTTTGAGTTGACACGTAGTGCTGCCCGTACTGGGATATTGGCTTTAATCAAACCCGTGATGACATCGACTGATGGGCGCTGAGTAGCTAGCATTAAGTGAATACCAGCCGCACGTGATTTTTGTGCCAAGCGCGTGATTAACTCTTCGGCTTGTTTACCCACCTGCATAATCATATCGGCAAACTCATCCGCAACAATAACAATCATGGGCAGAGTTTTAAGCTTTGGCGCTTGGCTGATACTCACACTGTCATTCGGTCGCCATAAAGGATCAAGCATTGGATTGCCTGATTTCTCTGCTGCGATGACTTTTTTATTAAACTCGTTGAGCTTACGAACCTTTAGCAAGCTCATCAACTGATAGCGGCGCTCCATCTCGGCCACGCACCATGACAAGCTGCTAGCGGCCTCAGTCATGTCAGTGACAACTGGGGTAAGCAGATGCGGAATGTCATTATAGTTGGCAAGCTCCAGCTGCTTTGGATCAATCAAGATGAGTCGCAATTGATTGGGCGTGTACTTGAGTAACATCGACAATAGCATTGAGTTGACCAATACCGATTTACCAGAGCCTGTGGTACCAGCAACCAGCATATGCGGGGCACGCGCAAGGTCAGTAATAATGGGGTTACCGCCAATGTCTTTACCCATCGCCATGCTGATTTGTGCTTTAGGGTCTTTGAACATCTCGGTACTAAGTAGCTCGATTAAGCGTACCATTTCACGTTTTTTATTGGGCACTTCAATACCAATATACGGCTTACCAGGGATGACCTCGACCACACGCAAAGAAGCCATCGATAGTGAGCGCGCCAAGTCACGTGAAATACCAGTGACCTTACTGGCCTTTACGCCAGCCGCAAGTTCCACTTCAAAACGAGTCACCACAGGCCCTGGTATGGCATTAACTACAGAGGCTTTTACATTGAACTCTTGGAGCTTGATCTCAAGCAGCTCAGATAATTGTTCAAGCTCAGCGACGGTATAGCTAGGCTTACGATCAGGATCTGGCTTGTCCAATATAGACACTTCTGGAATAGGGGTTAGGCTACTGCGATAGGCAGCCGTCTGCATAGAGCGTGATTTTTGACTGAACGCCGCATCGTCACTGATATGCGGCATAACGGGTGTACTATCGTCAGTACTATCCTCCTCCGGCATCATGTCAGTGATATGGTTGCTACTATCACCTTCTGGTACCGCAAAGCTGACAGAAGGTTTAGCTGGGGCTACAGGCTGTGTATTTGAGGCCGAACTGACCACTTCCACAGTTGGCGCCGCTTTTGGATTGGCAGGCGGCGTATTGGTCGGTGTCATATCCGAAATTTCTGATACTGATGCGGCCACTTCTTCTGATGGCTGAGCCACTGTGACCTCAGGTACAGGCGATGACTCATTACGTTGTAATAGTTCGGACTGTGCAGCAGAAAGCCCATAAGAGTCGGCACTTAGAATGCTATTAGTGGCGTCTGACGTAGGCCTTGATAGCTCTTCTTGCGGAATTTGATTAGTGACATTAGTTTCCTCAGCAGTAGCAACTGACGATTTTGCAACAGGTTCTGATATATTGCCATGCTCCGCCAACCATGCTTCTGCTAACTTATCGACATTCTCCGTTATATCATCTGGGTGAGAGTCTTCCGGCTCAGTAATAGCCTGATTGACAGCTTGAGCATTCGTTGATTCATCCATTGAGGGTTGAGTCGCTAGTTCTTGATTAGATAAATCTGATTGAGTTTCTGTTTCTACCTTTGATGCTGCCACAGAGGCTTGTACTGTTTCTTCTAATGACACGTCAGTGACGACTTCACTCTGTGCATAGTTAGGCACAGTAGAATTATCTATGCTGTTAGTACTATAAGCCATCTGTTCACGCGCGAGCAAATCATCAACCGTATTTGCGTCATTCCATGCAAAGCTTGGCTCGACTTTGCGAGCAGGCGCTACGATAGGGTTTGGTATCGTTGATGTGTTGGTGTCACTGACTGCACTGCCAACCGTAGCATTAGCAGTCGCTGCGACCGCGTATGGTGACTCACTTTTTTCATCGCTAGACGTTGCTGCTGCTTTTGCTGTCGCCATAGAGGCTTTCACACTATCAGCCAATCCTGACGTCGACAAAAAATCTGATAATACATTGCTGAATCTGCCACTATTATCTACTGCGTGAGCACTATTCGCATCGTCAGCTGATTGCAACTCAAGTGGCAGCTGCTCGTACTCGGCTGTTTGATTGGGATTGTTTTCTGTGACGTTATCAGCGTTTTGTGAGACATTACTTTGTTGATCTGCCTGAGCCGTGTCTTTATTTTTCAACCCTGAGCCAAGCCAAGATAATGCTGTAATCTTCTGATATATAGCGAGCCAATGGATGTTAAAGGCAAAGGTCGCGGTAATCACAACGAACACCGCCAAGAAAACCACACTGCCCCACTGCGATAGCAACTGTGCCAAACGTTCCTGTAACTCAAGACCGATGATACCACCAGCCACGCCTTCAAGTCCCGTTGATGCAGGATTGGCTACTTGCTTAATTAAGGCAACCAGTTGTGCAAATAATGCACTGGCGCTCAACAGCAAAAACACATAAGCGACCAGTCGCATGAGCCAAAACGTCGGCTTATTATCCCACCAAATAAGGATAGACTCATAAACCACAAACGCTAAAAACCACCATGCACCATAGCCAAAAAAGCTATAGAGCAAGTCGGACAACCAAGCGCCCGTCTGGCCACCCATATTGTTAATAGTCGTCATATCACTACTGATGTGCGACCAGCTAGGATCATTGCCTGTGTAAGTCATTAAAATAACAAACAAATAAACAGCCAGTATTAACCCAAGGAGGGTAAATATTCCCTTTTTTAAATACTCAATAAGCGGTGCTGATATCACGTAAAATCTGCCTTGTTGTTAATACTAAATGGTCGCCAGTGCATGACTAAGTCTAATCATGCTGACATAAAGTGCTGACATATAAAGGTACCTAGCAAAGTGTTTGGTTGAGATTCACCTCTCAAAAGGCCTGAGCATAGCAGTCATCGCTTAAGCTCTATCACACTTGGCATAACTTCTTATAATAACAAATACATAGGTACAGTGGCGACACTCTTATAAAGAAAGCGTGCAAGAAAGTAAATCAATGTACGATTTGCGCAAAAAATCTGCGAATAATCCAAAAGTTACTAACAGAATACTGCTAACAATTTTGTATAGACCCTATAAAATACCAGCTGTTTCTAGCACGAGTATTTCAAGGTTATCATGCTTTGATTCTAATGATAGCTGTGTTTGTTTTAGCAAACTTGCACTTTTTGCTATCTACCCTTATGTTATTATCACACAGCAATTAGAAAAACCATATTAGTAGCAACGCTTGACGTTTTTTTATTAGATTTATAACTCATATTTTTCATTCGTATATTTAGAAAGGAACCACTTATGGCAACTGACACTACTGCTTCACGTCACGAAAAGCTCATCATTTTAGGCTCAGGTCCTGCCGGTTATTCGGCTGCGGTCTATGCGGCACGCGCCAACCTTAAACCTGTTATGGTAACGGGTATAGAAGTGGGTGGCCAATTAACCACCACCACCGAAGTCGATAACTGGCCAGGCGATGCGCATGATTTGACCGGTCCTGCATTAATGGAGCGTATGAAGGCACATGCTGAGCGTTTCGGTACAGAATTGGTTTATGATCATATCAATGATGTTAACTTGAATGTACGACCTTTTGAGCTGTCAGGTAACAACGGCACCTACACTTGTGATGCCCTGATTATCTCAACAGGTGCCTCTGCTCAGTACCTAGGTCTAGAATCAGAAACCAAATTTAAAGGGCTTGGCGTATCCGCTTGTGCCACTTGTGACGGTTTCTTTTATAAAGATCAAAAAGTCGCTGTGATTGGCGGTGGTAATACAGCCGTTGAAGAAGCCTTATACCTCTCTAACATTGCTTCTGAAGTCACTTTAGTGCATCGCCGTGATAGCCTACGCTCTGAAAAAATCCTACAAGACAAGCTGTTTGAAAAAGCCAAAAACGGTAATGTTAAAATCGAATGGAACCATCAAGTCAAAGAAGTTGTCGGTGATGACATGGGCGTCAATGGTGTCGTTATCGAATCAATGATTGATGGCAGCACCAAACAATTAGATACAATGGGTATGTTTGTCGCCATCGGTCATAAGCCTAATACCGACCTATTCAAAGGTCAATTGGATATGAAAGATGGCTATCTGGTCGTCAATAGTGGCTTGAATGGTAATGCCACGCAGAC
>NZ_LNDJ01000054.1 GCF_001444505.1 Psychrobacter piscatorii | reverse complement strand
CAGCGTCACTTTGTTTGAGTAGCTTATTTATGTTTGGCATGGTTCCTAAAAAATTATGAGTGCCTTCTTATTTTAATTCCCTTTGCTACTTTTGCAAGAGGTCTATTATATTTATAATAAGCGCTACTCTAGCTCAAGATATAAGGCCATGTAACAGCTAGGGTAGCCTAGGTCTGTTATCATAGACATTTGCATCGCATACATCTATATCAGCATCGTATTTTAATCAATCAGTATAGGACAGTTTATGACCCGTTTTGTCAGTTTTAATATCAATGGTATCCGCGCTCGCCAGCATCAGCTTGAGGCAGTGCGCGAAGTAATCGATCCTGATGTCATGGGTCTACAAGAGACCAAAGTCCATGACGATCAATTTCCACTTGATGACATAAAAGCTCTAGGATATCACGTAGAGTATTTCGGGCAAAAAGGACATTATGGCGTGGCATTACTGTCAAAAGTGGCGCCTATATTTGTACAAAAAGGTTTTCCTAGCGAAGATACCGAAGCACAAAAGCGTTTTATACATGCACGCTATGAGTTTAAAGGGCGCGAAGTGGATGTGCTCAACGGTTATTTTCCGCAAGGAGAGAGCCAAGACCATCCGACCAAATTTCCGATGAAGCGTGCTTATTATGCAGATTTAATGGCTTATATTGATACACTAAAGGCAGAAGGTCGTTCGATCATTGTGATGGGTGATATGAATATTGCGCCAGAAGACATCGATATCGGTATCGGTGAGGTCAATGCTAAGCGCTGGTTAAAAAATAGAAAAACCTCATTTTTGCCAGAGGAACGCGAATGGTACTCAGCATTAATGTCGCGTGAGTTGACCGATACGTACCGTTTGCATTATCCAGAGAGTACCGAATTATACAGCTGGTTTGATTATCGCAGCCGCGGCTTTAATGATGAACCCAAGCGCGGTTTACGTATCGATCATATTTTATGCACCTCTGATCTTGTAGAAGAATGCATTGGTGCTGGCATCAGCTATGAGCTACGCGCTATGGAAAAACCCTCTGACCATGCACCCATTTGGTCGGCATTTGATCTAAGAAAACCGTAATATTCAGATATATAGTCAATCCACTATAAAGGCGTTACGGCGTTAACCTCGCTTGAAGTATGACATATAAATCTGCACTCGGTTGCCTTGTACCACCTTTAAATTGGATCAACTATAGTGTTTATTACATCACCTAAAAACAACGATAAAAATTGAAAAATAAGGATTTTACTATGTCTGTTGGAAACGTAGCAGTACCTGATATTATTTATCCCATTGATGGCATTAAGCTGAGCGCAACTGCCGCGGGCGTACGTTATAAAAATCGTGATGATTTGGTCGTGATTGAAATCGCTGAACAGGCCTCGACCGCAGTTGTCACGACCAAAAACACATTCTGCGCCGCGCCTGTACGTATATTACGTGAGCACTTTACCAAGGCTAGTCCGCGTTATCTGGTAACCAATACAGGTAATGCAAACGCAGGCACGGGCGCTGATGGTAAACGCCGCGCTACTGAAATTTGTATTGCCTTGGCTGAAAAAGCTGGCGTAGAGGCTAATACAGTACTGCCATTTTCTACTGGCGTGATTGGCGAGCCATTAAATAGTGACGCGGTCATTGCAGGTTTAGACGATGCGCTAGCAAACTTAGCCTCTGATAACTGGTTGGCTGCTGCTAATGGTATCCGAACGACAGATACTATCCCTAAGCTTGCAAGCCAAAAAGTCGACGTTGCAGGTACTAGCTATCATATCACTGGCATGTCAAAAGGCTCAGGCATGATACGTCCAAATATGGCGACTATGCTGGGTTATGTCGCAACCGATGCCAATATCGCGGCCGACTTATTGCAAGAGATGCTCAGCGCTATCAATGAGCAGTCGTTTAACCGTATTACCGTTGATGGGGATACATCGACCAATGATTGCTGCGTATTGATTGCGACAGGTGCTGCCAGCTCAGAGGTGATTGATAGTCCAGCGCATCCGCATTATCAGGCCGTTTTTGATGCACTGCGCGAAGTGTTTGTACGTTTGGCACAGCTCATTGTCCGTGACGGTGAAGGGGCGACCAAGTTTATGACGGTTAAAGTGACTGGCGGGCAGACCACGCAAGAGTGCTGCGATGTGGCTTATGCTGTGGCGCATTCACCACTGGTAAAAACGGCATTCTTTGCGAGTGATGCAAACTGGGGGCGCATCTTGGCGGCAGTCGGTTATGCTGGTATTGACGACCTAGACACCGAACAAGTTGATGTGTATTTAGATGAGGTGATGATTTGTCAAAATGGCGGTGTCGCGCCCAGCTATACAGAAGAAGCAGGTAAAAAAGTCATGAGCCGCGCTGAGATTACCATTCACATTGATCTTGCTCGTGGTGATGCTAGCGATACGGTGTATACCTGCGATTTGTCATACGACTATGTCAAAATAAACGCTGACTATCGCAGTTAGAAACGGTCTTAAAAGTTTCAATCTTGACAGATTTTTTAAATCTATTTACAAAAAGCCAGAGTAATGATTGCTCTGGCTTTTTTGTGTCTAATACTAAGCTGTTATCAAATTACTCTGCTATTCAATACGCTTTATTAACATCAGTTGCAAAAGCTGACGTTACTTTACAAAGCAGTCATAGAGAGTAAGGTGAGTTGCGACCTATACTTGCTGGGGTGAACAGATGATATTCACTACAACGCTAGTAAACGCTAGTAAAGCTGGCTAGAGATTTCAATTAGCGTGACTCTAAATATCATCATGGTAGAAAGAAGCTTTGTTGTATGAAGAAATGCAGTAGAGTTTTTAAAATAATAAATTTAGATAGAAAATGAAGAATTATTACCAATTATCTGAGGATTGAATAATGAAAAGATTAGCACTTGCAGCATTGATGACAACTTTTGCTCTTACTGGTTGTTCTACTATGGACATGGACAATGAGCGTACAATGGTTGTAGAAGGACAGCCTATGAACGTCAAAGTGGTAAATATTCCAAGTTTTGAAGTAGAAATCGCACCGCGTAAAGCAGTTTGTGATCTGACTGCAACAGACGGTACGATGGTTGAATCACAGTGCCTACAGTATCGCCAAACTTATCAGAAAAACTACACCACTTTAAGTGGTAACATTCAAGGCTTCACTTATGAGCCAAACTACCGTTATGTATTAGATGTACGCCAAGAAGCAGTCACTGCTGAAGGATCTAATGTGGTCAAACCAGTTTGGATTTTAAACGAAGTCGTTTCAAAAACTGCTGAATAGTACAGCTTGAAAGTATACAACTAATAAAAAGGCCGCTAATATATAGCGGCCTTTTTATTGATACGATATCTGCTGCTATGATGAGATAGCGTGGTTAAAGGTAACATTTATCAATTGCATTAACATTGACTGTAGTTAACACTAACGCCGCGCGTCGCAGTAGGAATTCTATTATCAGCATAGACAGCTAGGCCACCACGAGCGGTCTCTTTATATTTATCAGACATATCAGCACCTGTCTGCTTCATGGTTTCTATAGCCTTATCCAAAGAGACGAAGTGCTGGCCATTTCCTCTACAGGCTAGACGTGCTGCGTTGATAGCTTTGACCGCCCCCATGGCATTGCGCTCGATGCAAGGCACCTGCACCAGTCCACCAATAGGGTCGCAGGTTAGACCTAAATTATGCTCAATACCGATTTCTGCCGCATTTAAACATTTAGCTGGTGTCCCATTCATGATCTCTGCTAATGCAGAACCTGCCATCGCACATGCCGATCCAACCTCGCCTTGGCAGCCGACTTCAGCACCAGAGATGGAAGCGTTTTGCTTGATTAGGCTACCGATAGCGGTGGCGTTCAATAAAAACTTGCGGACACCATCTTGGCTATAGTTAGGTAAAAAATCACGATAGTAGTGCAATACTGCAGGAATAATACCTGCTGCGCCATTGGTGGGTGCGGTCACAACTTTGCCGCCATTGGCGTTTTCTTCATTGACGGCGAGCGCGTACAAGTCTACCCAATCCATGGCGGCTAATTTATCAGTTTTGGTGATAGGTTGGTCTTTTTCCGCAGACAGTTGCCTGTGCAAATCTTGTGCGCGGCGTTTGACATCCAAGCCGCCTGGCAAAATACCGCCATTTTCACAGCCTTGCTTAACGCAATCTTGCATGACCTCCCAAATACTATCTAAGTAGGCAAATACTTCTTCTTTGTCATGGAAGTGGCATTCATTGGCCAGTACTAATTCGCTGATGCTCAAATCATACTGACGACATTGTTCTAGTAGTTCTGCTGCATTATTAAAAGGATAAGGAACGCTATCGATCGTTGGGCTGGCATGATCTTCATCTGGATCGGTGGCATCTTCTTCATTGATGACAAAACCACCACCAATCGAATAGTAGGTCTGCTGATAACGAGTACCGTCAGTCGATATAGCACGAAGCGTCAGTGCGTTAGGGTGATAGGGCAGGACAGTATCGTCGTACCAATAAATATCCTGCTCTGTATCAAATGCAATCGTGTGAATACCTGACACATTTAATGTCTTGCCAGAAAAAATAGGAGAAAGATAGCTGCTGGTCATACGTGTATCGATGGTGCTAGGTGTATGACCAAGTAACCCTAACAATATGGCAGTATCTGTTGCGTGCCCTTTTCCTGTCGCCGCCAAAGAGCCATAAAGCTCGATTTCAATCTTTGCGATAGCCGTCAGTTCCATTTGCTTGGTCAATGAGGCTAAAAATAAATTGGCTGCCACCATTGGTCCCACTGTATGTGAGCTCGATGGACCAATGCCGATTTTAAATAAATCAAAAATACTAATCATAATGAGTTACCGAAAATTCAAAGGCTTGTGCAATTGTGATGATTGCCTTGAGCGCTTTTATTGAAAATATAATAGGCAGTCGTCACTCTCAAGGCCCACTACAGAAGACTTGTGAACGACCGTCTATAAAAATATTGCTATTAAAGAGTACAGATGGTGACTGAATAATCACTTTTATTTGTTTTGAAACTCCGCTATCATGCTCGGAGTCAACGACTATGTAACATCCTGTAAGTCAATATCGCTATTAAATAGGCTGGTTGGTAGAAGAGCAAACGTGCTTTTGATCATACAGTATCTTTGGTTATACATAGTGATCTAATACAACCAGCCAAGAACTGGCTATCATACCAAATAATACTTTTGGTTTGTCATATTACAACATAAATGAATGAATTGGGATGACATATTATCGATAGAAGACGATAGTGCTTATTTATATTGTTTACGACTTCTATCGCGTTCGCTACTATCCTCCCAATTTCGCACCGTTTTTACTTTTTCCATTATTTTAGCCTATTACCTCAGCTCACATAGGACACGCGCGCATGCCATCTCAAAAAGACCCATCATCAGCTTCAGACAACAGCGCTCAAAATCAGTCAGCTCACAATGCATTGGAAGCTGCAGGTATTGATTCAGCAGCCATCAGTTATCCGCACAATCCAGATTTTGAAAATGGTCGCTGGTTTCCGACATGGCGACCTTACAAAGGCGATTTGGATCGTGATCCAGTGGGTATCAATGATTATCTGCCACCGTCAAAGAGTGTATTACTTGGTATACAACATACATTTGCCATGTTTGGTGCGACCGTCCTTGCGCCATTATTGATGGGATTTGACCCTAACTTAGCCATTTTGATGTCTGGTATCTGTACGGTGATGTTCTTTATGATCACTGGTGGGCGTATGCCAAGCTACTTGGGATCAAGCTTTGCTTTTATTGGTCCAGTGATTGCGGTAACTGCGTATGCAGGGGCAGGGTTCAATGCCAATTTGAATGTCGCGCTAGGCGGTATCATGGCCTGCGGTATCATTTATGCGCTGATTGGCCTGCTGGTGATGAAAACAGGCACTGGCTGGATTGAGCGCTTGATGCCGCCTATCGTCACCGGTGCTATTGTCATGATTATTGGTCTTAATTTGGCACCAGTCACTATTCAGGGCGTATCTGCCAATCAGTTTGATGCTTGGATGGCTACGTTGACCGTACTACTCATCAGTGGAGTGGCGGTATTTACCCGTGGCATGTTACGTCGTTTGCTGCTACTCGTGGGTTTGGTATTATCATACATCGCTTATTTTGTGTTGACCAATATCCTAGGTTTTGGGACGGCAATTGATTTTAGCGCAGTCGCTGCGGCTGCATGGTTTGGTCTGCCCAGCATCCATACCCCACGCTTTGAGATGAGCGCTATTATTCTCATTGCGCCTGTCGCCTTTATTTTGGTGGCTGAAAACTTAGGTCACTTTAAGGCAGTGGAAGGTATGACTAAGTCTCGCGTGACCCCTTATATGGGCCGAGCATTTTTTGCCGATGGCTTGGCAACGACTTTCTCAGCAGGATTTGGCGGTACGGGTGTGACTACCTATGCTGAAAATATCGGGGTGATGGCGGTCACCAAAGTATATAGCACAACGATATTTGTCGTCGCAGGTATGGTCGCTATTATATTAGGGTTATCACCAAAATTTGGTGCCATTATCCAAACGATACCAGCGGCTTTATTGGGCGGCGCTTCTATCGTCGTTTTCGGTCTGATCACGATCGCTGGGATAAAAATCTGGATCGACAGCCACATTGATTTTAGTAAAAACAGCAATCTGATCATCGCGGCAGTGACCGTAATCATGGGTACAGGTAACTTTAGCTTGCACTTAGGTGGTTTTGATTTGGGTGGTATCGGCACCGCTACGTTGGCTGCTATCTTGCTAAATGCCTTATTTAACCAAAGAAGTAGCGAGACCAAAACCGTGCCTTCATCGTTGGCCAAATAATCAATCTGTCAGTTGTTTGAGTCTTAAATATTGAGACAAGTTAAAAAGGCTTTATCAGTGTATTTACAGCGTCAACAAAAAGCGCCCATGCTATGAATAGTATGGGCGCTTTTTATTAAATGTCTGCGTGAGAGAATCGTATCAATACTACTTAATTACTTATAGTCTCGCTTATAAAACCGCGAAAAAAACCGATAGCGCCGCAGAGAATGTGGCTTTGGCTTTAAGGAGCCTAAGTAGATTGCAAGCATGGTCAATAACGCGCCGCCCCATTGTAAGCCATTGATAGGTTTGTCCAGCCAGCTATAATCAATGACAAGTGCTGCAATAGGCTCAGTTAATAGTAACAAACCAGTCAAAGCCAGAGACAACTTAGGAATAGAATAAGCAATCAGACCCCATGCCAAACACTGCATCACTGTGCCGTAGATAAGCACCCAACCAATCTCCGACCATGTGTTGGGCAAGATATGACCTGTATCGAATATGAACATAGGCACAATCATCGCTAAGACGCCACCGATACTAATCAGCTGCATCAGCATAAATATCGGTGTCGGTTCGGTATCATGTGTCTTTCGAATAAAAGTCATCGACGCGGCTAGCATTGCTCCTGACACAATACCCGTGACAAATCCCCAAGTGGCCGCTGAATTGTGTGCAAATTCAGGACTGCCTATCATTGCAACGCCCAGCATCGCTAAAAATAAACTGATGATCTGCACGATAGATTGGCGCTCATTGAAATATAAAAAACCAATGGCAGCCAAGAAGAAGATTTGTAAGCTATTGAGCAGGGTCGAAATACCAGGACCCACAGCATAAATACTCTCGTGCCAAAGCGCCAAGTCTAATCCTAAAAATGCACCTGACAATAAACCATAAAAAATAGCACGTTTTGATTGTGGCATCTGTTGGCGCATCACCTTGGCTAAAATCGCAAAGACAACCCCTGAAATGGCCAGTCGCCAAAACGACATCGCCCAGCCACCGATATCGACGTGAGCGACAATCAGACTGCCCAGCCCGAAGATAATACAACCGATAACTAGGCCAATAGGGGCAGCGCGTGAAGAAGCAGTCGCCATAAAACGTCCTTATATTATTATTCTTATGGTCCTAGACCAATGTGAGGGTTAGCCAAAGCCCTATTGTCGTGGTTTTAAGCAAAAAATAAAATGGCAAAACCAAAATTTATTCTGGTTATTAGATAGATCGTTGCTGTAGATAATTTATTAAACCAAATAGTAAGAAAAAGTCTCGTAGGCAGTAGAACCATCTTGTGACCTTACTCACACAATAATGCTTGTACAACAGCGCTTATATAATCGAGTCACATCCTTACAGGAATGATATTGGCTCTGATATTGCAATTTGTTAGTCTAGTACTCATAAAATCACCAGTCATCAACCGCTATATCAAACAATCTATATTATTTGCCTAGGTTTGCTTATGCTCCGACATTTTATGTCAAAAATACAACCAAATGTGACCTCTTGTTTGCCTCTAAAAATATCGCAATTTAGCTTTGCGATAGGTATCGTCTCTAGTGCATTTTTTTTAATGCCTAGCGCACAAGCGGCCAGTTGCAAGCTCCCCAAAAGCTACTATAAAAACGTCTCTTGTACGTCTACTAGCGGCTATTTTTTGGCAATCAAAGATTTTGGTGCGCCAGTCGCTCTGATTGACAGCAAAGGTAAAAGGGTCGTTGATTTATCACGCTATCAGAAAGTCGATGCCGACAAGATATCGGGCGGGCTACTACCTGTATTGCGCAACAGTCGGGTCGGTTATCTCAATATGCAGGGACGCGAAGTCGTGCCTGCAATGTACGATATGCTCACAGGAAATCAAGGGTGGGCGCGTCCAGTATCTGAAGGACGTATCGTCGTAAAAAAAGATGGTAACTACGGTGTTATCAATACCTCCAACAGCACGGTTGTCTCGTTTTCAGCATCGATTGACGAGATCGATGATTATCGTAATGGGAGAGCGCGCGTCCGTAAAAACAGTGCGATAAGTTGGTTAGATAAAAATGGTAATGCAACGCGTGATCCAAATGCTCAGGATAATAGTCAATCGGCTAAAAAATCCACAGCTTCTACTAACAATACGTCATCACAATCAAGACAACCTGCACCTACACGTTTTACGACATTACAATCACGTCAGCAAGATGGAAAATGGGGCTTCGTTGACGACAACGACGTCACGATGATTACCTATTCGTTTGATGAAGTGCGTCCATTCTCTGAAGGATTAGCGGGCGTTCGTATCGGAGAGGAGTGGGGCTTTGTTAATCTGGGCGGTGAGCTAGTGATTCCTTTTCGCTTCACTAGTAATGGGGTATTAACTGATGATAATTATAAGGGTCAACCCTCATTTGCATTTACAGGTGGTAAGGCATGGATCGGCAATTTAAAAAACGGCAATAAAATGTGTATCAATAAAGAAGGCACAGGTGTCAGCTGCGATTAGCGTTATATCCATAATCTATAATTGGTATACAACGAAAAAGAGTGTAAACCCTATTCGTTATCGATAGGGTATACACTCTTTTTTATGGCTAGTGTTACTATAGGCGAATAGCTATTTTTCTAACAAATGATTGCTAATCAAATCGACCATATAAGGCTGATAATACTCTGGAATATCATGCGCCATACCTTCGATTAAATGAAACTTGGCATTAGGAATGGTTTTTGCCACCACTCGACCTTGTGACGCCGGTAGCAGTCCGTCAGCGCTACCATGTAAGACAATCGTTGGTGCTTTGACTTGTTTACTAAAGCGGCTGATAGAGCCTGATGCCAAGATAGCATTGAGCTGCTGCACCGTACCTAGAGGGTGAAAATTGCGTTGATAGCGAATTTTGGCAATTTCACGCACCATGCGCACATTGACGTGACCTGGTGTGCCAACCGTTTTCATAAACCAGACACTATGGCGTACGATATCACGCTCAGAGTGGCTCTCTGGACGATTGATAAGGGTGTATAGCTGCTTAGGTCTTGGCGGTTTTAAAAATGCTCGATTGGTCGTGGTAAACATAAGCGCCATACGCTGCACCAAGCTTGGATAACGTGCCGCCACAATTTGAGCAATCATCCCGCCCATAGAGGCACCAAGCAGATGTGTTTTGCCAAGCTTTAGCGCCTTGATCAAACGGGCAGTGTCTTCTGCCATGTCAGTCAAGTTATAAGCCACCTGAGTGCTTTTGTTCGATAGCCCCGTTTGTAGGCGTACCATCATTTTGAGCTGGTTGATACGCGGTAGGCCCTCGATCTGTACTTTAGAAGACAGGCCAATATCACGATTGTCAAAACGGATCACAAAAAAACCAGCATCAATAAAGCGCTTAATAAAATTGTCTGGCCAAAATATCATTTGCGAACCCAGTCCCATGATCATCAGTAGGGGCGGATTATTAGGGTTGCCACCCGCTTCGACACACAACTCTATACCATCACCAATATCAATCATCGCTTGATGAAGGTGTTGGCTAAGATCGGAGTCGCGCCACTGATGCTCCCCAAACCGTCGCCATTCAGGAGTAGGGTAAAAGTCTAGAATATTGTCTAAACTGGTATCTGACGTTTCCGGCAATTTGGCACTATTAATGTCATTTGATGTTGTCATGAAGTGTCCTAATTAGAGGGTCATCTACTACAGCTCAAGCATCTCAAAATCAAGCTTGCCGACACCGCACTCAGGGCAGGTCCAGTCATCAGGGATGTCTTCCCATTTGGTGCCAGGGGCAATACCTTCTTCAGGGCAGCCAAGCGCTTCGTCATAGATCCAGCCGCAGACAATACATTCATAACGTTTCATAAATAGTCCTATCGATCATTACCAGTGTCACAGTGCGTCATAAACGCTTATATTTCGTATTACAGTCATTATATTAGACGGTAAAAGCGCACGTAGTTTAGCATATAACCGTTATTTTCATAGTTAAGTTTACACTTGTATATTGAGATGAAATTGGCTTTTATCAAGTCCATCATCTGAACCATCGTACCGAAGCGAAGTACGATCTTGGGCTATAAGCCGCCACAAAAAAGCCAATCATGCTATAATAACGGCCGCTAAATTGACACTGTCAGCCATAATTGCCTGCTGATCTATCAGTGTCTAACTATTGTCCAAGCCATATAACATATACAAGCTAAGGGTTTTCATGAGTATTAACGCCGCCACATCTGCCACTATCAAAAATGAGACGACTCCAATGCTCAATACTGTCCATCCGTTTTGGCAGATTATTCGCACAGTACCAGACTTTCCAAAAGCTGGCATTGATTTTTATGATATTACCCCGTTACTGCGCAGTCATATTGATGCTGTCATTGATGCGCTGCTTGCCGCGTTGCCAGAGGGACTGATGGATGAGGTGGATTGCTTAGGGGCTGTTGAGGCGCGCGGGTTTGTATTTGCCAGTATGCTGGCAGGAAGATTGGGTAAGGGTATGATATTGCTCCGCAAACCAGGTAAACTGCCGCCACCTGTCGCTA
Source organism: Psychrobacter piscatorii (assembly GCF_001444505.1). Taxonomy (GTDB): domain Bacteria; phylum Pseudomonadota; class Gammaproteobacteria; order Pseudomonadales; family Moraxellaceae; genus Psychrobacter; species Psychrobacter piscatorii_B. The sequence goes on along the minus strand of NZ_LNDJ01000054.1, from coordinate 38,205 downwards.
ATAAGGCCTATGCGCTTGAGTATGGCAAAGACACGCTTGAGATGCAAAACAACTTGCCACCTGAACGCGTACTACTGGTCGATGATATCTTGGCGACTGGAGGCACATTGACGACCGCTTATGAGTTATGCCAGTCAGCCGATCATACTGTGGTCGGCGCATTAGTTTTATTAGATTTGGTTGAGCTACATGGCGAGTTCCCAGTACCTGTCTATACGGTATTAAAGGCGTAAGTTTGATTGTTCAAGAGAGTTTATAGAGTATAAAAAAGCGCCCTGAAAATCATCAGGGCGCTTTTTTTGTGGTGAGTCTAATGATATTACGATTTGTTTTGCTCATAGCTTTTACAGGCGTACTCGATCAGCGTGCGACCAACCGTCTTTGGTGTGGTGATCTTAAAGTCTTTGGTGGTCAGTATAGGCTTTTCTGATTGCCACGACTTAATGACTTTATTATCAGCGCTATAATCGACGTAAGCTCTTTTATAGTAACTGAAATCTTTACAAGAAATCAGTAATTGCTGATCGCTATGATGGATGGGTTTTTCTTTCACTGTGCTCTTATCTTTTTGCGTAGGATAGGTTCTTAGCAAAGAGACAGTGATATTTTCGACGTCTTTTTCGTCTATGATGCTGATGTCAGAGTGTTCAATAGAGTCTACATCTAAGCTAAACGTCGATCCAAAGTCGCTCTCGGTCACCTCGACCCAATTGACCGCATGGGCGTTGGTCACTAAAACACTGCCTGCCAATAACATTGATAGCCGTTTCATACTTAAGCCTTGCTTCTTGTTATCTGAAGTCGCTCATGATAGCCAACTTACTGTGGGCAGGCAAATATCTTTTGTGCCAGACGAGTGCTTATCGTGCCTCGTTTATTGCCCGCGGATGGCCGCTAGCGTCTTCGCCAGCTCATCACGTGCCCCAATAAAACCATCAATACCTTTTGGTAATAGGTCTTGTGTGACTGTGTCTTGCTGATAGGCCGCGCTGAACTCTTCATGCGTCAAGCTCACTTGGCTCATCGCTTGCATATCCATGGCTATGCTCGGCGATAACTGACGAGGCACATCAATATCCATGGCTGCCAGCTCATCGATTAGGTTGGGTGCAATGGTCAACAAATCGCAACCTGCGAGTGCCAATATCTGCTCAGTTGAGCGGAAACTCGCCCCCATGACTTGCGTATGATAGCCATGCTGCTTGTAGTATTGGTAAATAAGTTTGACAGATTGTACGCCCATATCCTCAGAAGCCGGTACATTTTGGCGGTTTTGCTGGCGTTTTTGCCAATCTAAAATACGCCCTACAAAAGGAGAGATGAGCGTCACGCCCGCATCTGCGCAGGCGATTGCTTGATGCTGACCAAATAATAGAGTCAAGTTACAGTGGATGCCTTGGGTTTCAAGATAACGTGCCGCTTCAATTCCCTGCCAAGTTGCTGCCATTTTGATCAATACTCGCTCTGAGTCGATGCCAGCTTTTTGATAAGCGTCCATAAACTCAAGGGCCTTATCGATCGTCGCCCCAGTATCATAAGACAAACGCGCATCGACTTCGGTAGAAACGCGCCCTTCAATAAGCGCCAAAATATCACAACCAACTTGAATGGTCAGGGCGTCAATCACTGCATCTACATCGCCATTATGGCGGCTCATTGTTTCTGATAGCATACCTTGGTTATCAGGATGAATGAGGGCTTTGGTGATGAGGCTTGGATTGGTGGTCGCATCGATAGGTTTTAGTCGGGCAATAGCAGCAAGGTCGCCAGTATCAGCGACAATGGTCGTCATAGTACGTAATTGTTGTAATGCGCTCATCAGATATCCTTTTTCTTATTAATGATTTGGTGCTCCTCTTATATATCGCAGGGTAGGGAGCTGAATGGAAACTGTAACACAGTTTTCTACGTGTGTTTGCTCATAGTTGTGCTATGCGCCACTGTCATATCACTTAACTGTGATAATATTAATAATAATTTGCTGACTTATCACTATTTACGAATGGGCACTGACTCGAGTTTTTGCTATAGTAGAGCCGGTCATCCGTTGGTCTTATGTACTTGGCGACCAATATAGCAGTAATACCAGAGAACGCCAATGACGCGCGATGTTTCTGATAGACTGTTTTTGGATGATGGTCAAAATAGTTTTGGTCATTGACCGCTATTTACCAATGACTTCATAATGACACTCTCAAGCACTATCGGTATGTAGAGATAATCGAAGCATTTAAAAAACATAGTAAAATTTAGCAGATATTCATATCTAAATATTAGTAATACCTAACAGTGATAAAATCTAAAAAGGATGGGCGGTAATGAGCGAGCAGTCACCAGAACAAACCATGGACAATCTAAATCAAACCGCCGCAGGCGCTAGCGACACCGCAACTGAAAAAGAGTTTTTAGACAATATTCGCCAAAACATTGATGCGGTCGACTGCGAAATCCAAACACTCATCAATAACCGTGCCAAGCTGGCGCAACAAGTGGCAGCAGTAAAGAAAAACCACACGGCCGCTGATGACAATACCAATCCTATCTTTTATCGTCCTGAGCGTGAAGCACAGGTGTTAAAAGCGGTTATGGAGCGTAATACGGGTCCAATCGCTGACGAAAAGATGGCGCGTTTGTTCCGTGAAATCATGTCGGTATGCCTAGACTTAGAAGCGCCGCAGCGTATTGCTTTCTTAGGACCAGTTGGCACCTTTACCCATGCCGCTGCATTAAAGCATTTTGGTAAAGCTGCTGATACCGTGCCAATGACGACCATTACCGATGTATTCCGTGAGGTTGAAGCGGGCACGGCGATGTATGGCGTTGTCCCTGTCGAAAACTCTTCAGAAGGGGTTGTCAATCATACTTTGGACGGATTTTTATCTTCTACGCTAAAAATTATTGGTGAAGTTGAGCTACCGATTCACCAAAACTTCTTAGTCGCTGAGCATACTAAGCTTGATGGTTTAAGCCGTATTTATTCGCACCAACAGTCATTGGCGCAGTGTCGTCATTGGCTAGATGTGAATTTTCCTAATGTGGAGCGCGTTGCGGTATCAAGCAATGGTGAAGCGGCACGTCGCCTCAAAAACGAATGGCATTCAGCAGCAATCGCTGGCGACGTTGCGGTTGCAGAGTACGGCTTGCATAAGCTTTACTCAAACATTGAAGACAATCCAAGCAATACCACTCGTTTCCTTATCATCGGACATGAGGCCATTGCGCCTTCTGGTCAAGACAAAACCTCCATCGTGGTCTCAGCCCATGACAGAGCTGGTGCATTGATCGAAATCTTGAAACCTTTGTCATATCATGGCGTCTCGATGACCAGTATCGAGACACGTCCTGAGCGTCCTAATAAGTGGGCATATGTGTTCTTTATTGATATGAACGGTCATATCAATGATCCAAATGTTAGCGCCGCTATCAACGATATTCGCCCATTGGTAAAAGATCTGCGCATCTTAGGCTCATATCCAAAAGCAGTATTGTAGAAATATATTGGCTCATCTATTAGCTTGTTTATCTATCGAGATTGACACCTAATAGATGGGCGATCGCATTTAGTGATAACCTCCAAGGATAAACCATGCAGCCTGATCAATTGACAGCATCAAACCTATCGCCATTAACGCCAGCTTATGACAGTATTCTGGCGTTGGTACCTTATCAGACAGGTAAACCAATTGAAGAGCTGACGCGCGAATATGGTGTCTCAGATGTGGTGAAGCTGGCTAGCAATGAGAACCCGATGGGGTGCTCACCGCGAGTGACACTAGCCATCACTGAGCAACTGGGTCAATTATCACGTTATCCTGATGGCAATGGCTATTATCTGAAGCAAGCGTTAGCTGACTTTAATGATGTCAAGGTCGAGCAGATTACGCTTGGCAATGGCTCTGATGATTTGCTCGATATTTTGGCACGTAGTTTTGTGGGTGCTGATGATGCTATCGTCTATAGTCAGTATGCATTTGTGGTCTACTCTATGCTGGCAAAGATGCAAGGCGCGATGGATGTTGAGGTGCCTGCTCATCGGTTTGGTCATGACCTAAAAGCCATGAGCCAAGCGGTACAAGATAATCCCAATACCAAAATCGTCTTTATTGCCAATCCGAACAATCCAACGGGTACGCAGTTAGAGCAAAAAGAGCTGCGCCAGTTCGTTGCCAGTGTGCCAAGCTCAGTCTTGGTTGTATTGGATGAAGCTTATATCGAGTATAGCCCTGAGAGTAACAACCGCGCATTGTTAGATGAGTTTGATAATGTCATCATTGTGCGTACGTTTTCTAAAGCTTATGGGCTGGCAGGTTTACGTGTGGGCTATGCCTTAAGCTCAGTAGCTGTTGCAGAGTTATTGAACCGAATTCGTCAGCCATTCAATGTCAGCCGTGTAGGCCTAGCTGCTGCCGCTGCAGCACTTGCTGATCAAGATTTTATCGAAAAAACGCGCCAGATGAATGATGAGCAAATGCGTTGGTTAGAAAAGCAGTTTGATACATTGGGGTTGGGTTTTGTGAAGTCGCATGCCAATTTCATTATGGTTGAAGTGCAGGTTGAGATGGAAGATATAACTGCCGCTTCAATCCATCAAGCACTCCTTGAGCAAGGCGTTATTGTTCGGCCATTGGGCGCTTATGGGTTGCCAAACTGGTTACGCATTACGGTAGGTGTGGCTGAGGACAATTTACGTTTGATTGATACTTTGCGTTCTATTCTCAGTGAAGACTAGAGCATGTCCCCAATTCAAACGTTTATCACCATTTTTAAAATAGGGACATGTCCTCATCACATCCATCGATATGTTTTGATCAAAGGTATTATTTAGTAAGAAGTGATCTTAACTAGCCATTAACTTATATAACGCTGGGATTTACCGAAATTTATCCGAGCGCGTTCAACGAGAAAAGCCGTGAGTCGTCAGAAAAAAAACAATCTTCAGCCCTCTTTAAATATGCATCGACCTATATTCGAACAAGTTTGTGTGATTGGACTTGGGCTCATTGGTGCTAGCTTCGCGCAAGCTATTAAAGATAATGGCTTAAGTGAGCGTCTGGTCGCAGTCGATAGTCATGCACCAAGTATTACAGAAGCTATCGAGCATGGTCTGCTTGATGCTGGTAGTGCAAACCTACAAGACGTCATAAGCGGTAGTGATTTAATCATCATTGCAGTGCCTGTACAGGCAGTACAAGCAGTGTTTGTAGATATCAAACAGGCAATGGATAACGGACAGCTTGCCGCTGACTGTATCTTAACCGATGTCTGTAGTACCAAAGTCAATATCATTGACGCGGCCAAAGCGGTGTTTGGTTCGTTGCCGGTAGGTCTAGTGCCAGCGCATCCAATTGCTGGGGCTGAAAATTCAGGGTATCATGCCCGCCGCGCCAGTTTATTTGTCAATCATAGTGTCATCATCTGTGAGCTAGCTACCACAAGCAATGTCGCGATTACTAAGTTGCGACTATTGTGGGAATCAGTGGGTGCAAATGTCATATCGATGGATGCAGGTCACCATGATCGTATATTGGCGCATACCAGCCATTTGCCGCATCTGCTTGCCTTTAACTTGGTTGAGCAATTGGCAAGCCACGATGATAATTTAGATATTTTTCGTTATGCTGCCGGTGGGTTCCGCGATTTTACGCGTATCGCCGCAAGCGACCCCAAAATGTGGCATGATATATTTTTTGCCAATAAAAGCGCCATTGTGAGCGCCCTTGATGAGTATGGTGTCTATCTGCAAACCATGCGCCAGCTCATCATTGATAAAGATTCAACCGCCCTGATGGGACTTTTGGGCCGCGCGCAAGCCGCACGGCGACATTTTGGCCATATGTTAGCCAGCACCCCTTATACGGATACTTCTGCCATGTCAGCTTCTTATAATATTACCCCTAGCAATACTGTCTCTGGCACCATTGCCATTCCTGGTGACAAATCTATCTCGCATCGCAGCATTATGCTTGGCAGTCTTGCCACAGGCGTAACCCACGTTACTGGATTCTTGGAAGGGGAAGATGCCCTTGCAACGCTGCAAGCATTTCGTGATATGGGTGTCACGATTGAGGGCCCTGATAATGGTAATTTGACCATTCATGGTGTCGGTATGAATGGCCTAAAGCCTAGCAAAACGCCTTTGTATATGGGTAACTCGGGCACGAGCATGCGTCTACTATCTGGTATCTTGGCGGCGCAATCATTTGATAGCGTATTAACGGGTGATACTAGCCTAAACAAACGCCCGATGGAGCGTGTGGCTGCACCGTTACGCACGATGGGTGCCGTCATCCAAAGTACGGGTCATAGTGGTACGGCACCGCTTAGCATTACGGGTCGTGATACCGCTGGTAAGCCATTGCAAGGCACCGAATATAATATGCCAGTGGCATCAGCACAGGTAAAATCTTGTTTGCTGCTAGCAGGTCTATGGGCCGAGGGTACGACAACGGTCACTCAGCCTGAGATCAGCCGTGACCATACCGAGCGTATGCTATCAGCCTTTGGTTATCCAGTAATTGTAGAAGGCAACCGTATCAGTGTCACCGGTGGCGGCACACTAACAGGTGGCGATATTGCGGTTCCTGCTGATATCTCATCTGCGGCGTTTTTTATGGTAGGAGCAGCTATTAGCCAAAACAGCGAGTTGACCTTGACGCAAGTCGGTATCAATCCTACGCGTACTGGCGTTATTGATATTCTAAAATTAATGAATGCAGATATTAGCCTAAGCAATGAGGCCCATGTTGGCGGCGAGCCAGTGGCTGATATTACCATTCGCAGCTCAAACTTGGTCGGTATTGAGATACCAGAGCATCTCGTACCACTAGCGATTGATGAGTTCCCTGTACTGTTTGTCGCGGCTAGCTGTGCCAAAGGGCGTACCGTCTTGACTGGCGCCAAAGAGTTACGCGTCAAAGAGTCGGATCGTATTGCGGTGATGGCTGAAGGTTTACAGACGCTTGGCATCGATTGTACTGTCACTGATGATGGGCTGATTATTGAAGGCAAAGGCACTGCTACTGAGAACGGCGATATAAATAATAGCCAGCCTGTCTTTGGTGGTGGTCACATTGTCTCGCATCATGATCACCGTATTGCGATGAGTTTCTCTGTTGCGAGTCTACGTGCTGCTGAGCAAATTACCATTGAGGGGGTTGAGACGGTCAATACCAGCTTCCCAGGTTTTGCTGAGCTGGCTAACCAAATCGGTATGTCTATTCAAGTGGATACTGATGCTGAATAAATGAGTGAGTGCGGATCAACATTTTCCTATAATCATGCACTGTAAAGCATCCATAAAAAGCTCAATCTAATATTGTTAGCAATGTACTCATGTCACTATTGGCATGAGTATATTGCTTTTTATCTTATAATTTCACTGTAGTGACCCTGCGCTTTCACCACTAAATTGATAATAATAATCAGAATTAGGTGAGGGTGCGCTTTGCTCTAAAAAGTTGTCCTGTACTATGACTACCCAAAATGTCGTCAAAAAACCTGTTGCCCCGATTACCACAACCAGACGCGGTATTATCACTGCCCTTGTTGCCTTTTTTATCTGGGGTGGTTTCCCTTTATACTTTAAGCAATTATCCAATTACGATGCAACAGAGATTATCGGGCACCGTATTGTTTGGACGTTTTTTTGCCTACTCATTGTATTGGTAGCGACCAAGCGTTGGGGATGGATAGAGACGCTCAAACAAAACCCAAGATGGATCGCGTTGTCACTCGTCTCTGGGTTAATTATCGCAACCAACTGGCTGACCTATGTATGGGCGGTCAATCATGATCGTATCCTTGAGGCCAGTTTGGGATACTTTATTGGGCCATTGGTAGGTGTTGGCTTATCGATGATTTTATTCAAAGAGCGCCTGCGCACGCTACAATGGGTAGCCATTGGCTTTGCACTACTGTCTGTGGTCATTCAAGTGGTGATGCTTGGTAGTCTGCCGTGGATATCATTGATTTTAGCATTCAGCTTTAGTACTTATGGCACCATTCAGCGGCAAACCCCATTGACTGCTGTCGATGCTATGTTTGTTGAAACGGCCATGCTAGTACCTTTATGTATTTGGTGGTTTTGGCAGTCAGATGTCGTCAGCCATCAGCTAAGCTTTTGGTTCAGCTCAAACATTTGGCTACTGATGCTCGCAGGTCCGATTACGTTGATACCGCTTTTATTATTTAATAAATCGACCAAGCTTGTGGCATATAGTATCTTAAGCTTTATGAATTATCTGACGCCGACCTTTATTTTCTTCTTAGCGGTATTTTATTACAATGAACCATTTGATCTACATCGTCTGGCAGTATTTGGTTTGATTTGGTTAGGGTTACTCTTATTTAGCATTGATCTGTGGCGACATCGTCCAAGTAAAGTGTTAAAGGCTGAGCGTCTCCGTAAAGAGGCTTTATAATCGGTTAATTAAAAAATCAAAAATACGAACAAAAAATTAGCAAACAAGGATGGAAGCATGTTTCATACCCAGTCTGATGTGGTATTTATAAAAGGTCTAAAAGTTGAAGCGGTCATTGGTGTGTTTGATTGGGAGCGCGCCATTACTCAGCCGTTACTGATCGATATCACGCTTGAGACCGACATTAGCCGTGCCGCTGTGTCCGATGATGTCAGCGATGCGCTAAGCTATAAAGAAGTATGCGATGATGTGAACGAGTGGTGCAAAGAGATTCAGGCAAAGCTGCTTGAGCATTTGGCCGGACAAATATCTGATAAGCTATTTGCAAAATATGACTGCCAAAAAATCACGTTGAGCATTGCCAAGCCGACTGCTATTGCCCAAGCAGATGCGGTAGGGGTACAAATAACACGTTATGCGCCAGCATCAACCAATGAGCCAGCTACTAAAGACGTTACCAAAGAAGTTAATGACAGCCAAGCCGATGATGCATAAAACGTCAATGGATTTGAATATGGCAACGCTAACACAATGCGCACCTGAGATTCTGCAAGCGCAGTCCGTGGTAGAGGCAGTGTTAGCGCTAGGTAGTAACTATCAAGCCGAAAAATATCTACCGATTGCTCGAGAGAGTTTGGCAGCGCTGGGTGAGATACGACTATCTACGGCTTTTCAAAACCCTGATTTTACTGCAACCTTGGAACAGCCAAAGCCTGACTATACCAATCAGTGTGTTCATCTAGTACTGAATACACCGATGAGTCTACAACAACTACAGCAAACCTTTAAAACGCTTGAAGGGAACTGTAATAGACATCGACAGGTTGAGCCAAATCAAGTGCGACGAGTGACAATGGATATTGATATTTTGATGATTAAATTGGCTACTATAGAAAATAGCCTAAGCAAAGGGTTAACATCTAAATCAATATCTGATTGGATTGTAATGGCGAATCGTTATCCCTTTAAAGCGCATGAAATTGTAGGGATTGAAGAGTTAACTACATTTACTGATTAGCTGTTTGAATAGCGTTTTGAGAAAAAATTGATAATAAATAGACAGTTAGTGGGGTGACTTATTTTAACTCACACTGATAACATCTGATATTTTTGCAGTAGATAAGACTAAGGGGCGTAAAATGTATTGTACGCCCCCTAGTTTTATTTGTTTTACTGAAACTCTCGTATTCACTTCTGCTCGTTATCTGCTGCATCGATATCAGCACGACCAATCACATCTAAATCCTCTAGGCACAGCTTATCGTATTTCTTTTTACAAAAATTAGGATCGATATCACACATCGCTGACTGCAACTGATCGAGACGATTCTCTGATTGTTGAATGTGTTCGAGCATTTTAGCAAACGCTTCTGCGACAGGGTCTTGCGAATAAGGGTCGATACCATAGGCGCGAAAGGTATTGGTGCGTTTTGCAGTAGAGGTGGTGTCAGCTGCTTGATCCTTGATGCTCTCGCCAGCTTGCGCGACTTTTTCTTGTTGCTTGGCATCTTGTACTTTTGTCGCGATGGGATTGCCTTTTTCATCGTGATGATCTGAGATCATACGAGCAGCACTGCCAACCATCGTAGCGCCTGCTGGTACTGGTTTGACTACCACTGCATTCGAGCCAATTTTGGCGTTTTTGCCGACTGTAAATGGCCCCAAGACTTTTGCACCAGCACCTACGGTTACACCGTCTTCTAGCGTTGGGTGGCGTTTGCCATTATTCCAAGACACACCGCCTAGAGTAACACCGTGATACAACGTCACGTCGTTGCCAATCTCAGCAGTCTCACCGATGACGACCCCAACACCATGATCGATAAAGAAGCGCTTACCAATCTTGGCAGCAGGGTGAATCTCAATACCTGTAATAATACGCGAGCCATATGAGATGACGCGAGCCGCCAGTTTCTGTTCATGATTCCACAGACAGTGCGCACCGCGATGTAGAATGAGCGCATGGATACCTGGGTAGGTTAGGATGACTTCCAGACTATTGCGCGCTGCAGGATCGCGGTTAAATACCGCATCGATATCTTCTTTCAGATCTTTTTTGATACTGACAAGCGATCTGAACAATTTGGATGGCAATGACATAAAGCGTCCTATCTATTCGTCGGTAAAGTAGCGTTGCTAAAGTAGCAATGTCTTTATTTTATGGTCATGATGGTTAAATAATGATGAGGGTATATTGTTGCTCATTTTTTCTAAGTTATAACAGCTTTGTACCGCAAAATATAGTAAAAAGCTCTCAAATTAAGGCAAGCTGATAAACAATGACTTGTTTTAGTCTTTGGATAATTTTGCAATCAAAGCACTTAATAGTTGATACTCTTTTTGATCAAGCTGTAGGCGTGACCCAAGTCTAGACAAGCGTGATGGCAATGACTTTAGATGTTCGCTATTTGCTAGACCGCGCTGTACCATAAGGTCAGTAGTACGCTGAGTAAGCTGTTGCAGCTGCTGCTGATTGATAGCGGGCTCATCCCATTGTTGACGCAAATTCACTTTAATCGTCGATTGGGAGTCGTTGTTCTCGTCTAAACTGTTCGCTGCATGAGTATGCGTTTGAGCATAAGCAAAGATAAAGCTGGCAATGACCTGCACTGCTGAGGCGACATTTAGTACAGGGTAAGCAGGGTTGGCGTCAATTTGAATATGATAATCAGCATAAGCCAACTCTTCATTGGTCAACCCACGATCTTCACGCCCAAATAATATCGCGATACTTGGTTTGCTAGAAACAGCAGATGATGAGGTGTTAACGTTACTGTCATTTGCACTTAAAATCGACTGTGTATCAATAAAATCAAACATAATCTTAGCGGCTTGCGTGGGTGTCACAACAGGGCGCGGCATATGACGACTGCGACTGCTGGCTGCAAATGCCAGCTGACAGCCGGCAATGGCAGACTCTAAAGTATGTGCGATCACAGCAGATGACAGCAGCTCACTACCACCTGCCGCATGAGAGACACTGGTCTCATCAATTGGCAATTTGGGGTCGACAACGGTCAAACGGGACAAGCCCATTGTATGCATGGCGCGTGCGGCTGAGCCGATATTGGCAGGCAAAGTCGTATTGACCATGATGACTTGTAAGCAGTCGAGGTAGTCATTCACTGTAAGGGCTTGCTCAGTAGATGATAAAGAGTCGTTACTCATTATTGCCCCAATCTTTGATTGATTTCTTGTTCAGCACGTTGTAATGCGTCGGCAATCTCTTCAATAAGATCAGCTTGTTCACTAATGCGGCGCTCACGGCAGCATTCTTGTAGCTGGCTGCTAAGACGAACCAGCTGAGTCGTACCCAAATTGGCACTTGCGCCTTTTAGGGCATGAGCGGTTTCAAAGCCATTGGCGTTATCATCTTCTTGCTGAGCGATTCGCAGAGCTGCAACGCGTTTTTGACTGTCATTGATGTACACTTGTATCAGCTCGACAAAATCTTCTTCTAGCAAGTCACGCATGTCTTCGAACTGTTCGTGATTGATAATCTCTTCATCAGTCTGACCAGTCATATTATTATTCGTCATGTCAGTCATGGCTTTTATCCAATTGTTAAAAGTTAAAGCAGTCAAGTTACTATAGTAGATTTTTGGTGGGATTGTGCATTTTAGCTGTAATGAAAGTGTAAGTTATCTTCACTAACTAACGTCTTCAGTTGTTGCAAGTTATCATCGTTCGGGTAAACCCGCCAATGTTCGGATAGTCCCACATTGGCGATACCATAAACGTCATACACGCTCAAACCAAGTGGCAAGCAGTTATCATTGATAGAAGTATCTGTATTACTGAGCGCATTGTTCGCATAACTTTGTGGCATGCTATTTTGATTAATTGCGTCATGGTTTATATCGTTCTCTAGAGCCAGTAAGTCATTGCCATTTTCATCATACAAACTGCCGCCCATGGCAGGGTCGTAAGTGTTACTACCACTATTGCCTGGCTCATCTTGCTCTTGATTATAAGCCAAGCGTGGCTCAGGTATGATATCAGCCTGTGCAGATTTGAGTAATGGTTGCAAGCGTGTAAGAAGGTCGATATCGCTACCATGGACTTTGATACTGATTTTTTTGAGCCAACGCAGGCGCGCATCGACCATGCTCATGGCACTATCAAGACGCGCAAACAAGCGCCCATCACGCTCACGAATACTGCCTTTGATAATGACGACTTCATCGATTTTCAATTGCTCTTTGACACGGTTGAAACGCTCAGCATAGCAGCTGACTTCCAATCTCGACGTGCCATCATCTAAAGTAATCACATTACGATTACCAAAGTTAGCGATGTCTATAATGAGTCCTGCAAAATAGCAACTACCGTTATAACCAGTATCTGCCAGTTTATTAAGACGAGCGCCTGAGGTATAGCGTTTTAACTCATCTAAGTATTCATTAATTGGATGACCCGTTAGGTACAATCCTAAGGTGTTCTTTTCCGCTTTTAGGCGATGCTTGTCACCCCAAATCAACTCTGGCGTCATCACGAGTGGCGGCGCTGCCACAACACCGTCCATTTCGCCAAACAAATCCATCATGCCAAGCTCGTTGTTCTGCCGATCTTGCTCAGCTGCTTGCACCGCGCTTGGCAATTGGCTCATCAATGCACCGCGAATCTCGTAAGCTTCGTCTGCTGGTAAGTCGGGTCGTAGCGTCGTAGCAAAGTCATCAAAACAGCCTGCGCTAACCAATGCTTCTAGTGTACGCTTATTAACCTTTTTGATGTCCACACGGCGGCAAAAATCATATAAGTCTTTAAAAGGTCCATCCGTTCGACGAGCATTAACGATGGACTCGACAGCCCCTTCACCAACACCTTTGATCGCCCCAAGACCATAAATGATATTGGTCGGGGTGTCTGCGACAAAGTGCCACTCGCTGCGATTGACTGACGGATTGACCACAGTCAAATCAAAGTTTTCGCGGCAATCATTGATAAAGAACACCACATTGTCGGTGTTATTCATATCGGACGTCAATACCGCTGCCATGAATTCGGCAGGGTAGTACTGCTTGAGATAAGCCGTTTGATAGGCAAGTACCCCATAAGCCGCAGAATGCGAGCGGTTAAAGCCATAACCTGCAAACTTTTCCATCAAATCAAACACGCCGCCTGACGTGACCTCATCAATACCTTGTGAGGTTGCACCAGTGACAAAGATATCGCGCTGCTTTGCCATCTCTTCAGGTTTTTTCTTACCCATGGCGCGGCGAAGCATATCAGCACCGCCCAAACTATAACCTGCCATGACCTGCGAGATTTGCATGACCTGTTCTTGATAGACAATAACGCCGTTAGTATTTTCTAAAATCGGTTCGAGATTGGGATGGTCATAAATGACTTCCTCACGGCCGTGCTTACGGTCGATATACATCTCTACCATGCCTGCATCAAGTGGGCCGGGACGATACAGCGCACACATGGCGATCACATCTTCGATATTGGTCGGCTGCAGTTTGGCCAAATACTTTTTCATACCCATACTTTCTAGCTGAAAGACGGCGGTTGTTTTGGCATCTTGCAGCAACTTATAGGCTTTAACATCATCTAACGGCAAATCTTCCAATACCAATGCGGGTACGTTTTCTTTGGCACGGCGCAAGTTGATATTCTCAACCGCTGCGTTGATGACCGTTAAGTTACGTAGACCCAAAAAGTCAAACTTCACCAGTCCTACCGCCTCGACATCGTCTTTATCAAACTGGCTGACACGGTGACCCTCATCATCACAATAAATGGCACTAAAGTCCGTGATTTTATGCGGCGCAATCAATACACCACCAGCATGTTTACCGACGTTTCGGCAGACGCCTTCGAGCTTGACTGCCATCTCCCAGATTTCAATGGCATCTTCATAATCCATGTTGTCAGGGTTAGAGATCAAGTCTTTGAGCTGTGGTTCTTGCTCAAGCGCTTGGCTGAGGGTGATGCCCGGTGTTTTGGGAATGAGCTTGGATATTTTATTGGCCAAGAAGTATGATTTACTTTGGACGCGTGCCACATCGCGCACCACCGCTTTTGCGGCCATCGTACCAAAGGTAATAATCTGTGAAACGGCATCACGACCGTAGGTTTGCGCCACATAGTCAATCACGCGATCGCGCCCTTCGATACAAAAGTCGATATCGAAATCGGGCATCGATACACGCTCAGGGTTCAAGAAGCGCTCGAATAGTAGATCGTAATGAATCGGATCAAGGTCGGTAATATTGAGCGCGTAGGCGACCAATGAACCTGCACCAGAACCACGTCCAGGGCCTACGGGGACACCATTGGCTTTTGCCCAGCGGATAAAGTCCATCACAATTAGGAAGTAACCGGGAAAGCCCATGGATAGAATAATATCCAGCTCGTAGGCGAGGCGCTCGTCATATCTTTGACGGAAGTCGCTCCAATTGTCCGTACGTGCTTCGACAGGGAAAAGCTTGTCTAAGCGCTCTTCCAGACCGCGCTTTGACTCTGCCCGAAAAAACGATTCAATCGTCTCGCCTTCAGGGACAGGGAAGTCGGGTAGTACATTAATGCCCAGTGTCAAAGTGACATTACAGCGGGTTGCCAAGCGCAACGTGTTATCAACTACTTGCGGAATATCAGCAAACAGCTGCGCCATTTGCTCTTGGGTTTTGAGGTATTGCTCATCTGAGTAGGTTTGCGGACGACTGGGATCAGCTAAGACATAAGAGCCTGCGATACACACGCGGGCTTCATGCGCATCAAAATCCTCTTGCTCCAAAAAACGCACATCATTGTGCGCAATGATAGGAATATGGTGCTTGGCACCTGAGTGAATGGCTGCTCTAATAAAAGCGTCCTCGCCTGAGCGATTGGTACGCTTGATGGCAAAGTATAAACGATCGCCAAATTGCGCTTGCCACTCGGTGAGCAGCTCATCGGCTTTTTCTGGCATAGAGCCTACCAGTGCTTGGCCTACGTCTGACTTTTCGGTCAGTAGAACAATCACACCTGCCGCATGTTCTAGAATATGGCTACGCTTGATAACAGGGACGCCATGATTGACAGGGTCAGCGCGACCTTCGGTAAACCCAAGAGACACGATACGGGTAATGTTTTGATAGCCTTCGTTATTCATCGCAAGTAGGGTGAGGCGCGTGTCTTCATTATCCATGATGACTTCGCTGCCGATAATGGGCTTGATACCCGCGCCTAGGCAAGCACGATAAAACTTCACCGTGGCATATAAATTGGACAAATCAGTCAAAGCCAGCGCCCGCTGATTGTCAGCTGCCGCCGCTTTCACGAGCGGCTTGATGCGCACGATAGAATCGGTGATGGAATATTCGCTGTGGATACCAAGGTGTACAAATGCCATAGAAGACTCTTACTAGTACGATCAAAAGAAATAAGCTAGCGATAAAATACAGGATGATTATCAATCATTTGTAGTGTTATCGAGAGGTGGTTAAGACCTCGGTAGCCATGTTGATACGCTTTAAATGGGGTCGTTAATAATAGCATTATTTGTGGCATGCAGCCACCGATTGCAAGGGTTTAATCTGAGGGATGTGAATTATCATGTCAATTTAATTACGTAAGAAATGATATAAAAAAACCCTCAACAAGGTAAAGTGCGGAGGGCTATATAATTGATAAGTAATGACAATTTAACTTAGTATCCAACCACCGCTGCATCCACAATACGGGGATCAGAAGATCCATACAGGCCGTTTGGTGTGAGCATAATCGACTGCGTGGAGCCCATGGCTGATTTTGGACTGACGGTATGACCCATAGATTCTAGTTTTTTGACCGTATCAATATTTAGTGCTTTTTCAACTCGAATCTCATCAGGTAGCCATTGGTCATGAATACGCGGCGCGTGGGTTGCCTCAGCGATGTTCATATCATGGTCGATGACGTTGGAGATGATTTGAGTGACGGTCGTGATAATACGACTACCGCCTGGGCTGCCCGTAACGATATACGGTTTGTTGTCTTTGAATACCAGCGTTGGACTCATCGAGGATAGCGGACGCTTATTGGCTTCAACAGCATTGGCGTCACCACCAATCAGTCCATAGCCATTTGGTACGCCCGGCTTGGCAGAAAAATCATCCATTTCGTTATTTAACAAAATACCTGTGCCGTCAGCCACGAGACCAGTGCCATAAGAGAAGTTCAACGTATAGGTGTTGGCGATGGCATTGCCGTCTTTATCAACGATAGAGAAATGCGTGGTTTGATCGCTCTCATAAGGGAGCGGGTTGTTTGCTTTGATGGTCGCGGCTGGCGTGGCTTTATTTGGATCAATTAACGTACGCAGGTTATCCGCATAGGCTTGTGACGTTAGGCCGCTAGCAGGTACGTCGATAAAGTCAGAATCCCCTAGGTACTCAGCACGATCTGCATAAGCCAGTTGCATTGCTTCCGCCATCAAGTGAATGGTTTGTGCGCTGTTTTGACCATAGTCCCCCAGTGGATAGCCTTCTAAGATATTTAATATTTCAATAATGTGAATACCACCAGAGGAGGGCGGTGGCATAGAGACAATCTCATAACCACGGTAATCACCTTTGACAGGCACGCGGGCGATGGCTTCGTAATCGGCTAAATCCTGCAAGCTCATACTACCGCCTGCTTCATTGACGGTTTTTACGATGTCACGCGCGGTTTTCCCTTTATAAAATCCGTCTGCGCCTTGTACCGCGATTCGCTTTAGCGAGCGGGCAAGCTCAGGCTGCTTTAACCGCTCACCCGGTTGATAAG
Organism: Psychrobacter piscatorii; assembly: GCF_001444505.1. Lineage (GTDB taxonomy): Bacteria > Pseudomonadota > Gammaproteobacteria > Pseudomonadales > Moraxellaceae > Psychrobacter > Psychrobacter piscatorii_B. The sequence goes on along the minus strand of NZ_LNDJ01000054.1, from coordinate 21,052 downwards.
CGCTGCCATCAGGCTTGAAAAATACCTTTTTGGTGCTTGGCCATTTTTGCAAGCGATCACTCAAAGCAGTAAGCGATTCGGACAAACCTGCAGTAACCTCTATACCGTCTTCTGCCAATGCGATCGCTGGTGCCATGACTTGCTCGCGGCTCATGGTGCCATGCTCTTCTAATGCTTTTAGTAGCCCTGCTACTGTCCCCGGCACCCCAACGGCTAAGCCATGATAACGAGATAAGTCACTGACTGCGTTGCCCTCATCGTCGAGATACATATCGCGAGAGGCGCTACTTGGTGCTTTTTCACGATAATCAAGCGCGACGGTTTTGTCTTGCTTGGCGTCATAAATCATCATAAAGCCGCCACCACCGATATTACCAGCACGTGGCAAGGTCACAGCAAGGGCAAAGCCAACCGCAACCCCAGCATCTACCGCATTACCACCGTCTTTCAAAATCTGTAATCCGATGTCAGAAGCAAGCGCTTCTTGGGTGGCGACCATGCCATTTTTTGCCCATACTGGATGATGAATTGCATCTTCAGAGTAGATAGCTTGGTCGCTATTGGCATTGTTTGAGGTGGTTTTTAGAGTACTGGTTTTTGCCCGTGTGATGCGTTTGGTTTCAGATAGGACAGTTGGATTGTCCGTCATAATGGCTAGATTTAGCGCATTGGTATCAATGGATGTGTTATTGACTGTGGGGCTGTTGGCTGAAACGGTTGGCTCTAGCGCATGGGCTGAGACAGAGAGTAGTAGCGCACTCGTAATCAGTAAAGCACTAGATTTTAACTTGTTATGAGTCTTGGGGGTTTTTTGCTGAGTCATTCGATGCTGGTGAGATAATGATGGTGACATCGCAAAGTCCTTTTTGGGCGAGTAGAAAAAAGAGGGTATCAAATAAATACGCTTAAATAGTAACGAAAATATCAAATAGTAGAAAGTTGTTTATCATCTTTTGTCATTTGAGTTTTTATATGATGTGCAGTACGAGTGATTTTCTATCGATATATACATAATTAGTGTCATATGAATTGTGCAGAGAAGCTCACTAACCAGTGAAGATTTTCTTTAAAAATGGGTCTTAATATTACTAAATTGTAACGTCTTGTGATATAAAGTACAGTACTAATGTACATCCGTTAACGACTGGCTATTTATACAAAGAGATTCTTATGTCATCAAACCATGTTAATAACCGTAATCGACAGTGCTACTCTGAGATGGCGAGTAATTATTTGCCTATCACTGACAATAAAAATAATAATGGTCATGTATTTCAAACAAGCAAATTAACCTCTATCGCTTTGCTAGTTGGTAGTGCGTCGCTTGTGCTTACAGGTTGTCAATCAAATCCGACTGCCTCAGCGGATGTGGCAGCCTCCAGTACCCTTATGGATTTTAGCACTGCAAATCTTGCTCAGAGCCAACGTCAAGGTCGCGCTTTTACGGCTAGTCAAGAGGCCCAAGCTGAGCGTTACGCGCAACTGTTTAATCAAGAAAAATATCCCAACACTGAACACCAAGCCAAGGCGCATTTATTGACAGCGATTCGCCAGCATTTGGCAACAGAGCATGTGGCCGTCGCGCAAGCCAATTACCAAGCAGTACCATTTATCGATGCCGATAGTATCGATGCAGGCTCAAGCAGCTTACTTAGAACGATTATAGAGACCTATGCCTATCAGCCTGAGGGTATGTATGATAGTAGCGATGATGAAGCGCAAGCTGAGGCTAGAGCAGAATTAGCAGCGGTAGGTGTAGAGTCGAATAAATGCAATGAAAACGAAGATGATGACGCTTATGAAGTCTGTGTGGTAGAGGGTATTAACTACGATTATGATGATGCGAAAGATTCGATAGAGTCCGACTATCCTAGTGACTATGATAAGTCTATAGCAGAAGCTGAAGCAGAAAGAAAGGCCATTGCTGCTATATTGGCTGAAGCAGGGGAGAATGAGCCAGCCAGTGCTGATGAAGAGTACGACTACGATGCAGAAGACCGTGATAGCGACGATTATGTCAGTGATGACTATTCTACTGATGAATATGCCACTGACGAATATGATGAGTACGGCGGTGAGACTGGAGGCATGCTCTCCGGCATGTCGAGGTTAAGCCCGAAGACAATGGCTGCAAAATATGAAGCCATGCAAATGGCAAAACAGCGTGCTAAGACAGAGCCGACCAATAGCGAGGAGCTATCAATGTCTTCTACTGGCTTGATTGGTAACATACTGACGATGTTCAGCCGCACTCCTGAGCAAATCGCTGCATCCAACGCCTATCAATATCAGCATTTGACATTCAATAGCGTCAGTCAGTACAACCCAAAACAGCGGCAATTACAAAGCGTCTATAGCTACGACTATGCCACGCCAACCATCAGCTCATCCATACAGATACCAGTGGCATTTGATTTTAACAACAGCAGTGTCACGCTCGACCCATCGGCAATCATGCCAATCGTTGCGCTCGTCAATCCTGAGAACACCCCATTACCCTCGCAGATGGCCTCACATACGGTCAGCTTTGGTTTGCCTGAAAGTATCACGGCGCAGTTGCCGCCCGCGGTACTCTATGATGCAGTGCTAAATGCCATACAGAGCAGCATGGCAGAGTTGGCACCTGAGCACTTTAGCGCCGTAGACATCAGTGGTGATGCGTTTGCCAAAGAAGTTGGCGCGACTCGAGCAGTAAAAGTTTATTTTGGCAGTCAACAAAGTGGTGAAATGATTGGTAAGACTCTGAAATATGTGACCAAGTCGTTGCAAGAGTATGTGGATGCCCATCTAGAAAAATATCCTGATGGCGCTATACTAAAGGCGGCGCTTGCCAAAGCACAGCTATACAACAAAGGCTATCAAAGTGCGGATGTGGGTTCGTTATTGCAGTTTATCGAAGCCATTGGCCCTATCTCTTTTAATCAGATTAATTACTATTATTTAGATAACTCAGATCGCCTGCTTGCCAAGCAGCAGCGCGTCAATATCGGTGGTGATTTACTTGGCTCTACGACGACCATGCTCAATCAAGTCCGCTATGATAAAGCCAGCTTTAAAAGACATGCCCTAACGCCACTATTGGCAGAGTCATTTGGCTCAAATGCGGTAGCGCCTATCGATGGTAATGCATGGATAGCAGCACAGCGCCAGAAAAAAGACAGACTACAAACGGCACGCTATGCGCGTTACGATTATGAGGATGGCAGCTTAGAGACTGATTATAGTAGTGACGAATATGAGAATCGTTATGATGCAGAATCAATTGATGAGAGCTCTACGTATGATGACGACAATACACAATAAAAAATAAGTCGCATCAACTTATCGTATGTACCCTCATCTCTATTAAGGATAAAAAATGAAAATCGCACCTCAAAATCTGATCCAACGTCGTCTGCCATCTATGATGAAAAATCACTTATTATTGACCAGTGTTTTTCTATCAGGGGCGCTTTTGCTAACTGGTTGCCAAACGACCAATGTGAACCCTTCAAATACGCTGGCGGCGAACCCGTCACCCAGCACCGCCAAAAAAACATTGGCCAGCGCATTACAAAAACAGCGCCGCCAATCGTTCAGATACCATAGCAATATTGAGATCAGTAACCGCCAGCAGCGTACGGCGGCATCTGGCGCACAAGTCGTGGCATCAGATTATGTGGATGCACACTGCGAAGAGACACATGACCAAGCCTATGCGGCATTGATCATGCAGGCAGAAAAGCAAAATAAAGACATTTTCGCCACCGATTACGATAAAGAGCGTGATGCCCTCAAGCAATCTTATCTTGAGTGCGTGGATGCTTATTATGCGTGGGAGGAGCACCAGTACGATAGCGATGTGACAGTGCCAGCAGACTATCAAGCGCTGTTTGACAGTTATGAAGACAAACCAAAACCACTAGATATTAAAAAAGCGCAACTGCTCGATGAGTATCTACTAAAACCACTGTCTATCGATGCTCAGGGTGTCTATCAGCCATTGGCAGGTAAGGCGACGATGCTCGCCAGCGCCCAATATCTAGCACGCAATCATCACAGCAGTATCAATCAGCCCATCTATGTCGACATGAAAAATGGTGATATCTACCTATGGGCAGATAATGTTGCGATGTTCAATTCTGAGCTATTAGACGATAAGCTCGGTACAAAATGGCAAAACAAATGGCTAAAAATAGCGATTGATGATGGAACGCTCCCTAAAGGATTCGGTAGTGAGGTGATAAAAAGCCACTTTGCTGCATCGGATCTGACTTATGAGGCGGCGCCTGTTAGCCAGTTCAACTATGTCGCGGCTAGTACGCTTGCATCGCTGTCTCCCAAGTTGCCTGCGCATCAGCTATCAGCAATGCTCTCAACTGACCAAATCATTCGCCGAGTACAAAGTTTTGATAGCTATCAAGACGATTATCAAAATTATCTGCAAATCTTCTACAAGCGCATTAGCCAAAAATATCCAGAGCTGGTAAAAGAAGCCGAGCCTATGACAGCCTTTGAGACGATTCAAAGCTCAAAGGAACTCACTAGTAAAGCGATGGTGCAAACAATACTGGCTATGATAAATGCTCAAATAAATGATGAAGATAAGACGGAATCTAAAGTCGCTGCAAACGCCACAGTAGAAGAGCTATATGGATTTGACAAACGTGGTCAGCTCAAATGGCAGCATCTGCACCGCCAATTAGATAACACTGGCAAAACTGCGCCAGATAAAAGTATGACAATAGATGTCTTGCAGCAGTATTCTGCTACTAATGGCAAAGATAAGGCATTTCCGAATCTGCCAAATAATGTTCAATCACCGAACGCCAGTAATAGCATTGATATGCGAGAATACGGCCCTGAGCTGTTGCAATATTATCGCGATGGTAATGGCACAGCAGTGGGTAAAATGATATTTAACGTGCTGCCAATGGCGAAAGAACGTTTTGGGGCGACAGACTAACTGGAAGATAGCATCATTGAGTGTTAAGTAGGATACTGTCGTAAAAAAGCGCATCGTATAAACGGTGCGCTTTTTTTAATATGGCCATCACTTATGTTGTGACAGATTTTTTACATGCCTTGATGATGTGGCTTGTCATGGCCTTTACGATCTTTTGAGTGCTTACGACCTTCTTCTTGTCTTTCTGATTTGAGCTGTTCCATTTTTGCACGCTGCTCAGCGGTCAACACCTGAGAGATGGCATGCTGCGTTTGGACGCGCTCAATAAAGCGTTGTTTTGCTTTTGCCGCTTGCTGATCGGCCAAACGGTTTACCGCCGCGTTGTTCAACGTACTTGCATTGGTCAGTGCTTGTATTTGTTGTTCCATTTGTGCGCGTTCTGCCTGATGTTTTTCACGGTCAGCTACGCGGTCGCCATGTTTTTCTTGCATGATGGCTTTGATTTGCGCTTGCTGCGTCGCTGTTAGATTCAGTTTTGACATTGGGCCTCTCATGGCGCCGTCTTTATGGTTCTTTTGCATTTGATTCATTGGCGCGGTGTCAGAGGCTGCATTGACACTAGAACATGCTGTCACAGTAAATACGCTAGAAGCTGCTAATACTGAGCCCAATAATAATTTTTTCATGATGACATCCTTTAATTACAGTGAGTTTGGTTAAGTAAATACTAAAGTCTTATCTTGCAAGCATCGCGTTTTAAGCGCTATTAATCGTTGTGATTAGTCGTCTTAAAAGTGCAGGTCTTGCGGTTGATAGAAGCTATCTTACGGCAGTTAAAGGTTACGAACATTTATGAAGTATTAAGAAAGGTAACGTTTATAGCGAATTGACACGCGCTTGCCTGATAATATGGGCAAGTAAACGAATAAAAGCCAATTAAAATCATGAAAAGGAGGTAAGTGTGCCAAATATATTGATAGGCGATGATGATGAAGAATTGACTCAGTTACTACAAGAGTATTTGCACAACCATGATATTCATTGCGACTGTGTCCATGATGGGGCGGCAGTTATACAACGATTAAAAGCGGTGGCGCACGATGATTCCGCTTATGATTTGCTCGTCCTCGATATCATGATGCCAAAAATAGATGGGCTAAGTGTGCTGCGGCAACTGCCAAATATCAGTGATATCCCTGTGATTATGCTGACGGCAAAGGGTGAGGAGATTGATCGTATTATTGGTTTGGAGCTGGGCGCTGACGATTATATCACCAAGCCCTGTAACCCCCGCGAGCTACTAGCGCGTATCAATGCTGTAATTAAGCGTACCAACACGACCACGTCTGAGCATACGCCGCTACCAGAGAGTCGCTTGCATCTTGATCAAAACCAGCGTGTTTGTGAAATAGATGGTGTGGCGCTACAAGTGACGGGAACAGAGTTTGACTTACTCGTGGCGCTGCTCAAGCAAAAAGGGGAAGTGGTCAGCAAAGCATGGCTGTCAGAGAATGTCTTGCAGCGTGAGTTGCAGCCTTTTGATCGTAGCCTTGATGTGCATGTGTCTCGCCTGCGCAAAAAACTTCAGCCTTTTCATGACGAACCAATAAAAGCGGTGCGCGGTAAAGGCTATCAACTGGTGCTCTAATGATAAAAACTTCCAGTAATCCCGTCAAATCACCGAAATTCAAAGTGCGAATCACGCTGTTTTGGCGTTTATTCCTGAGTCTATTACTGACGATACTAGTTACCTCACTGTTATCCATTATGGTGGAGCGCTGGCTGGCTGAAAAAGAGCTAACGGCTCGTATGGACGTACAAATTGAGAGTCTATTAATTCAACGTCAAGAGATGGTCGATGCGCTGCGAGTGGGTGATTTGATAGCTGTCAGGCAGATGTATCGTCAAGATCGACGCCTCATGAGTCAAATCAGAGTCTACGATGAGCAAGGCGCTATTATATTTCCGCGTTATCGGGACAGAGACGAGCGCACGCAAGGACGTGGGCAGAGCGGCCAGCAGTCGATGGAACGTGCCATGCAGCAACCACTGCCGCCACCGCCTAGAGCTTACGATAACAATAAACCAAGCAATCTGAATGATGAAATGCCCATAAAACAGCCTTCTGTTTTGCACGAGATCCTAAAACCAATAATGTCGAGCAGTGCTGCGATAGCGGATATTGATGCGCGCCCTGAGCTGGCAGATATCTCGGTTGAACTGCCTGATGGACAATCAGTCATCATACAGTTGCGCCCGCATCTACGTTTTGCAGATGTGGTGGAGCTACAGCATGGCAATTTTCCCATACGTTTACTATTGATTATTGCCTTTAGTGTGTTGGTTTGTGTCTGGCTCAGCCGTACGCTGACTCAGCGTATTGGACGTGTGCAGAGTACTGTTCATCGTATGATTGATGGGGATTATCAAGCCAATCCAGCGCTATCAAAAATGGGTGATGATGAGCTGGGATTACTGGCCAAAGACGTGGCTCATTTGTCAACGAGACTGGCTGATAGTGAGCTGGCGCGTAAGCAGATGCTCAGTGATATCTCGCATGAGCTGCGCTCACCGCTCGCGCGTCTCGATGTTGCAACTGAGCTGACTCGTGATTTTGCACCCAACGCCCATCGTTATTTAGACCGTATTGACAAAGAGTCTGCGCGGATGAATGAGTTAATTGAGCAAATTATCCATATTCAATCCCTACAAATGCAGCAATACACGATTGATAATTTGGAGAGCGAAGCCGTCGATTTGTCCGAGATTATCAGTGACATCGGACAGGATGTGTGTTTCGAGTTTCAGCATAAAGAGGTGAGATGGCAGTGGCAACCACCTGAATATTCATTTGGCAATGACTTAAAAAGCGCTTGGACAGTACAAGGCAATCAAGAGCAGTTGCATAGCGCACTTGAGAATGTCGTTCGCAATGCTTTTATGCATACGGCAGTAGGTTCGACCGTCACTGCTAAGATGACAGCCGTGCAGATGAATAATAAAGCGCCTGCGATTCAAATCAGTATCACGGATGAGGGCGGCGGCGTCGCTGACGATGACTTAGAGCGTATCTTTCAGCCCTTTGTGCGGCTTGATTCTGCTAGGCATCGTGATACGGGTGGTTATGGGCTGGGGCTGGCCATTGTTCATGCTGTCGTAATGGCACACAGGGGATCTATCAACGCTTATAACCGACAAGACGGGGCTTTGGGATTGGTGGTGCAGATAGTATTACCGATTAAATAGTAAAATTTATCATGAGGAAAAAGTTTAACGTACCAGTAGATACTTTTCATGGATTGATGTTCTATGTTCTATAGTGAAACCATTATAAAAATGGTATAGCAAGATTAAACGCTATTTTTCGCAGCCTCTGGAGACGCAGTCACAGCAAGCAAGAAAAGTAGCGTTTAATCGAGCGCGTTTCCTAACATTACGCTTAAGTGCCATAGCACTTGGGCTAATGAAGGCAATAACAAAATAATCAATGTCGCTAATGGGACAATCAACTCTACAAGTAAAGATGCAGTGAATGGCTCACAGTTAGATAACTTAGCTAAGACCGTCGCCGCTAACAAAACCAAGTACTATAGTGTTAATTCAACCGCTATTGGCAATGTCAACAACGATGGTGCAACCGGACCCAATGCTAGTGCTAATGGCGGGCAAGCCATCGCTATTGGTAGCGGTCAAAGTGGTCAGAACACCGTAGCTAGTGGACAGCAGTCTATTGCCATCGGTGCAAACGTCGTTTCAAAAGGGCATTCTTCTATTGCTATTGGCGGCGATGATCTAGATGATGCCTCCAAAGCGAACATCAATGGGATCTCAGCATCCACCCTCAATGGCGGCGATGTCAATACTACTTTTTCTCCTACACAGGTCGTGATCTGGTTGAAACACCTCGCTATAAGATTAATACCGAATCAGGCAGCGCCGCCTCCATCGCTATTGGAGCAAAAGCGCTATCTGAAGGCGCATTATCTACCGCAATTGGTGTGCAGTCATCGTCATCTGGTGTTGCGTCTTTTGCCTTTGGCATCGGTGCTTCAGCAAGCGAAAAATGCCATGGCTGCTATTAATGCTTTTGTAGTATGTTTCATACGAATCCTTGTAAAGAAACTGCAAGTAATAGGGAAGTTGAGAGTCGATATTATTTACAATCAACAGTTAACATAATAATATCCTTATTAAGTCCTGTTTTAATATATTGATATTTATGCATGTTTTGGCGCATCAGGTTGCATCATAGGATCCGCAACTGCAAATGCCTTTAGTGTACGGCAATGAGTATCAATGGCGACGATATTGGGGTAAGCGCTCAAATCTACTTTGAAGCGGCGAGCAGAAGAGACTTGTGGAATCAAATAACAATCTGCAAAAGTGGGCCTGTCACCATAGCAGAACTGCCCCCGGTTTTTATCTGCTGCCAACCGTGTCTCTAACGCTGCAAACCCTTCAGTAATCCAACGATTGCACCATGCAATGACTGCCTCTTTATCTACTGACAACTCATTACGTAAGTACTGTAAAATACGGCGGTTATTAATCGGATGGATATCGCAGCCAATCATCGCACTTAGCGCACGCACGTGCATGCGACCAGCGGCATCTTGGGGCAATAAAGCGTGCTCAGGGTAGGCTTCTTCTAACCACTCCAAGATAGCGGGACTTTGGTATAATAATAAATCGTCCGCTTTTAAGACTGGCACCAGTCCTTGCGGATTAATCGCTTTAAATGCGTCCTCTAACTGCTCATCTTGTGCCAGATTGATCGCGATATCATCATAATCTAAGCCTTTTAAATTCAAGGCAATACGGGTACGGTGAGAAGTACCACTGCGAAAATAGCCGTAAAGTGTCATCATTATTTATGCCCTTATTGTGATAGGTTATTTGTATCAAGCTTATGTGAGATAAAGTTAGTATTATTGAGTCGTGTCACTATTAATTTGGCCTGTATGTCACCGCCAGTTCATTGAGCAATTCTCATTGAGCAACTCAGTATCAAGAAAACATAATTAAGTACACTAGAATCGAGCCAATCATGCCAGTAGCCAAAAACGCTTTAGATCAATCCGCTAATACCAAAAACCAAGGGGGTATTCAGTCACTTGAGATTGGATTGTCGATACTAGATGTGCTTATCGATCGCCATGAGCCTATGATGCTAAAGGATATCGCTGAGGCCATGCAGATGCATCCCGCAAAATCCCATCGTTATTTGGTGAGTCTTATTCGCAAAAACTATGTTCGTAAGCTTGATGATGGGCGCTATGGGCTTGGCGATAGAGTAAATGCATTGGCAGCATTAGGACATACTGAGCTCAGTCAAAACAATCTCTTGGCGCGTCTCACGCAGGTGGCCAATGAGATTAAAGATACCCTAAATTGCGGTGTGCAAATTGCTAAGTGGTTTAGCGAAGGCCCAATTATTATTCAGTCTGTTGAACCAGACAGTCCGATTAGCATCATCACTCGCATCGGCTCACGTATGCCTTTGACGACATCAGCCACAGGACAATTGTTTGCCAGCTATCAACCTGACGCGGTCATTCAGCCATTGGTCACCGCTGAATGGCAGTCAAGTAATGCCGTAGCAGATATGACAGAGAAGTTGCAGAGTTTTGCTCAGCTGCAAGCCAAGATACGTACTCAAGGCTATGCGACAGTGACAGGCGATATGCTCATGGGTATTAATGCTATTACGATACCTGTGATATTGCCGCATTTTGCCAATAGTGCTGCCAATCTATCCACGAGCAGTGATAAAACTGCTAACGAGGCTCTGCCGCTAGAATATGCCATTACTATCATTGGAACCACAGAGCAACTACCAATGAGTGAGCAACAGAACGTGGTTGAGCAAATACTAGCAATCGCGCAGCGCTATCAAATAGCATAGCCAAAATGTTAACTACAAGCTGATTGGCTATAGTAGAACCTTAATAAAATTAATACAGCATAGGAAACGCGCTCGATTAAACGCTACTTTTCTTGCTTGCTGTGACTGCGTCTCCAGAGGCTGCGAAAAATAGCGTTTAATCTTGCTATACCATTTTTGTAATGGTTTCACTATATCGCGTTATCGCGTCGAGAGATTTATTTACTCATGTTGTCTGATTCAGTCCATTCTCTAAACCACGCAGGCGCTACTTGCGGCTTTTGCTTTTTCGTATACATTATTAGCATCTAGACCAGTGGCATTGACTTCATCTAGATAGTGCTTTGAGCCTTCCATCAATGGGCCCCTCCAGTCGGGATCATTGAGTGGGTCAGAGATATCGATCATGACAAAGTAACGATTGATAGATAATGTAAAAAAAGTAGCAGGTAGAAAGACGACGCAGTTACTCGCCGACAGGCGCAATGTCACGGGCTTCAGCGAACTCATCACTGTGTAAAAACTGTGTGTGGGCTGGGGCGCGTTTGGTACGTGACCATTCATCTAGCATGTCGTGCTTGATGGCCTCCGTAATCATCGAGACTTTGTCCTCTGAGGTCGGATCGTCATAAGTCAGCTCGAGACGATGCCCATTAGGATCAAAGAAATATATCGAGTGGAAGATACCGTGATTGGTCACGCCAATGACATCAATACCTGCACGTTCTAGTTGTTCTTTGGCTGCCATCAGCTCATTTCGGTCTTTTACCTTGAGCGCCAAGTGCTGTACCCAGTTTGGAGTATTGGGGTCAAAGCCCATTTCAGGCTGGTTGGGCACTTCAAAAAACGCCAATACGTTGCCATTACCAGCGTCCAAAAAGACGTGCATATAGGGGTCAAAGGCTTTGGTCGAAGGTACGTGATCTTCTGCAAATGCCAAGATAAAATCCATATTGAGGTTTTTTTTGTACCATTCGACCGTTTCTTTGGCATCCTTGCAGCGATAAGCCACATGATGGATTTTTTCAATTTGAAAGCTCATATCCAACTCCTTTTGATAAGGCGTAGCGTGAATGTAAGAGGAACGATGCCCGTACTAATAGACCAAATGTCATGATGGTTCTAACGGCTCAAATCCACTGTCACTACGCCTTTTTTCTATGCCATTATTATTTGTTAAAATCAAAGCTAAGTGCGGGCAGTATTTTGCCGCGTACTTCCCCAAAGCCAATGCGCACACCGTTCTTTTCGCTATAGCCTTTCATAATGACGGTATCGCCATCTTCGATGAAGGTGCGCGACTCACCGCCCTCAAGTGCTACGGGTTTGGTGGCATTCCAAGCGATCTCTAGCATCGAGCCATAAGAATCAGGCGTTGGCCCTGAGATTGTGCCCGAGCCCATCATGTCACCGACTTCAACTTTGCAGCCAGTGATGGTGTGATGCGTCAATTGCTGCGCCATTGACCAATACATGTATTTAAAATTGGTCTCGCAAATAACCGTAGCCGTTTTTGCATTTTCAGGCAGTAGCTCGACCGACAGATTGATATCAAAGCTGCTCTCTTTGTCTTTTTCATTGAGATAAGCCAGTGGTTCAGGCTCTTGGGTTGGGCAAGCGGTGCTAAATGGTGCCAATGCATCCATCGTCACTATCCACGGAGAAACTTGCGAGGCGAACGTCTTGGCATTAAATGGGCCTAAAGGGACATATTCCCACTTTTGGATATCTCGAGCCGACCAGTCGTTGAGCAGTACCATACCAAAGATATGATCAGCGGCATCGTCTACGGCGATTGGTTGACCGATATGGTTGCCTTTACCAACGACAAAAGCGGTCTCGAGCTCAAAATCCAAACGCTTACAGGCGGTGAAAACAGGACGCTCATCAGGGTTAGGCTTTAGCTGACCTGAAGGGCGGATGATATCAGACCCGCTAATGATGACGGTGCTGGCGCGTCCGTTATAACCAACTGGCATTTCCGTCCAGTTGGGTAGCAGGGCATTGTTTGGATCGCGGAACATCGTACCGACGTTGGTCGCGTGTTCTTTCGATGAATAAAAATCGGTAAAGCCAGGTACTTGAACAGGTAGATGCATGGTAACGTCTGCTTGCTTGAACAGCGCCTTTTTTTGCAGATCGGCATTGTCACGTAAGTCGCTGTTGTCACTAGATAGTAGCGACTGAATGGTCGTGCGTGCTTTTGTCCAATTGTCTCGACCAGAATCAATAAAAGCGTTTAGCGTCGACTGATCAAAGTAAGGCCCACCATTTAGGCTCAGTAACCCTTCTGACTCTAGCACAGACAAGTCTAGTACTTGATCGCCAATGGCAACCCCTGCACGGCGAGCACTATCTTTAGTGTCGCTAAAGATGCCATAAGGCAGATTGTGGATGGAAAAGTCAGAGTCCGCTTTGATGTCGATAAAAGAGGTGAGAGTACTGTCAGTCGTTGACATGGTTTGCTCCTTGCTAAAAATATAATTTAATTACGTTATAGTTAATGACTTACGTATAATGTAATTTATTGATATGTTGATTGCAAGTTTTTTGTGCCATGTCTTTTGCTTGCTGATTGATGAAACAAACCCTAAGCACAAAAAAAGGCCGAGCAATCGCTCAGCCTTTTTTCATTTCTTAGTCTTTACTTCTGATGAATTTAGTCTTTTAAAACATCTGCCATCGCGTTGGCCACATAGTCGATGTTACTGGTATTTAGGCCAGCTACACACATACGTGAGTTAGATACCATATAAATACCATACTCGCTTTGTAGGCGCTCGACCTGTTCAGGCGTCAATCCAGTAAAGCTAAACATACCGTTTTGACGCGTGATGTAGTCAAAATTACGGTTAGGGATTTTTGCTTCTAGTACCGATTTTAGCTTTAGGCGCATGGCTTTGATACGGTCACGCATGGCATAGACTTCGCCAACCCACTGCTCATGTAGCGCTTCATCGTTCATGACGATATCAACCACATGACCACCATGTGATGGCGGGCTTGAGTAGATGCGGCGTACCATCGCATTTAGCTGACCAAATACGCGCTCGGCTTCGTCTACGGTGAGACAGACGACTGATAGACCGCCAACGCGCTCGCCATATAGCGATAGGTTTTTAGAGAATGAGTTGCTGACAAACAGTGGCAAGCCCATCTCAACGGCTTTACGAATAGCGTAAGCATCGCTGTCCATGTCTTCGCCAAACCCTTGGTAAGCGATATCCATGAATGGAATCAATTCACGTGCTTTGATGACGTTGAGTACCGTGTCCCATTGCGCTTGAGTCAAATCCAGCCCCGTTGGATTGTGGCAACAAGGATGTAGCAAGATGACATCATTTTTGTTCAATGTCTCAAAAAACGCAATCATCTCATCAAATTTGATGCTGCTGTTGGCTTTGTCGTAGTACGGGTATTTGCCGACTTCTACGTCAGAACCTTCAAAGATAGCGATATGATTGCCCCATGTCGGGTCGCTCACATAGCACTTAGACTGCGGGAACCATTCATGGATAAACTCAGCGCCCACTTTTAGCGCGCCAGAACCACCGATAGTGGCGATGGTCGCAACCAGACCGTCTTGTAAGATTTGTGAATCTTTACCGAACAATAATTCCTGACAGCCTTTGCGGTGTCCAGGCAAGCCTGCCATAGGTAGATAGGGACGTGGCGCGATAGGATCAGCAATACGCGCCTCAGCTGTTTTCACACAGTCGAGCACAGGTAGTACGCCATTCTCATCATAATAGATGCCAATGCCCAAGTTAACCTTGTTAGGATTGTTATCTGCTGAGTATTTTTCCATCAGACCTAAAATTGGATCGCCAGCGTAATAATCGATACGTTCAAACATGCCATTTCCTTATAATAATATAAACCAAGCAGCCGAAAATCATAGAGCAAATTGCTGATGAACTCAACACGCGAGTGCGTTATCTTGCGCAATTAATAAAATAAATCACCAAATATCTTGTCTCTTTATCTGGCAGATGAGTTTGTGGCGTGATGCATCACTTAATCGACAGTGTTTCAGGCTGATGTAAATCGTGATAATGGGTGGCAAAGTAAGTCTGCAAAAACTGCTTAAAGGCGATGGTTGCAGGAGACAGCGCCCGTGAGGCACGCTGATAGATAAAGAACTGGCGCATTTTTATAGGCTGCGTCAATGGGCGCATTTGCAAGCCGTTGGCGCTGACCCAATCGATGACCTCAGGCATATAGGGAAGGCATAAGGTAATGCCGAATCCTTGGCGGGTCATCTCAAGCGCGGTGGACATAAAGTTGACTTTGTAGCGCGCTTGCTGAATCTGAGCGGCGATAGAGTCATCCAGCTCGACTGTCACCTGCTCAAGAAACGGGCCTTGTAGAGTGATAAGTGGAATATCAAGCAACTCCTGCCAAGTGATTTCGTCTTTTTGCGCCAGTGCATGATCGTCTGGCATGACCACGCAAAACGGCAGCTTGTATAACAGATCAGCACCGATATCATCTTCAGTTTCTATAAAACCAAGTTCAGTACCAACCCCCAAATCGACCTCGATGTCTTGAACATGCTTGAGCAAATTTTCTGCTGAGCAATCCAATAGCGACACCCCGATATTTGGATATTCCTTAGCAAATTGCGCGATGACGGCGGGCAGGGAGGATGCCGCAAACTGCGACACCGCTAAGCGCACCTGACCTTGCGCCAAGCTGGTCAAGCTACTTGCTTCGTTTTCGAACAGCTGCATCTCATTCAAGATACGCCGCGCTTGTGGCAACAGATGGCGTCCGACAGCGGATAGCGACAGCTGGCGGGTAGTACGGTCAAATAACACGATGCCGAGGCCAGTCTCCAGCTCTTTGATCAGTCCGCTAACAGCAGATTGGGTCAGATACATCTGTTCGCTGGCACGAGTGAAGCTGCCGTTGTCAGCGACTTTGATAAAAGCGGTCAGTTGACGAATGCTAATATTCATAAGTAAACCTGATAAATAAATCATAAAAAACAATTAGTCTTATAAATAAAGCTAATCTAATATAAATACAACGTCAACAATAAAGATTGATTATCAATCGTTTTATCGCATTTTATTACTAATCGACTTTTTACCACCAATTGACATTAAGGATGATTGCAATGGCAGATTTATTTGACAACCCAATGGGACTAAACGGGTTTGACTTCGTCGAGTTTGCTTCTCCGCAGCCTGATGCGGTCGATGCATTGTTTAAACAGCTTGGATTTGCCCACGTGGCCAATCACAGATCAAAAGATGTGGCGCTATATCGCCAAGGTGACATCAACCTAATCTTAAACCGTGAGCTAAGAAGCCCAGCCAGTTACTTCGTCGAAGAGCATGGTGCTGGTGCTTGCAGCATGGGTTTTCGGGTAAAAGATGCCAAAAAAGCCTACGAGCGTGCGGTGGAGATGGGTGCGCAGCCAGTAGAGGTGCCAACAGGTGTGATGGAGCTGAGACTGCCAGCGATTAAAGGTATCGGCGGCTCACTGATCTATTTGATTGACCGTTATAAAGACGGTGAATCTATCTATGATGTTGACTTTGAGTTTTTTGCAGATATCGATAGAAACCCTGTTGGATATGGTTTCAAAGTTATCGATCACCTCACGCACAACGTCTATCGCGGCCGCATGGCGTACTGGGCAAAATTTTATGAGCGCATCTTTAATTTCCGCGAGATTCGCTATTTTGATATCAAAGGTGAGTATACAGGTCTGACCAGCAAAGCGATGACTGCCCCTGATGGCAAAATCCGTATTCCGCTCAACGAAGAAGCCAAGCAGGGCGGTGGTCAGATCGAAGAGTACTTAATGCACTTCAATGGCGAGGGGATTCAGCACATTGCTTTGGCTAGTGATGACTTATTTGCCAGTATCGATATGCTAAAAGCCGCCGGTATTCCACTTATGACTGCACCAAATGCAGCCTACTACGAGATGCTGAGCGAGCGCTTACCAAACCATGGTGAAAACGTCGCTGACTTGCAAACGCGCGGTATCTTGTTAGATGGTACGACAGAGGGCGGCGCACCGCGTCTGCTACTACAGATTTTCTCTGAAACCATCTTGGGTAGCCCAGTGTTTTTTGAATTTATCCAGCGTAAAGGGGATTATGCAGACGGTTTTGGTGAAGGTAACTTTAAAGCCCTGTTTGAATCCATAGAGCGCGACCAAGTGCGTCGTGGCACGGTCGGTCAGCAAGAGACCAATCAATCAGAAACAGAAACGCCGTAGATCACACTACATTTAGAAAAAATTTAAAAAACAAACGGACAAGGCAAAAGGAGTTTGGCTTGTCCTGCATGAGTGACTGATATTAGCCACTGACTAATCAGTATGAGTGCAAATATTCACTGCGATAAAAGGAACACAGGCATGGAACGCCTCTCACAGATAGATTCTCCTAATACAGCCATCGGTGCCAATAGTTCTGTAGCCAAGCAGCAGGGCGGTGATGCATCTGCTCATCATAATGCGACCGATAAAAAGCAGCCCTATATCTCACATCAGCCAGATAGCCATGGTCATATTCATTATAGTGATGATGAAAATGCAATGTGGCAAGCGTTGCTTACGCGTCAAGATGAGCAAATCCCTAACCGCGCTTGTCCTGCCTATCTAGAAGGTTTGACGAAGCTAAACTTGCCAACGACGCATATCCCGCAATTGCATGATATTGACGAGGTATTGCAAGCGACCACCGGTTGGCAAACCGCGGCGGTGCCTGCATTAATCAGCTTTGGCAAATTCTTCAAACTATTAGCCGATAAATCCTTTCCTGTGGCAACGTTTATTCGCCGATTTGAGGATATGGACTATATCGAAGAGCCTGATATTTTTCACGAAATCGTTGGACACTGCCCGCTATTGACTCATCCAGCCTTTGCAGCTTTTAACGAGACGTATGGCAAGCTTGGTCTTAGTGCAACCAAAGAAGAAAGATGGTTTTTAGCACGGCTGTATTGGTTTACCATTGAGTTTGGCTTGGTCGGTAGTCAGCCTGGAGACCGTAGAATTTACGGCGGCGGTATATTAAGCTCGCCTTCTGAAACGATCTATGCACTGAATGACCAATCACAACGTCAGCACCAACATAAATCTAACCAGCAGCCCACACCCCAACCTGAGCACCGAGTATTTGATTTACTCGATGTGCTGCGTACGCCTTATCGGATTGATCAAATACAGCCGATTTACTATGTGATTGACGAATTAGATACGCTATTTGATATCGTTGATAGCGACATCATGGGGACGGTCAAGCAGGCGATGTCACTTGGGTTATTTGAGCCGACCTATCCAGAAAAATCCCATTAAAATTTTATAAACAGCCGCTCTACTACATAAGCACATAGCAGTGGAGTGGCGTCAACAAACCTCAGTATCACAAATCAGCATCACAAAACAATAAACTCGATAAAAGGACATTATCATGACAGTATTATCACAAAGCAGTTGCGAAGCTTGCCGTATTGGCGCACCAAAAGTCGACGAGGCCGAGGCACGCGAGCTATTGACACAAATTCCTGATTGGTCATTGATTGAGGTGGAGGGTATTCAGCAGTTGCAGCGTCAGTACAAATTTAAAAACTTCGTCGCAGCGATGGATTTTGCCAATCAATTGGCAGACATTGCTGAAGCAGAAGGGCATCATCCCGGCATATTGGTAGAGTGGGGCAAAGCGACCGTCACATGGTGGTCACATAGTATCAAAGGGTTGCATCGTAATGACTTCGTCATGGCAGCTAAAACCGATGCGTTACTTGATAAGTAACGCATCAGTCATTCGGTTGTTCACTAGCAAACCCATATGCTAACCCTTCCAAACTCAAACCCAATCTAATGCCAGTTTCCACTGGCATTTTTTAAGGATGTGTCATGCCACCAAAACCGCTCACCCAGATCAGCGCCAAGCTTGCCTTTATTATCTCAGCCATCGTCATCGCCATCATGGGTATTACCATGATTGGCTTTGGTTGGGTACCGCACCTGTCTCTTATCCTTGCCATCTGTGTATTGCTGGCTATCGGTATGTATAAAGGACTCAGCTTTAACGACATGCAAGCACAAATGGCCTCAGGCGTCATGCGCGGTATCGGCGCCATCTATCTATTCTTCTTTATTGGCCTCATGGTCGCCGCCCTCATGATGTCAGGGGCCATACCTACCTTGATGTACTTTGGTTTTCAGCTCATCTCCCCTGAGTATTACTATATCTCCGCCTTTATCTTGACGTCCATTATTGGTATTGCCTTGGGTAGTAGTTTGACCACTGCTGCCACACTGGGAGTGGCCTTTATTGGCATGAGTAATGCCTTTGATGCCAATGTGGCGATAGCGGCTGGGGCGGTGGTATCAGGTGCGTTCTTTGGCGATAAGATGTCGCCCTTGTCTGATACCTGTACCATTGCCTCCTCTGTGGTGGGTATTGATCTGTTTGAGCACATTCGCAATATGATGTATACCACCGTCCCTGCGTGGATACTCACGGTAATTTTGTTCTGGATATTCTCAGGTCAGACCGTCAGTGCTGATTTGAGTCAAGTGACCATACTACAAGGACAGCTAATAGAGAGTGGTCTGGTGCATGGGTATTCGGTATTACCCTTTGTGATATTGGTAGGATTGGCATTGTTTCGGGTCAATGCGATTTATACGATTATCTGTACCATTGCCGCAGCACTGATCATCACTTATATGCACAGCTCACCAAGCTTTGGTCAATTAGGTGGTTATCTGTTTGCCGGCTATGCCCCTGCTGAGTCGTTAGAGCTAGGGGAAGTAGGCGGTATGCTGTCGCGCGGCGGTGTACAGAGTATGTTCTTTACCCAAGCGATTGTGATACTGGCACTGAGTTTGGGCGGGTTATTAACGGCACTAGGGATTCTACCTGCATTACTGTCTGGTATTAAGGACACCTTGACGACATCAGGACGAGCGATCTTTGCGGCAGCGATGTCGGCGCTCAGTATCAATGTGCTGATCGGTGAGCAGTATTTGAGTATTTTATTATCCGGTACGGCATTTCGGTCAACGTTTGAGCGTTTGCACCTGCATCCAAAGAATTTGTCTCGGACGATTGAGGATGCAGGAACGGTGATTAATCCATTAGTGCCATGGAGTGTGTGCGGGGTGTTTATCAGTCAGGCACTAGAGGTGCCAGTATTAGAGTATTTGCCGTATGCTTTTTTCTGTTATTTGTCATTGCTATTAACACTGCTGTTCGGGTTTACGGGGCTGACGATTAGCCGAGTGGATAAAGAAGCAAAAGTCGTCGAAGCATAATAGGTGACGATCTATAAAAAGACGCGGCTTATATAAGCCGCGTCTTTTGCATTTAAATATTCATTAAATAAGCTTTTATTGATCTGCCGTTTGGGCATCCTGACTTTTCACCACTTTATGCTGATCCTCTGTGCTATCGACTTTCCAATAACTAGACACATATAGATGCGTCTTTGGTACGTCGCGCTCAACTTTGAAGTATTGGCGCAATACTCGCATACTATGAAACTCGCAAGCCGCCCAAACCGCGGGCTGTCCCTCAAGCCAAGTCAGTGATTTGACGCAGTCAAGTAACGGGCTGCTGTCTGCATTTGGATGAGGGTTGACCACCCATTGAATCTCGACGTTATCTGGTTTTTTGAGTGTTTGCTGGTCTGCCTCAGTCGTCACTTCAAGCACGGCATAGCCGCGAGCATCGGCAGGCAATTGTGCCAAATTGACCGTGATCGCTGGCAATGCTGTCATATCACCGACCAATAAAAACCAATCGGCGTCATTGTTGATGAGTTTTTTTGGGCCAGGGCCGCCCACCAATATTTGATCGCCAGCTTTAGTGTTGCGTGCCCATATCGACGCAGGACCTTCAGCTTCATGTAATGCAAAATCAACGTCTATCTCATCATCACGCTGAGCGCTGACGGTATAAGTGCGTACTAAGGGCCGAGCATCCTCACCCTGAGGGAACATCAGTTTGATATAGGCGCTTTCTTGATCTACGGGGAAATCCGTCAGCCCCGTACCACCAAGCGTGACGCGGCACATATTTGGGGTGAGGTATTTGCTACCGATCACATCGAGTAATCTAGGGGTAGGTTTTGCCATTTGCTATGTCCTTCTTTTGTAGCATGTAACGATAGCGCGCAAAGCATGATTTATTGTCGTCTGATAGCTTGTAAGGCTAGCATATTGCTTTGATGATTGACTATCTTAAAAATGTATGGGTAAAAATGGTTTTAGAAAGTGGATGATTTTATTAGGGCGTGTTGAACATTCG
>NZ_LNDJ01000053.1 GCF_001444505.1 Psychrobacter piscatorii | reverse complement strand
CGATCAGCAGTGCCTATTTGCGAATGTCCAACACGCCCTAAAGGTTTTACTCAATGCAAATTTTTGACCCTAGTCTTTTCTTTGTGTATATAAGAATAAAACGTTTTTAAGTATCACTGGACAAAAATGCCGGCAAAAAGGTTTCGCTGATAAGTAGTAAGCGACCATACCAGTCATAGCGCGTTTGTCGTTGCCAGCCCTCGCTCGTCTGTCGCACAAATCGCTGATTTGGCACTGTGCGCCGACGTTTAAATAACACATAACCGATGGGCGTACCTTTTAGCTGCTGCAAGCGTCGCGCGTTACCTTTTAGGCTTGATAGCGGAAAGATGCTTTGCGCACCGACCCACGGCCGCTCGTCATTGCCGTATAGCTGTACTTCACGTATCCACGCCAGCAGTGGACGATTTAGCGCTGAGCCTTGCAGACCCAGTTGTTGCTTTTGTTGCAGCGTCAATAGCCGATAACCCTCAAAGGTGCGCTCCACTCGTAACGGCTGCCCTGCCTTCTCTTCTAGCATGGCTGTGAGCGAACCTTCAGCATTGAGCCACGATACGAGTTCAATAGGAGGCAGAGAGGTAGCAATACTAGCAATAGAGTTTGTGGGCATAGTTAACGGCTAATCGTGAAATGTGTAAAGTAAATGCCTGCAGGCTATTATTAATGGTTGGCATTAATGGTGTATATCAATGAAGTGTATCAAAGGCTGGCATATTGTCCGCGTTAAATGGTAGTGCCTCATGGGCTTGCTTGCGATATTGTGCCATATGCATCCGATCTCTGGCACAAAAATCGCCAATGGCAGGGACAAAACGCGGATCATAAATACGGTGAAGCGAGTGCGTGGTCGTTGGGATAAATCCACGAACCAGCTTATGCTCCCCTTGCGTGCCTGGATCAAAGGACGCTAGCCCTTGCTCGATGGCAAACTCAATGCCTTGGTAATAGCACAGCTCAAAATGCAAACTGTCATACTCACCAAGCGCGCCCCAGTATCGACCGTACAAGGTTGCATTATTATCAACATCATTATTAACATCGCCATCAACACTGTCGCCGTTGTCGCTATTACTATCAGGTGTGTCATACAAGAACAAACTACTGGCAATAATCTCACCCTGCGCGTCTAACGCTTGCGCGAGCATAATATGTTCAGACATACTCGCTGCCAATGCCATAAAAAAGTCTATCGTCAGATAAGGCTGCTGTCCGCGTACCGCATAAGTCATAACGTAACAGTGATAAAAAGCCTTCCAGTCTGCATCGCTGATAGCATCGCCGATTTTTCGCTGGCAGATGATACCTTGCTCCGCCACTTTACGACGCTCCGCACGAATAGTTTTGCGCTTTTTAGCTTTTAGCGTCATCAAAAACGCATCAAAGTCTGCAAAGGGCTGACTGTCATTGAGCAGGTCTTTGTTTTGCCATAAGAACTGACAACCTTGGCGCTCGAATATCGGCATCGCAATCGGCGCGGACTCTACGCCGCGCTCTTGTGCTGCTAGCGCACGCTCTATATCAATTTCGGTCGGCATAGACGTGGTCGCAATAGAGGCTAGATTAGGCGTCACAAATAGCCCATGCCAGCTTGAGGCGCCGACTTGCTGAGCGATATCATCGACACCTGCGATGGCTGTTTTGATTATCTCTTCATTTAGCCTTTCCCCTTTTGCCAGCCAAAACCGCTGACCCATAATCGGCGTATACGGCACACTAGTGACCAATCTTGGATAATAGTCGAGACCATAGCGCGCATACGCCTCTGCCCATGAATGATCGAACACGAACTCACCGCGATGATGGCCTTTTATAAAGACTGGCAGCACCGCGACTGGTTGCAGTGCGGCATCCTTAGTATTATCATTGACACGGTGCACCAAAATAAATATCGGTAGCCACCCTGCCCGCTCGCCAATCGCGCCTGTCTCAGCAAGCGCCTGCCAAAAAGCAAATGACATAAAAGGCGTGTCTGGCGTTTGCCAATCGGTCTGGCTCTGCCAGCTAGTATCATTCATCAGCGCATACTCTAAACTCATACTCACCGTCACTCTTATAATCGCTATATATTTATCGATAACCAATCTGTTGATGACCTAGCCTAGCAAATTTTTGCGGTTTTGCTGTCACAATTTGCAAAGTTTTTTTGAGACGCAATAAAAAACCACCAATCGTGACATTGGTGGTTTTTAGGATTATCCTTATGTCCTCTCAAGAATAATATAAAGGTCAATAAAACACCGTCCATATTATTGAAAAGATGATATCGCAACAAATGACTGTTAGAATAAGGTTACTACCAGCTTAGTATAATTTGAAACCCTAAGATATGAGCGAAAACAGTATACTTAGTTCATGGTATGTGATTGACATCCTCTCGAATTTATAGTGGGTTTATTATAATATACCGTCAGCGACTTGCTGTCTGGCAGTTTTACGGGGCAGTCAACGTGCCATCTGAGAACGCCCTTGTAGTGAACATCAGTAAAAGAAAATGTTTTATCAAACTTGAATATCTCTAACTTAAATATTGCTAAGCAGCTACATACGACGTACTTGTTCGAACGATATCATTGAGCATTGCATAGTATCATTGACCCATATTCAACATTATATTCGAGCTTTATTATTAACGACAACTAAAGGAAGATTCAAATAAAATGTCAAAAATTATTTATACAAAAACTGACGAAGCCCCAGCGCTTGCGACACTATCTTTTTTACCTATTGTAGAAGCGTTCACTAAGACCGCAGGTGTCGAAGTTGAAACTAGTGACATCTCTGTTGCGGCACGTATATTGGCTGAATTCCCTGAATACTTGACCGAAGAGCAACGTGTTCCTGACAACCTAGCTGAGCTTGGTCGCCTGACTCAAGACCCCAATACCAACATCATCAAACTGCCAAATATCAGTGCCTCTGTACAGCAGCTCAAAGCAGCCATCAAAGAGCTGCAAGGTAAAGGCTATGCCATCCCTGACTTTCCAGATGATCCACAAACGGATGAAGAAAAAGAGCTACGTAAGCGCTATGGTAAGAGCTTAGGCAGTGCCGTAAACCCTGTACTACGTGAAGGTAACTCAGACCGCCGCGCACCAAAAGCCGTCAAAAACTATGCTCGCAAGCATCCACATTCAATGGGTGAATGGAAGCAATGGTCAAGCACACATGTATCGCACATGCATGGCGGCGACTTCTATGATGGCGAGCAATCTATGACCCTAGATAAGGCGCGCACGGTTCGCATGGAGCTATTGCTAGACGACGGCACCAAAAAAGTATTGAAACCTAAAATCGACCTACTAGACAAAGAAGTTATCGATTTGATGGTCATGAGCAAAAAAGCCTTGCTTGAATTCTATGAGCGTGAAATGGAAGATTGCCGCGAAGCGGGTATCTTGTTCTCACTACACGTCAAAGCCACCATGATGAAAGTCTCACACCCCATCGTGTTTGGTCATGCGGTCCGCATTTACTACAAAGATGCGTTTGAAAAACACGGCGAACTCTTTGATGAGCTTGGCATCAACGTCAACAACGGTATGGCAGATTTATACGATAAGATTGCTACTTTGCCAACTTCAACGCGTGAAGAAATTGAGCGCGACCTACATGCTTGTCAGGAGCATCGTCCACGTCTGGCCATGGTTGATTCGGCCAAAGGTATCACCAACTTCCATTCACCAAGTGATGTGATCGTGGATGCCTCTATGCCAGCGATGATTCGTTCAGGCGGTAAAATGTGGGGCGCTGATGGCAAAATGTATGACTGTAAAGCCGTCATGCCAGAGTCTACCTTTGCTCGTATTTATCAAGAAATGATTAACTTCTGCAAATGGCATGGCAACTTTGATCCAACGACCATGGGTACCGTACCAAACGTCGGCCTAATGGCACAAAAAGCAGAAGAGTACGGCTCGCATGACAAGACCTTTGAATCTAGCGATGCTGGTATTGCGCGTATCGTTGACGTGGAGACTGATGAAGTCTTGCTCGAAAAGCGCGTTGAAAAAGGCGATATCTGGCGCATGTGTCAGGTTAAAGATGAGCCTATCCAAGATTGGGTCAAGCTTGCTGTACGCCGTGCTCGTGAATCAAATACGCCTGTTATCTTCTGGCTCGACCCATACCGTCCACATGAGAACGAGCTCATCAAAAAAGTTAAAATGTATCTAAAAGATCATGATACTGACGGTTTACACATCGAAATCATGTCTCAGGTTCGCGCCATGCGTTATACCCTAGAGCGTGTCGCTCGTGGCCTTGATACGATCTCTGCGACTGGTAACATCTTACGTGATTACTTAACCGACTTGTTCCCAATCCTAGAGCTTGGTACCAGTGCTAAGATGCTATCGGTTGTGCCACTCATGAAAGGCGGCGGCTTGTTCGAGACAGGTGCTGGCGGTTCTGCACCAAAGCATGTTGAGCAGCTCACCGAAGAAAACCATCTACGTTGGGATTCACTTGGTGAGTTCTTGGCCTTGAACGTCTCTTTGGAGCATTTGGCAAGCAACGACAACAATGCTAAAGCTCAAGTCTTGGCGGACACGCTCGATACCGCGACCGAAAAACTGCTGCTGAATGACAAATCACCATCACGTAAAACTGGTGAGCTTGATAACCGTGGTAGTCACTTCTATCTAGCGCTATATTGGGCTGAAGAGCTGGCGGCGCAGGATCAAGATAGCGAACTAAAAGCACAGTTCACGCCATTGGCGCAAAAGCTGGCAGAAAACGAAGACGCGATTGTCAAAGAACTTAACGACGCTCAAGGTAAGCCAGTCGATATTAAAGGCTACTACTACGCCGATGAGGAGCTTGCGAAAAAAGCCATGCGTCCAAGCGCTTTGTTTAACGAAGCCTTGGCATCGCTATAAGTAATAAGCAATTGATCTTGAAACATTAATCCTAATCGCTCTGGTTTTTATACACAGATCGATTAAGTAAGTTTAAGTATTAGCAAACAAAACACCTCAGCCGTCTTAAAACGTTGAGGTGTTTTTTTGTACCTATCTCAAAGTGACAACAAACAACTTGCCTATAGTCAATCAATATTAAAAGTGGTACAAGGCAGATGAGTGCAAGTACTACAGTAGTAGGCTAAACGAGCCTAACGCTGTAACATTTTAATAGTGATTCGACTATATGTTTATCCATTTCAAACACATAAAAAACCACCTACATCAGTAAGTGGCCTTGAATAAATATAATAGAGTTTAACGCTCTAGGCATTAATGCGATTACGCATCCATGTGCTTGATGATGGCTTTGCCAAACTCAGAAGTACTGAGCAAGATAGCATCTGGCATCAAACGCTCAAAGTCATAAGTAACCGTCTTATTGGCGATCGCGCCTTGGATACCACTGATGATGAGATCCGCCGCCTCACACCAACCCATATCACGCAGCATCATTTCCGCAGACAATATCAATGAGCCTGGATTTACTTTATTCTGACCAGCATACTTAGGCGCAGTACCGTGCGTCGCTTCATAAACAGCGATTGCGCCGCCTTTGTTGGCACCTGGGGCAATACCGATACCGCCTACTTCCGCCGCTAGCGCGTCAGAGATATAGTCACCGTTCAGGTTGAGTGTTGCCACTACGGAGTAATCTGCCGGACGCATCAGAATCTGCTGCAAGAATGCATCAGCGATCACATCTTTGATGATGATGTCATTACCCGTTTTGGGATTTTTCATCGTCATCCATGGACCACCATCCAATAGCTCAGCATCAAAACGCTCTGCTGCCAGCTCATACCCCCAATCTTTAAACGCGCCTTCCGTAAATTTCATGATATTGCCTTTATGCACGAGGGTCACGTTTGGCAAGTCATTATCGATAGCATGCTGAATGGCTTTACGTACTAGGCGCTGCGAGCCTTCTTTTGAGACAGGCTTGATACCGATGCCGCAGTCTTCAGGGAAGCGAATGCTGGTCACACCCATCTCTTCTCTTAAGAAATTGATGACTTTTTTGGCATCATCACTGCCTGCCTTCCACTCGATACCTGTATAGATATCTTCTGTATTTTCACGAAAGATCACCATATTGGTCAGCTCAGGATGCTGTACTGGGCTTGGCACGCCTTTAAACCAGCGTACTGGTCGCTGACAGACATACAGATCAAGATGTTGACGTACAGCCACATTCAACGAGCTAAAGCCACCACCCACCGGCGTGGTCAACGGTCCCTTGATACTGATGACGTAGTCTTTTAAAATCTCTAATGTCTCACTTGGTAAATATTCACCGTCATATATTTTGGCCGCTTTTTCGCCCAAGTAAGCTTCCATCCAGATAATTGATTTTTTACCGTGGTAGGCTTTATCGACCGCCGCATTGACCACCTTTATCATGACAGGTGTGATATCCACCCCAATACCGTCACCTTCAATGAACGGAATAATCGGATGATTGGGCACATTTAGCGACAAATCAGCATTCACGGTTACTTTTTCGCCGTCTCTTGGTACGATGACCTTATCATATGACATGGATAAAACTCCTTAGTGGTAAGTTATACATCGCAAGCGAACTGAACACGTTGTTATGCTAGCTTTTCTATTATAATGGTCGCGCTCTAGACGCTTATTAGCTAAACAAAGTCTGATGTATGAGATACTTGCGGCATTGGATTGAACGATACTAAAAAATAGCTTCAAATTAAACATATATGCATTGATGTAAATACAAACTAAAACTGTGCATAGAAACTGCTTATTATTAAATACAGTGTTATTGGCTAATTAATAAGAAATATCACATATACAATTTATAAATTATTAATAAAATACAGCATCTATAACTTTATAACTTTTAAAGGGTTATAATACATTATCTTGTTGATAGTAATAGAACAAAGGGCTGGACAATCATTTTATCTTGTAGATGATAGGTTTATTACTATCAAAAATATAAATACCCCTATAAAAATATGGATTTAGAATAGCAGTAAATTTGCGTGGTTGCTGTCCTACTTTTGTAGCAAAATACATCGCACAGCGTATATCAAACACAATACCTCTGTTCTTATTTTTTAGTACTGACTTTGCTTGATTAAACATACGCAAAGACTGCTAATCACTCATTTACCTTCAGGAAATATCACTTTATGCCGACTTCTAGTCTCATCTTGTTCAATAAGCCTTATGGGGTGCAAAGTCAGTTCAGAGACGATAGCAACAATGACCACGCCACCCTATCGCAGTACTTTACTGATAAGTCTTTGCGAGTTGCTGGTAGGCTTGATGCAACGTCCGAAGGGTTACTTATTCTGACCGATGATGGCCGAGTCAATAAAGCAATTACCCATCCGCCAAAAGCCAATGCTGGACGTAAGCAAGGTAAGACTTATTTGGTACAGGTTGAGGGCATTCCTACTGCTGATCAACTCAATCAGCTCAAACGTGGCGTGACGCTCAAAGATGGCAAAACTCTGCCTGCTGAGGTTAAACACGTCAGTGAAGATGAGCTACCGATGGCGCTCTGGCAACGTCATCCGCCGATACGTGAGCGTAAAAGCGTACCGGACTCATGGTTGATGCTGACAATTTATGAAGGTAAAAACCGTCAAGTCAGACGAATGACCGCGCATGTTGGTCTGCCCTGCCTACGTTTGATACGTTGGTCGGTGGCAGGGTTTGAATTAGGTGACATAGCAGTTGGCGAGTTTGTGCGCATTCACTTAACTAGTGAGCACTATCAGCAATTGGGTATTAGCTATTAATTTGTCACATCTAAACGCTTAGCTATAGTCAATCAATATTAAAAGTGGTACAAGGCAGACGAGTGCAAGTACTACAGTAGTAGGCTAAACGAGCCTAACGCTGTAACACTTTAATAGTGGTTCGACTATACCGACATATATTTTCATTTAAAGTAAATATATTACTTCTTGTTAAACATAGCGTCTCGAATGGGTAAGGTTTATCTGTTAAGATTCAGCACGTCATTATTTATGTAAAATAGACCTCATTTATTTATCATTTGGTCTTCTTATAGTAGGGATATATCATGATTGCTTCTCATCGTTTTGTTCTGTTGGCCACCAGCATTTCTACTGCACTGCTATTAGGTGCGTGTCAGCCAGCAGCAGATAATCAATCAGCGCCTGTAGAAGAAGCCACCCCGCCAATGACTGACATGACTCATGCTGAGCATGAGAATATGAGCCACGATACATCGGTAGATAGCGAAAACGTCACAGATGACACTCAGATGACGGATATGCTCAAAGACTACACAAAGTCCATGACCAGTATGCATGATGAGATGATGATCGGTATGGGTTATAACGATCCTGATACCGCGTTTGCCAAAGGCATGCTTGGGCATCATCGCGGCGCGATAGATATGGCAAAAATTCAGCTAAAGTACGGTACAGATGATGCCATGCGCCAGCTTGCTCAAGATATCATCACGGCGCAGCAAGCTGAGATTGATATCCTAAACAAATGGCTTGCCAGCCATCCTGACGCAGCCAAACCTAAGCCCAATACCGCTGCTATGCAACAGGCCTACGCTAAGGGCATGGAAAGCATGCATGGTGAGATGACATTGGGTATTGCTGATCCTATGCCGGATATGGCATTTGCACGTGGCATGCTACCACACCATATTGGCGCCGTAGATATGGCAAAAATCGAGCTCGAATACGGTACTGATGAAGAAATGCGTCAATTGGCACAGCATATCATCGATACTCAGCAAGTAGAGATTGAGCTCATGCAAAACTGGATTGCAGCGCTTAAAGCGACGAGCGATGTTGAAAACGATAATGCTGAGGTTGACGAGCCTAACGGCGACACTACTGCAAACGAGAAGCCTGCCAGTGAGGACCCTGATAATAAAACCAAGGAAGAGTAGCTAGCCATTCAGCATACCAAAAAACCTTTCAGCTATTACTTGAACCCCCTAATAACCATATTTGCTTATTAGGGGGTTTTGCTTTGCTTACTTATATCTCTCGATGTCACTATGCTGACTGACGCTTCATCACATCCAGCCATGGCTCCCAAGCGGATTCTGCTTGCTTAGGATCGCTATGATCTGCTAACGTTGGATCACCTTTTACTAAGCGCAGACTGACCTTATGAGGAAATTCTTTTTCAGGCATATCACTGTCATCCCCGTCAGCTTGTGGCAGTGCATCAGGTTGCACTTGCACACACATCAGCTCATCGCGGCGAAACAGATGACACTCAACGGGATGCTCTGCATTACTCAGCGATGCTAGCTGCTTACTATCCGCCTTGATGCCATCAATCGCGATAATGATGTCATGGGCTGAGATACCTGCTTTGGCGGCAACACTACCGCGGTTCACCCGATTGATTTTGAGTCCAGCGGGTGTCTCATTGCAGCGCATACCCCAAGGAACATGCTTATCCGCGGTCTCTTTGGTATTGACCTGCATTTTGATACCGTTTGCGAGCAGCAGCGCCTCAATTGGCAATTCCTCTACGCCGTTGACGTAACGGCGTTCAAAATCCTCCCATTCCGCTATCGGCATAAACTGCCCAATCACGTCGCCCATATCCGCGCTATTGATGCCGATACGCTTGCTG
The DNA here is from genome assembly GCF_001444505.1 of Psychrobacter piscatorii. Lineage (GTDB taxonomy): Bacteria > Pseudomonadota > Gammaproteobacteria > Pseudomonadales > Moraxellaceae > Psychrobacter > Psychrobacter piscatorii_B. The sequence goes on along the minus strand of NZ_LNDJ01000053.1, from coordinate 40,372 downwards.
TCATTTTGCTTTGCTTGGGTATAGAACGCTTTGACCACATCGAATAGACGATAGCGATTATTGGTATTTTTTAGCAATATCAAATCCAAACACAGCGCCACCAATGCACCTTTATTGTAGTAGCTGATACCTGCATTACCCGTATTTTCATCCGTTCGGTACAGCTTAATCCACGCATCAAAGCTTGACTCTGCGACACTTTGGTTATCGCGTCCAGGCGTCTGGTAGTAGCGATTGATTTGTTCCGCTAGCAACCTGAGGTAGTTTGGTTTATCGATCACGCCAGATGCTTGCAACATAAAATCATCGATATAAGATGTAAATCCTTCAAATACCCAAAGCATCGGCGTGAACGCTTCACGGCGTAAATCAACATCGATCATGACATCAGGGCGCACGGTTTTGACCCACCACGAGTGAAAGTACTCATGACTGCACAAGCCCAAAAACCGCTGATAATCCGTGCTTGGTATTTTTGGCTCATTAGCATTTGGTAAGTCACGGCGCGGGGTAATCAGACTAGTAGAATTGATATGCTCTAGCCCACCATAGTCTTGACCACTGGCAAACGTCATAAAGGTATAATCATGAAAGGGTGCATCCCCCAGCCAGTCCAGATAAGTCTGACAAATTTGGGTGACGTCTTGCTGTAGTCTCCCCATATTGGCACTATGCTTGCCTGAGAGATAAAAACTGTGATGAAGCGTCTGATGCTGATTGTCATGAATAATAAAATCAAATTTATTCTGTGCTGCAATCTCAAAAGGATAATCAATCAGCTCATGATAATTATCTGCCCGTAATTGATAACAGTGCCGTTTATCTTCGCTCTGACCATCAACACGCAGATGCGTAGATGCCAAACCACATGCCAAGATTACATGACTTTCTTCTTTATCTAACAAAAACGACTCCGGAACAATCAAGCTAACTTGTACTGGAATCTGCTCTTGCCCATCGACCGCGAGTGCAAGTGAGGTAAAATTACCATACAGACGCTGCTGATCGACATAGGCAGTACGTACCGATAGGTCGTAGCAGTAGACTTCGTATTCGACGACTACCCTTTGTCCTGCTGTGATAGTTGGGAGTAGCCACGTATGTTTATCTACCTTTTGTGCACGATAAGTTTCAGAAAACTCGTCACCTTCTTTTATTTGGCTGTCTGTTACTCGATAATGCACAGCGGTGATGTTGCGAGCAAACTCGCGCATCAGATAACTGCCTGGTATCCATGCTGGTAGCCAGAGCTGAGGAGTATTAGCTGTTGCCGTAAAGGACAGTGACACATCCACCAAATGCTCAGAAAAACGGGCAAAATCGAATTGGTAGCTGATATCAGCCATATTATTGATATCATCATGGCTGATTGAAACGTCGCTCGTTAGCTGGTTATTAGTATTATCGGCAAATGCAGTCATAGTATCTCTCATCCTTATTTTATTGTTATGTTAGGAGTCCTTCCCAAAAAACGCAACTCCCAAACCCTGAGTGGCCAGTAGTCATTGATTAACTATAGAAAATAGCAGTTATTATGATAAATTGTGGCATTAATTGGCATTTTTTATGTTTTTTGCCTTGAAACTTATATACGCCATCTCAATTAAAGATGCTAACTGCTAAAGTTACTTTAATAAACTGATGATAATTGACTAATACTGTGGCTATTTGGCTTGCTGATTGGCTTTTTTAGGTTTATTGCAACCGTATTTAATTTTTTACATAGATATACTTAGGATATTTTATGACTACTATCGCAAAAGACACTGCCGTCAAATTCAATTACACATTAAAAGACGACGAAGGCAATATCCTTGACCAGTCTCCAGAAGGTCAGCCACTTGCTTATCTACATGGTCACAGCAACATCATCCCAGGCCTAGAGTCACAATTAGAAGGTAAATCTGCTGGCGAAAAAGTCAACGCAGTGGTTGAGCCTGCTGATGGCTACGGCGAGTATCAAGAGCAAGCGGTACAGCGCGTACCACGCGAAAACTTCCAAGGCGTTGATGATATTCAGCCTGGTATGCAGTTCCAGTCAGAAGCTGGTGGCCAAGTTATGCTAGTGACAGTCACTGACGTAAACGACCAAGAAGTGACTGTTGATGCCAACCATCCATTGGCTGGTAAGCGTTTGACATTTGACGTTGAAATCCAAGAAGTACGTGCAGCAACTGAAGACGAACTAAACCATGGCCATATACATGGCGCAGGTGGCGTTGAGCACTAATCTCTTCTAGAGTATCGTGAGACAGTTAGAGAATAGGTTATATTTGAGCTTATCCTCTCATCAAAAAGGCCAGTAGCACTGTCTACTGGCCTTTTTTTATGTCTGTCATAAGTGCTGATTGATTAGATGTAGATAAAAAGAGCGTTCTAACAATGAAGCATTCATTGCGCTTCTGTGAGCATCCTTAAGCTCAATAGCCATTCTCACAAATCTATCAAAGAAGCGTAAGCTAGCGCCAGAAATAACTCTTAGATCTAGACATAACAAAGCCGCATAACGACAAGCGTCATGCGGCTTTTATTACCAACCATCCATGTTAGCGTTATGTGATACCTAATCCCGGGGTATCTCATAACTGACAGGCATCCAGCCTTATCATCCCTAATCAGCAAACCACTTATCCCTGATGCGACCTTAAGATACCAATCCCTAGTATCAATGAATCGTGCCGTACAGTTATAATCGCAGATTGTCCTATCACTAGTAAGTGGTCTAAACGTCAATCCATGTAAGCATATGCTTACATGGTAATACTAGCTATCGTATAACCCCTTATAGTTTCTCTTCAGGACTGAGCAAGGTCTTGGGTTCAGCACTTAGCATTAGGTAGGCCGCTTCATTAATAAAGGCTTCATCTTCTGGCAGCTCTGGACGCTCAGCAGCTTTCATACGGCTACGCTCTTCAAACTTTGCATCCATCGCGGCCTGATACGTATTCCAATTAGAATAAGGGCGTTCACCAGTAGCGATCAGACGTCTATTTTCAGCTTCTAGCGAACGCTTTTCAATCAGCTGCATTTTGGCTCGGCGGCTGTTAATATCTAAACGAACTGGTTTTTTCTCATCATCCATATTACGAATATCATTGAGCGTCGACAGATAAGTAAACTGCGGGTTTCTCTCTTGGCGAATTTTAGACTGCTGATTGAGCGTCGCTAAAGTGTCATTGGTAAACTTCCCTTCAGGCTTATAAGGCGCCGTTCTGATGGTATCCCAAGGCAAGGCTTTTTTCTGCGCGCGTTCGCCAAAGGTCGCATCATCATAGATATTGACCAATTCAACATCAGGTACCACGCCTTTATTCTGCGTACTACCACCTGTGATACGGTAAAATTTACGCTGAGTTAAAGTTGCAGAACCTAGCGCCAAGCTATCCAGTTGAATCTGCGCAGAGCCTTTACCTGTGGTCGTACTACCAACCACCAATCCACGACCATAATCCTGAATAGCAGCGGCAAAGATTTCGCTGGCTGAGGCGGATGCTAGGTTGGTAATAACCACCATCTTGCCATCATAGAGCTGCTCACCACCATCGTCATCACGGTATACTTGAATATTGCCACGATTATCACGAATCTGTACCAATGGACCGCTTTTAATAAAGAATCCTAGCATTTTGGCAACTTCATCTAACGAGCCACCAGGGTTGTTGCGCAAATCCACCACGAGCCCATCGATATTTTCTTCGTTCAATTTTTTTAACGCTTTTTCAGTATCGATACTGACACTACGGTAGTCCTCACCATTACGGCGCGCACGATAGTTCAGATAAAAGCTCGGTATCTCAAGAACACCAATGCGTTTTGGTGTTTTGTCGATATTAGGACGCTGCACCTCGACCACTCGCTGCGTCACGCCTGATTCTTCTTGCTGGATAATATCACGCACCACAGTGACCGTACGGGCACTGGCATCTGGCGTATTAGGTTGACGCAGCTTGAGCGTGACCGATGTACCGCGCTTACCACGAATCAAGCTGACGATCTCACGCGTTGACCAACCAACCACATCTGTCATAGTTTCGCCATCTTTTGCGATACCCACGATCAAGTCATTGGGCTTGATTTGACCAGATTTGGCCGCTGGACCACCATCGACTAAGGTCACGATACGGGTGTAATCTGGGTTTTTACGATCAGGACGAATAGAGACACCGATACCCTCTAGCTGCAAACTCGACTGAATCTGCAGCTCAGTTGCCTGAATCGGCGCATAGTAGTTACTGTGCGGATCATAGGTCAGCATGGCGGTGTTTAGAATCGTCTCCATGATTTCATCATCTTTGAGACGCTTAAACTGCTCTTGCTGACGCGACAAACGGTTTTGCAAAATCTCATTTGGCGTACGTTCGTCGTTGCGTACCAAGTCCTGTCCACGAGTGATATCTGGATTGCTTAAAAACACTTTTTCTTTGGCTTTTTCGTCTTCTTGTCCCAGCGTAATACTCATCAGCTGAAACTTTAGCTGACGTTCCCAATAGTCACGCTGCTCTTTTTTGGTTTTGAAATGTCCGAGCTTTTCACGATCAAGAATGATGGTGTCATCACCGGTCAAATCAATATCTTTCTTGAGCATCTTGGTTGCCATGGCAAAGTATTCGTTTGAGCGTTTGCGATAACGATCAAAGACTTCTACCCCTGCGGATAGGTCGCCTTGCTTGAGGCGAGCGCCAAAATCATCGGCATGCTTTTTCTTCAGCTCATCGACATCAGATTGCAAAAACAAGGTATGGTTTGGATCGAGACTATCAATATACATTGATAAGATTTCGCTACCGGTTTTACTATCTAATGGCTGATTAAGGTAATGACTGCGATCCAGCAAAGCGGCAACTTGGCGAGTAGTGACCTTTTGCTCAGGTGTCTGAACAAAACTTCCCGTATTGGTTTCTGCTACGGCAGTACCGTAGCTTTGTGTCAGGATAATACCGGCGATGCCCACTGACGCTGCACTGAGTAACCACTGTGCTGGTTGTTTTTTCATCATATGTACCTAGTTATTTGAAGTTAGTGATATTATTTGTGTTATAAAAATTAAAAACTGCTGAATGTATTATTGCCCATGACTGTCGTCTGTTTTTGCTCAATGTCTGTCTTACTTTGCCTTAGCTTACTTATTACTATGAGCTTACAACGCTATAGCTTTATTATTCCGTCGCCTTTATATATAGATTCTGAATAATATATAGATTCTGAGTACAGATTCTGACGCTTATTATCGAATCCTGATATATAGTCAAAAATCAATATTATCATGTGCATAAATACTGAACTGTCTCAAACTGTATAAGCAATCTTACACGCAACGCCTGCACATACCAAACTTTCTCTCACTTTTATCACACATAGCGACTTAAGGCTATTAGCATTAATTCGCCGACTATCCACAAATTGATTTGATGCCAATAATCTGCCACATTAGGCTCAATTGATAATAACTGTCATAATAAAGTGCATGAGTAATGACTGCTAAGCGATTGGACATCGATGATCGGTCAACCCCATAATATAACAATACACAAAAAAATAAGGATGACGCAATGTACGGCGTTTTAATGATTGATATCGATAATACCGCACTGACCGCAGAAGACGTCAGCTTGATCAAACAAGCACAGATTGGCGGGGTCATATTGTTTGGACGCAACGTCGCTGATGCAGCCCAAGTACGCGCATTATGTGACGATATCCGGTACCACAACCCAGATATATTAATCGGTGTCGATCAAGAAGGCGGACGAGTCGCACGGCTGCGTGAAGGGTTCACACCGCTACCTGCTATGGGTAGGCTTGGAGAGTTATTCAATCACGATCCAAGCCGTGCGCTCAGCTGCGCATATGACTGTGGCTATCTGATGGCAGCCGAAGTGATGGCAGTAGGTATTGATTTGAGCTTTGCGCCTGTGCTGGATAGAGATGGTATCAGCCAAGTTATCGGTGACCGTAGCTTTCATCAGGAGCCACAAGCAATCGTTGCCCTAGCCACGCAGTTTATGCGCGGCATGAAAGCGGCTGGCATGGCCACTACTGGCAAGCATTTCCCTGGTCATGGCGCTATCGCTCCTGACTCTCATGTATCAGAGGCCATCGATACACGTAGCTTGGACGAGATCATCAATAGTGACATGCAACCCTTTACACAAACGCTGTCACTGCTTGACGCCCTGATGCCCGCCCATGTGATTTTTTCGCAAGTAGATAATCGGCCCGCTGGATTTTCTAAAATTTGGCTAAAAGACATTATTCGTGATCAGCTCGCGTTCGATGGTGTGCTTTTCTCTGATGATTTATCAATGGCAGGGGCAAAGGCCGCTGGCGATGTCAGCGCGCGCGTAAAAGCTGCCATTGAAGCTGGTTGCGATATTGCACTGGTGTGTAACGATCGTGTTGCCGCTCATGAAGCGGCGGCGGCAGCGCAAGAACTACCCTATCCTAACCAGAAGCGTATCAAAACCATGTGCGGCAATATACCAAAGTGGCAAGGTGATCTTGAGTCTACTTGCCAGCAGTTTGATTATTGGCAACAAGCAAAGAACAATGTCACTCAGAGCTTTTTTAACGTTGAGTCTGATACACAAGTTGATAAACCTGCCAATGAATCAAAAGACCCTACTGATTATAAGTAGCCTTGTATTCATACGAAACCGTTGAAAAATTTGGCAAATAAAAAACCGCATCGTTATGAACTGCCCCATAAGTTGGACACAACTTACGGGGGTCGGTTCACGTTAAGGTGCGGTTTTTTAGACTTAACTACTATTAAATTAGATGATTTTTGATTAATTCGTTGGATCTACCGCAGTACCTTGAGTCGCATCATCGCCATCAGGCAACAAATCATCATTATTGCTGTCTAGCGGATTCAAATCTGGGTCAAGCGAGTCGCTGTTGATGATCATGTCATCATTCAGATCGACCATTTTGTCATTGACCATAAACTCAATCCGGCGATTACGGAAACGCCCCTGTTCAGTTGAGTTATCAGCGATAGGATCTGTTTCACCCATACCTTTTGTACTAAGTTTGCTCGCATCAACACCTTGAGCCGCCAGATAATCTTTTACCGACTCAGCACGCTCACGAGACAACTCCATGTTGTAAGCATCCGATGCTTGGCTATCTGTATGACCGATAATCATCAGGTTCATGTCAGGCACTTCATTGATGATTTTTGCAGCACGATCAAGAATGGTTTTATTGACATCAGGGATGACAGCTTCATCCACTTGGAAGTTGATAACTTGAAGGCTCAGAGCACGCGCGACATCACGTGGGTCTGGATCGTCACCGAGATTGGTCATTGCAGCATCTGCTGCCGCCACACTCTCGTCAATCTCACCTTGCAGATCTAATGGACCTTCAGCTTCTACCATCATCGCTGGTGCAGCGGCTTGTAGATCAGTCACCAATTGGGCCAATGCCGCATCATCAGGTGCATTGACCGTGATGGTATCGCCTTTAATCACCATGCTAGCATTCGGTACATTTTTGACGATCGGCAATATCGTAGTAAGCTGTGCAGCAGCTGGCATATCTATGGCAAAATTATCATCGACATCAGCGCGGCACTTATTGGCTTCATCGCCGAATGCGCCAGTTAGTGCATTCATTACATTGGTCTGTAGCGTCTCGTTGCCTACGCTCATGCGGCAAGCGTATAGCTCACCATTTTCGCCAGTGGCGATACGGAGTGAGGCAGGCTCGATGTCAGTTGCTACTACTGCTTGCTCATTACCTTGCTCATCTTGCTGCGCGGTAGCCATCGGCGTAGCAACAGGCTCAGGGTTCTCCTGACAGCCTCTTAATAAAGCCCAAGCCAATGCACCCAAAATAATCAAACCGATAATCGGTAATAGGGCTTTCATAAAGCTGCCTTGTGGCTCTTTTTCTTTCTGTAGTGGCGCGGTACTGACCGTATCGGATATAGGCGTTGCAGCAGGCGTGGCTGCAATGGCACTCGCAGGTAAGACAGCCCCCGCCCATGCAGGGATATGATGCTGATAACTGTTGAGATTGTCATTGAGAAATTGCGGTACAGGAGTAGTACCAGCCAAGCTTTTGATTTCGTGAAAAGCAAGCGGCGCTGCCATAGCAATCAGACCACGAGAAGCTGTCTCATCGACACCATGTGCATTAGCGAGCTCACGAGAGATTTGGTCACGGTGGGCCCCTTCTGTCCATACACGATCATAAAAAGAGCTATCATCACGAGCGATATTCTCATTAGCAAAACGGCTATAGGTATCATTATTCGCGAGGCGAGCAGCAAAAATTGCATAAAATTGCTCAAGTAGATTTTGCTTAGCAGGACTATGATCGTCTGCTAATACGGCTGGGCTGACTGTGCGTGTCAAATGACTGATAATATCCATAATACAACTCTCCCCTTAATTTTTATTTATATTGTTCGATTCTCTAAAGCATAAAATCATCTAATAACGTGGCGGCTGTTTACTCTATCAAGTCAGATTTACCAGACCACGATGATTGGTTTTGGATATTATAAAATTGTTAAAGGTGTTTTCACAGTCGATGCGTTGTTGTGCAAATGATACGTTAAGTAATGTTTTGGTTGGTGCGCGTAACTATACACTCATAACCCAACAGGCACTTGAGTACAAATTAATAGAATTTAATACTCAGCTCCGCGAATCTGCTTTTTTGGTGAAGTAGCATCATTTTTGATGCTCAGATCTTAAATACGTACGCTAAGCAACAGTTAAAATCAAAAAAGCGGTATGACAAATTCATACCGCTCCCTTGCTTAACTTTTGAACTATTTCTAAAAGTTCTGAAAGTACATTCGAACTGAGTCGATTTGAATGTACTTTATACGACTCACTACCTGACTTGTGCTGGTTCAGCAACGATGACACTGCTCGCCATGTCATCTACTTCTGACTCAGAAATAGGGCCTGACGGTCTGCTCGGTCTATTACCAGAAGGAACGTTGCTAGGAATATTACTTGGAACATTGGCAGGTACGTTGTTGGAATTATTATTAAATCCATCATTATTGTTAGGTAGTGGCGCAGGTATCACGCGATCACCTGTGTCATCATCAGCGGCTTGATATTCTCCAGCGCCATTGCTCATACCGTCATTACTGTATTGGTTATTAGCGCCTGTTCCATCGCCGAGTTGATTGTTTACGCCATTAGTGCCAGCCATACCATATGTCGTATCACCATTACTGTTGTTAGGCAGTGGCAATGGCGCAGTACTATCGACTGCCATGGTTGGTGCTAAACTACGTACGTTTGTGACCAATTGTTGTAGTAGCATGTCATCCGGCGCCTCTACTGTCAGACGATCGTTTTGTAAGTGTAGACGGGCGAACGGTGTCGATCTGAGCATGGTCAGGACATTGGGCAATATCTCCGCAGGCATGTTTGCGATAGTAGTTGCTATTCCATTCTGTACGGTAAATTCACATATACTCGCCTGCTCGCCAAAGCTCGTATTGAGTGCCTGTTGTAATGAGCTTTGTAGCGCTGCATCACCGACCGTCGCGCTACAAGTATAGAGGTTGCCACTATCATCTACGCCAACGATGAATTCGATGGGAGTCATCGTTGGTGCTGGTGGCGGTGATGGAGTGACCACAGGCGCGACAGCAACAGGTTCTACTGGTATGTCACTTTTGGGTTTTATTAATAATGCCCAAGCAGCCAGTGCCATTGCAGCAAGCGCTACTATTAATAAAAACACCCGTACTAGGAGGTCGTTTCGCTGATTGCGAGTGCGCACGTGCTCTCGCTTGATGTTGCTATTTTCTGCCAAGTGATGAGCTGCTGGACTGGCATGAATAGCGTCATTACTGTCACCAAAATGCTCATCGTCATTTAATCCGTCAGTAGCGCTTATATTGGCGTTTTCCACATAAGCGGCTGTGGCAGCTGTCGTTGCAGCGACTGCGCTGGTGCTTAGATCAGGCTCACTAAGTTTATTTGGTGCAGTATCACTCAATGGCGCGATACCATTATCTGCGACAAATTTTGACGTTGATTCGTGTCCAACGCCTTGAGTGGCAGTGATAACAGACGCTGACCATATAGGTAAATATGGGCGCAGCGATGACTGCTCTCCTTGCAAGAATGCTGGCAAAAACTGTCCATTGGCCAAAACCTTTAGCTCACGATAGGCTAAGGATGCTGCATTAATTAGTAATTGAGCAGTGATCGACTCATCAATATGATGCGCGGCTGACAGCTCTTGAATGATTGTTTTTTGTAGTATTTGGTCTTGCCATAGCTGCTCAAATAAAGGCCGCTCGGCAATACTGTCATTAGCCATCACCTGATCGTTACGAAGTAGTTGCGAGTAGACCTGTGGCACCGCTAAGCGCGTGGCTAAAATGGCATAAAACTGCTCAAGCAAGCTGATATAAGCCACGCTATCACTACGATTATGCTCGCCCAATATAGCGGGGGTAACGGTCTGTTCTAATTGATCGATAATACTCATGGATCACTGCCTCTCTTGACTTTTTAAATCCGCAAAAATTAAGCACTTATTGTTCGTTGTATATATGGCTACTTGTCCTGAAACTGTCAAGCGTTCTTTAGCAGCATCGACGTCTATATAGCGGTTTCACTTATCTCACATGATACACTGCTACATTACTCACTATAAAAGCATAAAAATGCATCGTTTTGTCACATAATAGATATCTGTATCAGCATAACTGCTGTTAGTATTAACTAATTACGTTACGAGCAACTTGAACTTGGTATCAATATATTAACTTAGTATCAATATATTAACTTAGTATCAATATATTAATTAATGGTCATATTTGTTTTTACTCAGCCCTAACGCTTAGGCTTTGAACATTGTCATTTATCGCATTGCCATTTATTGCATTGTCACCTATCAGGCGCGGCCTAAGGATTTTCCTTTGTTAAACCATACGACCCTTATTATCATCATTACTGTTATTGTCAGCTTATTAGCATGGCAAAACAAGAAATTACTCAACCGTCTTATCTTTTATCCACCCGCTGTAAATAACGGACAATGGGATCGTTTTGTCACGCATGGCTTTATTCATGCCGACAGTATGCATCTGCTATTCAACATGTTTACGTTATACTTCTTTGGCCGGGCTATTGAAGGGCTATATCGTTCATTTTTGTTCGGCTATGGTTTTGTGGTTTTTTATGTATTGGCTATTGTTGTTGCCATGATTCCAAGCTACCTTAAAAATAAAGACAATGCCAGTTACTTAAGTCTTGGGGCATCAGGCGGTGTGTCGGCAGTCTTATTTGCCTTTATTTTGCTAGCACCGTGGGAGCGAATTTACTTATTTGCCATTATTCCTATTCCTGCGATACTGTTTGCCGTCGCTTATGTATTTTATAGTATTTACGCGGACAAACGCGGTGGCTCAAAAATCAATCATATGGCACATATGTGGGGCGGCGCATTTGGCGTCATTGCTACGATTATTTTAGAGCCTAAAGTACTACCCCATTTTATAAATGCTTTATTGTCGCCTGGTTTTTAAACTGTTTTCTCAAATAGAAATTCTTTGAATCAGGACAATTAAGCAAGTTGCTTACTTTTACGTTTGAGATTTAATATTTCATTATGATTATAGATATTATCGGTGATATTCATGGTTATGCAGACAAGCTCGTTGGTTTGTTAAACCAATTAGGATACGAGCATAACGGTCAGCATTTTGTGCCACCGACAGGTCACAGGGCATTATTCATTGGCGATTTGATTGACCGTGGGTCGCAGCAACTGGCCACATTAGAGATTGTCTTTGCGATGTTAGACGCGGACGTGGCCGATGCGGTGATGGGCAATCATGAATATAATGCCTTGGCTTATGCTACGCTCGATCCTGAGGATTCTAGCCAGTATCTGCGCTCACATAATGCGGTACATCAACGCCAACATGAAGCATTCTTGGCAGAGATACCGTTCGGCTCAGAGCAGCACGAATACTGGTTGCAGCGCTTATATGAGATACCTCTGTGGATTGAGACAGATTATGCGTGTTTTGTGCATGCTTGCTGGGATGTAGATAGCATGGCGGTTCTAGAGCCACTGCTGACGGATAATAACTGCCTAACCTCTGAAGGTCTAATCGCAACCGCTAAAGAAGATACTATCGCTTTTGATGCCTTAGAGCGTGTACTAAAAGGGGTCGAGACGGGCTTGCCTGATGGTATTGTGATGGTAGATAAAGAAGGCACTGAACGCAGACGAGTACGGGTGCGTTGGTGGCTTGATGCGTTGAACCAGCGCACGCTTCGTGAGGTCGCTCGTGCCCCCACATCGGCGCTGGCACAGATACCAGTAGAGGCACTGGCTGAAAATATTGACTTTGCGATTCAAACTCACAAACCTGTTTTTGTCGGTCACTATTGGCTCACGGGCACGCCTGAGCCACTCAGTCCGCAGGTCGTTTGTACTGATTATTCGGCAGCGGTAGCTAGTGGCTACTTGACTTGCTATCAGCTGGATACCGAACAGCCATTACCACTGACAGCTTCTCGCTTTGTGCAGCATTATCACGACAAAAGAATAGAGATAAACCAGTGATATAAATGCTATTAACACCATATCATTATTAAAAGTCAAACTTGGCTTTACGAGTGTAGCAAAATTTTTGTATGATGGTCTTTTTGAGGATATCCAATCATGAGCACCACCAATACTGCGGCTAACCAGAACGGTCCAATCACCTCCCCTGCAGGTCAGCCAAAAGTCGGCATTATTATGGGTTCGCAATCTGATTGGGCGACCATGAGTGCCGCGGCACAATTGCTAGCAGACTTTGATGTTGCCTTTGAGTGTGAAGTGGTTTCTGCTCACCGTACACCTGACAGGCTATTTGATTACGCCAAAAGTGCAAAAGACAATGGCCTACAAGTGATTATCGCGGGTGCAGGCGGTGCTGCTCATCTGCCTGGTATGTGTGCCAGCCAAACACCACTACCTGTATTTGGTGTTCCTGTAAAATCCTCTATGCTAAGCGGCTGGGACAGTCTGTTGTCTATCGTGCAAATGCCCAAAGGCGTTGCTGTTGGGACATTGGCGATTGGTACCGCTGGCGCTTATAACGCTGCCCTACTTGCGATTCAAGTCTTGGCCTTGCATGATGAAACGATTGCTACTAAGCTGGATGAGATGCGTCAGACTCAAACCGAGACCATTCTCGCTAGCCCAACACCCGGTATTATTAATTCTTAAATAAATATAGAGTGACTAGCTTTTTTAGCATGGTATTTTGCATTGATCGCCTAAAAACAAGAGCTACCACTTTTTATTTTTAAGTAAGTCATACTAGATATAAGGTGCCTATAGTGCACCTTTTCCTATTTTCACCCATTGCGTTTTAAATTTTAATAGCCCATAGATCTCATTCACTTTTATTCAAAGAGCCTTTCATGACTACAGCAAACGCTTATCCTGTTACCCAAACCATTCGTACCATCGGTATTTTAGGCGGTGGTCAGCTTGGTATGATGCTTGCCGAAGCCGCCATGCCACTCGGTTACCAATGCGTGTTTTTAGAAGACAATCCAGAATGCCCTGCCAGCCTATACGGTCACGTGTTTCATAGCGATCAATTAGCAGACTTTATCGCAGCCGCTGATGTATTTACCTTAGAGTTCGAGAACACACCAACGTCTACGGTCGAGCAATTAACGAGCGTGTCAAAATCTGGCAGCAAGCAAGGTATGTTCCCACCACTGATTGCGCTTGATATCGCCCAAGACCGTCTAAAAGAAAAGCAGATGTTCAATGCGCTCGATATTGCCACCGTGCCATTTATGGAAGTTAATTCTGAAGCTGAGTTAAAGCAAGCTTGTGAAGCGTTAGGCCTGCCTATCGTTTTGAAAACCAGCCGCGGTGGCTACGATGGTAAAGGTCAGTTTGTTATCAAACAAGAGAGTGATATTAAAACTGCTTGGCTTGCGCTAAAAGACGCCGTTAGTGGCAAAGGCTCACTCACGCCAACGCCTGCGCCACTGATTGCTGAAGGCTTCATTAACTTTAATCGTGAAGTCTCTATCATTGCAGCAAGAGCGCAAAATGGTCAGATACGCTGTTATGATTTGGTCGAAAACCATCATCATCACGGTATTTTGGCAAAAACTCAAGCTCCTGCAGTCGGTACCAGCCACTTGCTCCAGCAGGCAACAGACGCCATCACAAAGATCATGAACCATCTAGACTATGTGGGCGTCATGGCACTTGAGCTGTTTGTCACCAAAGATGCTCGCGGTCATACCACGATACTGGCCAATGAGATTGCCCCGCGTGTACACAACTCTGGCCACTGGAGCATCGAAGGCGCGGTTACTAGCCAGTTTGAAAACCATATCCGTGCTGTGGTCAATTTACCGCTCGGTGATACGGACAACGTCCATCCAGCGATTATGGTCAACGTACTCGGCCAATATCCTGATATCAGTGCCGTTCTAAATATCGATGGCGCTCACTATCATAGCTATCATAAAGCTGAGCGTGATGATCGCAAGATTGCTCATATTACCTTGATGCCCAATGACGTGACTGACTTAGAATCCGCTATGGCAAAGCTGGTTGCCGTATTGCCAAATAAAGTAGGTTTGGACAAAGAGTATGGAAATATCGATACTCACTCTAATACCGCAGATGCCAAAGCTAAAAACGACGTCTTAGAAGATAACAGTGGTGAAGCAGACAGTCTGGCAGAATTGTCGCCAAAGACAGAGAAGGCCAAAAAATAATGCAAATTTGGGTAGATGCCGACTCCGTACCATTAATCGCCAAAGATTTGATTATCAAAACGGCTGAACGTACCAAGACGATGGCGACATTCGTCGCCAACCAGCCAATCAAACTACGCAAATCTCCTCTACTCGTCATGACGGTTGTACCATCAGGGTTTGACAAGGCTGATGATTATATCGTCGAGCAAATACAGGCAGGCGACTTGGCGATTACGAGCGACATACCTTTAGCCAATGATATTTTGGATAAAGGCGGCTTGGTGCTAACCACACGCGGCGTGGTCTATGACAAAAATAACATCAAGCAAAAGCTTAATATGCGTGACTTCATGGACACCATGCGCGGTACTGGTGTCCTAGAGCTGCAAGAGATGAGCGGTCAAAAACCCTACGGCGACCGCGATAAAAAAGCTTTTGCCGACGGTCTGAATCGCTTAGTTCGTTAGTACGCTTTATCATCCTATCCGACACTGACCTGCTTACCACTTAATAGATGATGTCTTATAAGTGACATATGCCTCCTTGCAAACCGTATACACTCTATAACCAACTCCTATCCAATCCGCACGCTTTATAACGAAGCGTGCGGATTATTTTTGTTACGATACAGTCAGTTTTTGAGATAAAAATATTCACTGAATCGCTTAAATAACAGAATGTAAATAACAATAGGAATGATTATGAAAATTTTAGTCGTTGGTGCCAGTGGCCGTGTCGGTGGTGAATTGGTTAAGCAATTATTAGCTGACGAACACCAAGTAATTGGTACGACTCGCCAAGAAAAAAAGCTGTTTGACAATGACAACTATACTCAGCTAGATTTGGATATTACCGCCAGCAAAGAGTCTATCGAAAAACAACTGGATCAAGATATCGATGCTGTCTATTTTGTCGCAGGATCTGGTGGTAAAGATGTATTAGAAGTCGACTTACACGGTGCAGTAAAGACCATGCAAGCCGCGCAAGACAAAGGTATCAAACGCTATATTATGCTTAGCTCTGTCTTTTCGCTAGAAACTGAGAAATGGGATAACAACCCTAACATTGCAGATCTAAAAGACTACTATATCTCTAAGCATTACGCTGATCATTGGCTCGTGAATAATAGCTCACTCGACTATACAATCGTACAGCCGGGTACACTGAAAGAGCGTGACGGTACAGGCAAAATCACTATCAATGATACCAGCTCTGGTGAAAATGCTATTGAAGATGTCGCAACGACGCTGGCATCTGTCCTAACCGCCGATAATACTATTGGAAAAGTATTCAACTTGCACAATGGTGATATCGACATCAATGAAGCCATTGCTACAGTATAAACCATCACTATTTAGATAGATCTGACTGCCAAGCTATAACTACGTAAGTCAAATCACTGAATCAGATTATAAAAAAGGTCGTTATCGATTCGCCAATATTTAATTGGTAAATCGGTAACGACCTTTTTTCTTAATGCTATGAATAAAAACTATCTGTTGGTTATGCTTGACCGCTCGGAAAAGCAATCACTTCCTCTAAAGTTTTTGCGCCCGTTATCACCATGAGCAATCGATCAACACCGACCGCAATACCGCTACAAGGGATCAAATCATCAGATGCAGCAATTAAATGCTCATCAATCGGCATTTGCGGCAGATGATGACGCTGGCGTAATTGATTGTCTTGCTCAAAACGTGCTCGCAATGCTAGACCATCTGCCAGCTCATCATAGGCGTTGGCAATCTCAATCCCATTGATATACAGCTCGAAGCGTTTCGCTATTGTATTCCCTTCTTTATCCAGCGCTGTCTTTGCCAATGCGGCTGTCGCAGGTGGATATTCTATGATCAGTGTCGGCAAATCATGTCCCAAATTTGGCTCTACTGCATGACTAAATAGTAAGTCTAACCAGCTCTGGCGACGGTTTTCTTCGCTATCATCAGCATCATTAAAATCAAACCCTATCAGCCCTCTATCTTCTGCTACCGCTTGGAGCGCAGATAGGCTCGCTGTCAGTGGATGTATACCAACAAAATCCATAAAAGCATCGACATAGCGGTAATGGCTCATCACCATTGGATGACCATAAAGCGCCGTAAGTAACTCATTAAGCTCACCTGCCATATCATCGAGGCTGTAATTGGGCTGGTACCACTCTAACATCGTAAATTCGATATTATGACGCACGCCTATCTCATTATCCCGAAACACAGGACAAATCTGATAAATAGGCACTTGCCAGCTAGCCAGTAAACGCTTCATCGCAAACTCAGGAGACGTATGCAAATAATAGGTACGAGGACGATCTTGATAGGTCACGTGCGCTGCCACTGATTGCAAAAAAGTGTCGGTGTTCCCCGCTTGCGACAAAAGCGGCGTCTGTACTTCCAGTACCTGACGACTGATAAAAAACTGCCGAATATCACCGATAAACTTGGCGCGTTGTTGTGCCATTGCTAGTGTCAAGGTTGGTGCGTAGTTAGGTTGATTACTAGATGTACTGCTTGATTGGCTCATGACTGTTTACCGTGATTCATAAATAATAATGCTTCAATGACGTAGATTATTTATGTTTTTAAGAATAGTATTTTTAAGTTGCTAGATTAGGATTGCCACTCACGGCGCAAGTGGTAATCACGTCTCAGACCGTCAAAATCAGGACCATTCACTTGTTTGTCAGGATTTTCACCAGATATTTTGCTTCGCAATGAGGCATTATCTTGCATCATGTCATAAAACTTTGACAATCTGTCTGGATGTGCTTTTAACTCAGACCACAAAAACAGGTTAAGCGGTAGCAGGTTGGACATAGACTGGGCAGGTATTATCCCTAGCTTCTCACACAAGGCATCATAGATGATTTGTGTACCACGTAGCTTGCCTTCTAACGTGTAGCCAGCGATATGCGGTGTGGCGATTTTGAGCTTAGCTATTAGGCTATCAGCAACCGTTGGCTCATGCTCAAACACATCCAAAACTACTTGTCGCCCAGTAAGAGCAATATCGTTCTTGAGATCATTTTCATTGACCACAGGGCCGCGCGCGCTATTAATCAATATGGTATCAGCAGGCATCATGGCCAATGTCTCTGCATTGATGAGATGACGCGTTGGATAGTCACTGCCTTTAGCATCACTATCAACTTTCTCACTTGTCAGTGGCACATGCAAACTCACCGCGTTACTTTGAGAAAGCACCTTCTCAAGGCTAGCATTATTAATAGTAGAGCTTGGTAATAATGGATCGTATCCAAGCACCTGCCAGCCCAAGTCATTGGCATACTGAGCAAGCGTACTGCCAATATTGCCAAGGCCGATAATACCGAGTGTCACAGGCTGCTGCCAGTAGTTTGGACGTATGGTCAAGATAGCCGTCAGTACATACTGAGCCACCGAGTGCTTGCTACAACCAGCGGCATTGGCAAAAGTAATATTGCGCATCGCTAAATAGTCTTGGTCGACATGATCTGTACCGATAGTCGCTGAGCCAACAAATTGCACACTGTGATTTTCAGCCAACAGCGCCTCATTGACTTGCGTGACCGAGCGTATTAACAAAATATCTGGCTGTACTTCAGACAGCAGCTTTGCGTCAATATCACGACCAGCGACCGGTATAATTTTGACTGTTTGCCCAGACAACTGACCTAATGTAGCGTCATTAAAAAAATCATTCAGGCTAGCGATATTGCTATCAGCAACGATCGTGATACCTTTGGCCATCTGGTTTATCTTATTGTCCATAGCATCTGCAATATCATTGTTTGTCATTGGCAATTTTCTCTATCGATAAGGGTTTTCTATGTAGACTCATTTCCACTGACTGTGTCTTGTGCTGGATTATGTACTGGCGCTATGGCATTTGAGTCAGAGAGCGTGACGTCTTGCGGCGCAAATATCTCATTTTTGTGCTGCGATATCCACTCGCGCCATACGGCAAGACCGATAGCCAGTACCACAGGGCCGATGAACAATCCAACAAACCCAAATGCGGTTAGACCGCCCAACACACCGATAAAAATAATAATAAATGGGATTTTGGTTGCACCGCTAATAACAATAGGTCGAATAAGATTATCCACCCAGCTAATAACAAACACGCCCCATAGTGCCAAACCAATCCCTTCTGCAGTATGTCCTTGGCTCAGTAGCCAGACAGACACACCGCCCCAAACAAATGGCGTACCAAAGGGAATCAACGCAATAATAAACGTGACAATGGTCAATAAGATAGGGCTTGGCGCACCAGCGAAGTAATAGCCGATACCAGCCAATAGCGCCTGAGCCAATGCCGTCAGCCCGATGCCGTATACCACCGCACGCGTGGTTGTACCTACAGAATCGATATAGCCATCGATGCGATTGCCAATGATGTTACGCAGCGCTTGGCGAATCTGACGAACCAGACTGGTACCATCACGATAAAAAAAGAATAGTGTCATCAGCGCCATACCCAGCTTAGCCAGACCACTGAACACCACGTCAAATGCTACCTTGCCATAATACAAGTGCGACTGAACCCAAAGACGGAAGGCTTCTAGCGTGCCTTCTGGGTTTTTATTGATTCGCCACAGTACGTCTTTGATTTGCTGACCGATAATCGGTAAGTCTTTAAATGAGTCAGGCACATCCAAATAGCCCACTTTAATACGATAGACCAAATTACTGATTAAGCTCAACGCTTCTTGCTGCAAAATAAACACACCAATAACCAATGGCACACCTATTATCAAGGAGATGCTCACGGTCATAATGGCAGCGCTAAAATCTGGACTCAGTTTAACTTTTTCGTGAAAAAACTCATAAATAGGGAACGTCACATACGCCAAAATTGCCGCCCACAATGCCGGTACAATAAAAAACTGCACCACTTTAAAGCATAATACGAACAGCGCAACCAGCAAAGTAATCGCAAGCAAGCGCTGGATAATAAATTCTTTTGTCCAATTTTCAATCATAGCGTATAAACCAAGAGCGGACAGCAAACGATAATTTTACTGACAAGTTTATAAATGTGTGATGAACATCAGCTTATAGACGCTGTCCATAAACTGTATCCATTAGCGAGGATGGTAGATTATAAGTAACTAAAGAAAAAACGGTGTCAAACCTATTAAATCACATGGCAATACTGCGTATTTACAAACTATCACTCTGATAAATAACATCGCGAAAAACGCAGCTATTACGCTCCATTATGCAATAGATTATGATAATTATATAACGCTATGTTGTAATCTTTACTTACAACTTTGTCTATGCAAGCTTACTAGATGATGACCGGAATGACTAGCGCATAATGCATGGATTTACTGTGAAAAACAGTGCCATCGCAGCTGCTTTTATATTCAGCTATTAAACTGCAATCTTATCAGGGAATTCACTGGTGCGTTCTATTTGTCACGACAATTGATGTTATACTAAAGCAATTATTTTAAGCTTTTCAATATAGTTAAGTGCATTTGTACGCTTTTATTTTTGTCGTTGCATAAACATCGCATCTATCAAAGCAGATTCTAGACCCTCTTGTATCGTCTTCTTCTAGACTATCATAAGATCTCATTTTAGGATGGCACGATCATTTGGGGTAGGAGGCATAAGCAATCATGCTTTTAAGCATTGTCTAAGCGCTTATGTAGGATTTAGGCTTGTCATATCAACTCAACATTCGAGCTTGATAAGCAAGCGCGCAGTTTTGAATGAATTTCGGACTTACTTTGATTTTATTTTAAATCAATACAGACTCACCACATTTTAATAATATATCGATAGGAACAATAACAATGTCAAAAGACACTGATAATCCCAATCTTAACCCCTCACATGAAGCCAGCAAGACCAACAAACCACAAGATACGGTCACTTTTGCTTTAGCGCAGTCACATTTTTTGGTCGGCGATATCGCAACCAACGTTGAAAAAATGCGCACGCTTGCATTACAAGCACGCGAACAAGGTGCTGACGTTATCGTATTTCCAGAGCTGGCGCTACTAGGCTACCCTCCGCAAGATTTATTGCTACGCCCAAGCTTATCAGGCCGTGTCAAAAGCGCCTTATCTACCTTGAGTGACATCGACGATATCGTCATGATTGTCGGCTATCCGCATGTCGATCATCACGGTACTTTTAACTCCGCTGCTATCTTACATAACGGTCATCAAAAGGGCTTCTATCACAAGCAGATGTTGCCAAACTATGGTGTATTTGATGAGCGCCGTTACTTTGATAAAGGTCGTAATCAAGTCTTATTTGACTATAAAGGCATTACGATTGGTCTGCTCATCTGTGAAGATTTATGGGACAAAAACCCGATTGCTGAACTCAAAAAACAAGGTGCTGACCTCATTGTTAGTTTAAACGCCTCGCCTTTTGAGATTGAAAAGCAAGACAACCGTAAAGCCATGCTTGCTAAGCGCAGCCGCGAAAATAACTTGCCTATCGTCTATGTCAATGCAGTTGGCGGTCAAGACGATCTTGTATTTGATGGCGGCTCTATGGCTGTGCAAGCCGATGGCAGCGTGGCTCATGAAGCACCGCGCTTCATGAATCAGTTACTATTGGCCACTTTAGATGTCAAAACGGCTAAGTTCAATAACCAAGCCAAAGCGCCGTTGACCCTAAGCCGTGAGTCAGAGATGTATCAAGCGTTAGTCGTCGGTCTACGCGACTATGTCAATCACTCAGGATTCTCTGGCATTATCGTTGGACTATCAGGTGGTATTGATTCAGCACTGACGCTCTGTATCGCGGTTGATGCGTTGGGCGCTGACAAGGTCTATGCCGTCATGATGCCGTACGAATACACCTCTCAGATCAGTCTAGAAGATGCACAAGCACAAGCACGTCGCTTAAATGTCTCTTATACCGTGTGTCCTATTTTCGACGCCGTCGAAGGTATCCGTCATACGTTAGCGCCTCTATTTAACAAATCACCAGCGGATACGACCGAAGAAAATATTCAAGCCCGTGCTCGCGGTGTTGTGTTGATGGCACTCTCCAACAAGTTTGGTCATTTGGTGATCACGACAGGTAACAAATCAGAATTAGCGGTTGGTTACTCAACCTTGTATGGCGATATGGCTGGCGGCTTTGACGTACTAAAAGATGTGTATAAATCACAAGTGTATAAGTTAGCAAGCTACCGCAATCGCCTAGAAGACACGCCTGTCATCCCTGAGCGCGTTATTACTCGTCCGCCATCTGCTGAGCTACGTCCAGATCAAAAGGATCAGGATAGCTTGCCTGATTATGATGTATTGGACGGTATCTTGATGTCTTATATCGATGAAGATATGGGCTATCAGGAAATTATCGATAAAGGCTTTGATGCTGAGATGGTCGCAAAAGTCATCAAGATGGTAGACAATAGCGAGTATAAACGCTTGCAATCGCCCATCGGTACAAAGATCAGCCACAAAGCTTTTGGACGTGAACGCCGCTATCCGTTGGTCAATAAGTGGTCAATTAAAGGCTAAATCGCACTTGCCTTTCAGCTTATATGATTTACGAATTTATGAGTTGAAAGGTGCAAGTCAGATCGTTTGACAAAACGTCGAATTTTTCCTATTAGCTGGGTGCTTGCCCAGCTTTTTTGGTTTTTATTCACCAAACAATTTATAGATATTCCTATTTTTCCACATAAACCCACCCATTATTTTTGACTTAATTACCTTTACTTCTTTTTCGAGTATGTCATGAGCTTGCTAACTGCTAGTGTTTTTCTTCTCCTTCTACTTGCCTTGAGTACCTTTGTCTCTGCCGCTGAAATTGCCATTGCCGCAGGGCGTAAAATCAAACTGCAAATAATGGCCAAAGAAGGCGATGTTCGCGCACTTGACGTCCTCAATATGCAGGATCATCCTGGGAGCTTTATCACGGTCGTACAGATAGTACTCAATGCGGTTGCTATCTCGGCGGGTGCTGTGGGCGAGTCAGCCATCAGTCCTTATCTGGAGCAGATGTTTAATAGTGAAGCGGTGGCTTCAGTGATATCGTTTGTACTCATCACCAGCTTGTTTTCACTACTTGCCGATCTCATGCCCAGACGCTTGGCAATGTCGAGTGCTGAGGCGATAGCGGTCCGCCTTGTACGCCCAATGATTCTCTTGATTTTTGTATTAAAACCCATTATCTGGGTGTTCGATGGCGCTGCAAATATCCTCTTTAAGTTTTTTGGTATCTCAACCATCCGCCAAGACGATATGACCCCAGAAGATATCTATGCCGTCATGGATGCAGGCGCTGAAGCAGGCGTGCTAAAAAAGCAAGAGCATCATCTAATAGAAAATATCTTTGATATGCAGGAGCGTACCGTCACCTCAGTGATGAACCCACGCGAAAACATCGTATATTTTGATACCAAGACAAGTACCGAAGAAGTCGTAAATATCATGATTGAGCAGCCACACAATAAGTTTTTGGTCTGCCATGATGACGACCTAGAACATATCGTGGGTTACGTAGAGTCTCGCAGTTTTCTGGCCTTGGTTTTAAATCAGCAAGAGGTCAATCTGACAGACAAATCTCTATTAAAACCGGCACTATTTGTCCCCGATACCTTGTCTTTGTTTGAAGTATTAGAGATGTTCAAATCGACTGGCGCAGACTTCGCTGTCATTGTGAATGAATATGGGCTTGTGGTTGGTGTTATCACACTCAAAGACGTGATGAGCATTGTGATGGGCGAGCTGGTAACGCTTGAGGAACAGCCTATTGTTCAGCGCACAGACAACTCATGGCTGATTGATGGAATGACACCCATTGAGGACGTCATTCGCGCATTAGATATCGTCGATTTACCGCGCAGTGAGAACTATGAGACCATCAGTGGCTTTATGATGTACATGCTGCGCAAAATTCCTAAAAAAACCGACACCATCGAGTACGCCAATTATCGGTTTGAAATCATTGCAACGGACAATCTAAAAATCACGCAAATGCTAGTGACCAAACGAGAAGATACGGTTTGATTGATTGGCCAATTAATCATTTATTCAATTGGCCTAGGACGCAGCATTCTAGTCTCGCGCACAAAACTAATCTCGAGCACCAAAGATAGCCGTACCAACACGCACTATGGTAGAGCCGTTGTCTATCGCCTCTGCCATATCACCACTCATCCCCATACTAAGTGTATCCCAAGCATCCAACTCTGGGTGGCTGGCTTTTATATCGTCAAATAGTGCTTTTGTTCGTGCAAAAGCATCTGTGTCTGCTTTGGCAGGGATAATCATCAACCCGCGCAGTTGCAAGCGCTCATAGCCTTTAATCGCTATGATCAATGCTGGCAGTTCTGCTGGTAGGCAACCTGACTTGCTGTCTTCGTTATCAATATTTACCTGAATTAATACGTTCAATGCTGGGAGCTCATCTGGGCGTTGATCGTTTAAACGTTTGGCAATGATATCGCGCTCAAGGGTTTGCACCCAATCAAAATGCTCGGCAATATCGCGTGTTTTATTACGCTGAATACTGCCGATATAATGCCAGACGATATCCGCGCATGCAGGATTCGATTTTAGCGTATTTATTTTTTCAATGGCTTCTTGTAGATAGTTTTCGCCAAAGTGCTGCTGTCCTTCATTCGCCAAAGTAGCAATCATATTGGCAGGCTTGGTTTTTGACACGGCTAGCAAAATGGTAGTGTTGGCAGATCTACTATCTCGCTCAGATGCCCGTTCATAGGCTTGGGTCATTTGCTCTTTGACTTGCTGCCAATTAGCGACAAGCGTCTGATTATCAACACTTTGATTTGTCTCTTTCATATCAGTCATATATAAGGCTCTCAAAATTTACTTAATTTTTAATAGGTTTTATAAAAAGTTTATGGCTGAGACTGCTTAATTTAAATATTTTTAATAAAAAATTATTTATCGCCCATATATAAAATCAGCTGAAAAAATGACTAATTTCATATTTTCTTAAAGGAGTAGATGGTTAAATACTCACAGTCTTGTTATGATATTGTTACATGCTTTAACATATGCTACTGAATATGATAGCGGTGGTAAAGACGGCATGCTGGTTCACTCTTCCATATTTTACGCTTGAACAAAGCGGTTGATGGATAGTTTACCACGTGCCTTTATGCTCTTTTGTCTTACCCTGACTAATTGATAGGAATATCGGATTATGGCTGAAAAAAACACCTTAAGTATCGAAGACTTGCTACGTTTTACGGTCAAACATAAAGCCTCGGATTTACATATTTCAGCTGGCATGCCTGCGATGATTCGTACCGATGGTGAGATGACACGCATCAATATGCCTGCGATGACGCACCAAGTGGTTCATCAGCTTATTTATGACATTATGAACGACAAGCAGCGCGCTGATTTTGAAGAATTTTTTGAGACAGATTTTTCTTTTGAGATTCCAAACTTGGCACGTTTTCGAGTCAATGCATTCAATCAAAATCGCGGCGCAGGCGCGGTATTTCGTACCATTCCCTCCAAAGTATTGACCATGGAAGACTTAGGGATGGGCGATGTATTCAAACGTGTCTCAGACTTCAAACGTGGCGTGGTGTTAGTTACCGGCCCAACTGGTTCGGGTAAATCGACGACGCTAGCGGCCATGATTGATTATATTAACGAAAGTCGTAAAGAGCATATTTTAACGATTGAAGATCCGATTGAATTTGTCCATGAATCGAAAAAAAGCCTGATTAACCAGCGTGAAGTGCACCGCGATACCTTAGGTTTTGAGCCTGCATTACGTTCAGCATTGCGAGAAGATCCAGATGTCATCTTGGTTGGTGAGTTACGTGACCTTGAAACCATTCGTTTGGCACTGACGGCAGCAGAAACAGGACATTTAGTATTCGGCACTCTGCATACTAGCTCAGCCGCTAAAACAATTGACCGTGTCATCGACGTATTCCCTGCCGCCGAAAAAGATATGATTCGTGCCATGCTATCGGAGTCACTACAAGCCGTTATTTCACAAACACTATTGCGTCGTCAAGCAGGCGGACGTGTGGCAGCCCATGAAATCATGCTAGGCACGCCCGCTATCCGTAACTTGATACGTGAAAACAAAATCGCTCAGATGTATTCTGCCATCCAAACGGGTGCAGGCGAAGGCATGATTACACTCGATCAAACGCTAAAAAACTTGGTTGGCAAAGGCACCATCAGTAAAGATGTGGCTCGTCCTTATGCCAAGCAACCTGAGGCATTTTTATAGTCTCAGCCAAATCACAAAAAAGCGTGAATGGTGCTAGATTGTTATTGGTCTCTATGAATGACCTTTAATACACTACTCTAAATAACTTTTAATCGACTTACATCGAATGCAGGTACGATATGGACATTGATAAATTATTGCAGTTGATGATTAATAAAAATGGCTCTGACCTTTTTATTACTGCTGATGTAGCGCCTTCCATGAAAGTAAATGGAAAAATTTTACCTGTCGGTAAAACCCCTTTGACCGCTGATCAAACTATGATGTTAGTCAAAGGAGTGATGACCCCTAGCCAGCAAAAAGAATTTAAAGAGACGAACGAGTGTCAATTTGCTATATCTGATGAAGCACAGCAAGCACGTTTTCGGGTCAGTGCATTCATACAGCGCGATATGGCAGGAATGATTTTACGGAAAATTGAGAATAAGATCCCAACTGTTGAGGAACTACGCTTGCCGCCAGCGCTCAAAGAACTGGCCATGAAAAAGCGCGGCATTATCTTGCTGGTCGGCGCGACCGGCACAGGTAAATCCTCTACGCTCGCGGCTATGATTGGACATCGTAACCAAAACTCTCATGGGCATATCATTACCATAGAAGACCCTATCGAGTTTGTCCATAAACATCGTGGTTGTATCATCACTCAGCGTGAAGTCGGTATCGACACTCATTCATTTGAAGCAGGACTAAAAAATACGCTGCGCCAAGCACCAGATGTCATCCTGATTGGTGAGATTCGTAATCGTGAGGTCATGAGCTACGCTATCCAGTACGCTGAGACAGGGCATCTGGTATTTGCAACCTTGCATGCCAATAATGCCAACCAAGCGATTGACCGTATTATTCATTTCTTTGAAACCAGTCGTCATAATCAGCTATTTATGGATTTGTCACTGAACTTGCAGGCCATTATCGCTCAGCAGCTCATTCCAACCCCTGATGGCAAAGGACGCCGTGCTGCTATTGAGATTTTGTTAAACTCACAGCTGATTAGCGACTATATCCGTAAAGGTGAGGTGCATGAAATCAAAGACGTCATGACACGCTCTCGAGACAGCGGTATGCAAACCTTTGATCAAGCGCTTTTTGACTTGTATGAACAAGGAGAGATCACTTATAAAGAAGCGATTTTGCATGCTGACTCCCCTAACGACTTACGTCTGAAAATTAAGCTCAGTAGCAAAAACGGTAAGACTAATTTAGATGAAGGTGCCGATAGTTTATCGTTAGACATCAGTTAAGCTATTGAGAGTGATGTCAGTACATACTGAAAAATTAAACTCAAAAAAGCCCTCATTGTTGATAGTGAGGGCTTTTTAATATAGAAATAGTAGAGTCATGTATAAAAATAAAATTTTAAGTGATAACCAAGGTCTTTACTTGGCACTGTCTCTGCAAGCTTGGTCAGCACAGATACCATATAAGACTAACGAGTGACCCGATAGTTTAAAGCCGTGCTTTTCTGCGACTTTCAGCTGCTCTTCCTCGATCATCTCATTATGGAATTCAATGATTTTGCCACAAACATCGCAAACCAAGTGATCGTGATGCTCTTCTTGGGTAATTTCAAACACTGACAAGTTATTTTCAAAGTTATGACGCTCAACGATGCCCGCCTGCTCAAATTGGGTGAGTACACGATAGACCGTGGCAAGACCAACATCTTCACCTTGTTCGATGAGCGCTTTGTATATTTCTTCTGCACTCATGTGGTGTAACTCGGCGCTTTCTAGCAGCTCTAAAATCTTAATACGAGGTAACGTAACCTTCAATCCTGCTCTACGTAAATCTTGATTGGTAAAAGAAGCCATAATATCCCTTCTGACTGTGACAGTCTTAGCAAATGAAAAACTAAAAAATATGAGATAAATAATCGTTGCTGATTATTCTTTATTAAATATAAGTGGTTTTAACACCCTCAAAACAGTGCTGATGAGGTGAAGGACTGCTTTATAATTCCCTGAATAACCGCAGTGCAAGCCTATGAATTTAAAATATAAATAATAAAACCATTCAGGTGGTGTTTGGTAAATAATGTCGTAAGTGGTAGGCAATTGCAAGTAAATGACGTATCATTTGTCCAAGATTGTCGGTCAGACTCGCACCATCTAACTTTGGCCGCGCCTAATTCATTTCTTATGAGTCATCTTACCATGATAAAGACATTAAATTTTCGTCCGTTAAGCCATGCCAGCGTACTACGTAACATTGTTATCACCAGTATGCTGAGCGCTACTGTCGCTATGTCTGGCTGCTCACTATTGAGCGTTTATAAGATTGATTTGCCTCAAGGCACAGCAATTACTCAAACCCAAGCACAAAAACTAAAAGTAGGGATGAATCAGAACCAAGTACTTTACATCCTTGGCAGTCCTGCGATTAGGGACACCCTTGAGCCTAAGCGCTGGGATTACATTTACGATTACCAAGCAGGCACCGAAGGCCGCCGTAAAGGCATTGCTGATGTCAAAAATGCAAGCCAACACTTAGTCGTTTACTTTGATGATAATGGTTTAGTCACTCGCATCGAAGGTATCGAGAGCTTACCAGCATCGTAATCCGTACGACTTATCAGCTCGAATGACTAACAGTTAAAATAAATAATAACTTAACCGCGAGATTTATTTTTGCGCTGAGACATTGGATCAGCGCTTAAACTGCGATATACCTCGATACGGTCAAAAGGCTGCAAT
Organism: Psychrobacter piscatorii; assembly: GCF_001444505.1. GTDB lineage: Bacteria > Pseudomonadota > Gammaproteobacteria > Pseudomonadales > Moraxellaceae > Psychrobacter > Psychrobacter piscatorii_B. The sequence goes on along the minus strand of NZ_LNDJ01000053.1, from coordinate 11,764 downwards.
AGATAATTCAGCGGCTGTTTTTGTGCATAGATGCCCACATGCCAACGCTTAGCGGTTGGCGTTGTAATGTCTACTGCTTGCTCACACCATTTTGCCAGCTCAGCAAACCTTTCAAGCCAGCCAGCTTGACCTAGTGCGTCATACAGACTCGTACCTTGGGTAACCTTTAACGCCAGATAATGCTGGCGCTGCTCATCTTCCGCATACGCCAGATAGACTGTCATTAACTCCGATTGCAGCGCATTGCTATGCTTACTGCCATCACCTGTTAGCTCAACCACTGTATCACCCAACCTATTAACGCCAATAGCAATGCCAGCGGTACGACAAGACGTATCGCAACTCGCCATAAGTTATAGAATGCTTCGCTGCTAAAGTTCAATGATTTGCGTAAATGACTGATCTTCATCTGCCATCCTGCAAATACCGATAATAGTAGTACCGCTATGCTACTCACTATAACTAGAATGCCTACCAGCCAAGTCGTCGGAATCGCAACCACCAGTAGCAACGCTAAAACAAAAGTTATTATCAAGCTGACTAACAGCCCAAACTTATGCGCTAACTGCTGAGTACTGTAATGCAGCAAATAGCTAACGACGAATAGTACGCCAGCCCAATAGAGTAGTTGTCCAATCGGTGGTAACGACATACCACTAATAAATAACGCGACAACCCCTACCAATAGCTGCAAAATCCAAATTGGTAATACCAATTTAGTGGCACGATAATCACGAGCAGCCCTACTTTGTGCTTGTTGGCTGTTTGCTTCCACGGCGGTGAGCGTCTGCTTACTGACCAAGTTTTGCCCGAACCAGTATAATCCTGTACCCGCACCAACACTGACCAATGCTAGCGCCACTGCCCGCGCCCATTCAACCAAGCTGATATCGGTCATAGCAAAACTAATATTAGGCACACCATTTGCGATGCCCAATATAAATCCAACGACCATCAATCCGAGGCCAATAGGCAAAGGCGCGGTCCCAAGCAGACTTAATAGCACAGTAATAACCATCAACCCTGCGGCAACCGCAAAACTTGGCACATCAGGGGCACTATTAAGCTCAGTCAAGGCAGCTAATATCCCTGTGCTGGCACCTGATATGATCAATGCTGCAATCACAATAGAAACCAATGCAGCCAGCCAACCAAAGCTGCGCCATATTGGGCTTGCATCTGATTCGCGAGTGAGCTTTTGCATACCTGCCAAAGGTCCCTCGACACTACGATAAGCCAAAGCTATCTCAGCATAAACGACTGGCAACGCGACTAACACCATTGCTAGCAGCCATAATAACCAAAAATCGATCTCACCGATTGAAGCAGGGGCAAACCAGCGAAATAATAATAACGGTAACAATACCGCGATAAAATAAGAAGCATAACGGATCATCATAATCTCAATCCAAACGACCTAATACCATTCACAAAAACGACAGTAGCAAGCAAAACGAGTTCGATACAGCTAATCGCATTTTTGAGTATGGTATAAAGTGAATAACGGTAATTTATAATTATACAGAGCAATAAGTTGCCTCTGTAAAGGATTCAGCTGTACATTGTCTTTTCAATATAAGGGACAAACAGTTATAAAAAAACCCCGAAATCGGGGTTTAGTAGTTCAGACATGATCAATAATTCTATCTACAACGTGCGTATCAGATATTGATCATCAGTGCCGTTTAATTAGTGAATAGCACTCACATAGTCTGACAAGATACGAATGTCACGATCTGATAATTTCGATGCAACGGTTTGCATCATACCTATCTCACCTTCTTTCGCAGCATCATTGACACGTTTTTGATCATCGCTATCGATATCATCAGCACGTCCAGCGGCGCGGAATAGTTTTAGCTGAGTGGCAATGTATTGAGCATGCTGTCCGCCTAATTTTGGAAACGCTGCCCAAGGGTTACCTGCAGCATCCGGACCATGACAACCAGCACAACCAATCACACCGCGTGACTTATCGCCACCCAAGAATAGTTTGGTGGCTTCTTGGTTCGTTGCAGGGTTGCCGTATCCAACACCCCAAGGCGCTTGGCTAGAGTAGTAACCTGCCACGTTGGCTAGATCTTGCTGAGACAAGTTAGCAACCTGTGACTGCATGATACCGTTTTTGCGATAGCCTGCTTTAAAGTTAACTAACTGTTTATAAAGATACTTCACATTTTGGCCGCCAAGGTTTGGCTGCGCAGGAACAATACTGACCCCATTAAGACCATGACAAGCAGCACAAACGGTTTCTGCAATTTTCTGACCTGCATCGACGTCATACTCAGGAACAATAATAGCAGCTTGTACGCTGAAACTTGCAACGCATAAGCTGGCAGCAGCGATTAACTTTTTCATTGATACAAATCCTACTAGCTCGGCGTAAGCATTATTTAGAGTGATTGCACGGATAAGATACCTAATATAGTCGCCTCTTTAATCATAGGCGTGGCATATATTTTGAGGTCTTGGACACAAGCAGTCTGAAAGTACTTACTAACATCAGGGTTTATTTTCGATTATTATAGCAAGACTTTGTATCATTTGCCTACTTAATCGTAGTATTCATCAGTTTTCTGATGAGCATAGCCTAAAATACAGGGCAAAAATAAAAAGCGCACTCAGGTTGTAAACCCAGCGCTCTATCTTACTTATCGCTTCAAGCTTCATTTCTAAATGGACTACTTGCTCATATACTCGATAAGCTTGCGGTAGTCATCATCGCTACAGGTGTTACAAAGACCGCCTGCTGGCATTTGAATCATGCCACTTTTGACAGATTTAATGAGTGTCGGCATGCCCTTTTGCTCAATAAGTTTCTGCCATTTGGCACTATCGCCTTTTTTGATAGCATTTAGTGCGCCACTATCATGACAGGCTGCACATGAGTTATCATAAGTAGTAGCAATATCAGCCGCACCTGCGCTACTGATCATGATGCCACTTAGCAATAAGGCAGCACTGCCAACTGTTAGAGCATGATAGCCCTTACTAAGAAGTCTATTGATTGAAAACATAGAGCACCTCCTCGTGAGATTTCACGTGTCACATCAATCGTTCTATTAAATGTCTTTTATTAAACATTGTAACAATATATGTCATGCAAACATAGATAAATTATATTCAGCTTTGTCAACACTAAAAACTTATTCTAATCAACAATTAACTTTAATGTTATCCTACTATTTATATGATGCTAATCGCAGTTATTTCAATAAGTAAGACAGGTAATAGTATAGAATAGCGGATAATATCAAATCGCTAACTTTACAAGGTGTAAGCGCTGATAAAGAAGAGCCTCTTACCACTTTTTGTATATTTGCTGAATTGAAGTCATGGCTTAAGCCAACCCACCAGCTAACCAGAATTTTATACCCGTATCTAATTTTTTAAGATTAATGAGCCATTTATGAATACCCCGTTTACCGATGTTGCTGCCGAACATGCGCTGTTCAACACCAAATCCCGTCAGAAAATTCAGCAGACTGAATTTATGACATCAGCGCCTACCTTTAAGCTTTGCCCACCTGATATGGGATTAGAAGTTGCCTTTGCAGGACGCTCGAACGCTGGTAAATCCTCAGCCATCAACGCTTTGACCAATCAGCGCCAGCTTGCACGCTCGTCCAAAACGCCAGGACGCACGCAGATGATTAACTTTTTTAGTATCGGTAACCCTGATAGACGACTGGTTGATTTGCCAGGTTACGGCTATGCCGCTGTACCACTTGAGATGAAAAAAGAATGGCAGGTCGAGCTAGAAGAGTATCTAGTATCGCGCTCAAGCCTTGCTGGCCTAGTACTTATGACGGACATTCGTCACCCACTAAAGTTTTTTGACGAGCAGATGCTGCATTGGGCAAAAGATGGTGACCTACCCGTACACATCTTGCTGACTAAAGCGGATAAGCTTAAGTATGGCGCGTCCAAAAATGCCTTACTCAATACCCGCAAAAGACTCAAAAAACTCGGCTTAAACTGTACTATCCAGTTATTTTCAGCCTTGAGAAAAGAAGGTCTGGATGAGCTGGCTGGTGTCATGGGTAGATGGTACGATTATCAACTGGATAATGACAAAATCATTGAATCGTCTTTTGCATTATTAGAAGGCGATGAGTTAGAAGACGCCATTGAAAAAGAAAGCAGTCAAGAAGAAAGTAAATAGAAATTATAGTCTCAAATAAAAAAAGGGGTTTATCGTTAATATCGATGAACCCCTTTTTTATATAAGTTAAAAAGGCTTTTATTTAAGCACACAATAGCTTAGCCAATGCTTGCGGCGTGTCAACCTGATATGTCGGATTTTGCTCTGCAAGCTCTGCACTTGTTGCCGTGCCATAGTTGACCGCGATACTGGTCATACCGAGTTTGGTTGCCATTTGAATATCATAGATACTGTCACCGATGAACACGGCATCAGATATTTGCTGCTGCGTGTAATCCAAGATATCAGTCAACATCTGCGGATCAGGCTTTGAGCCTGACTCATCAGCACAGCGTGTCATGACAAAATAATCGCGACTGTCAGAGGCATCCAATACACGATCTAGCCCTTTTCTTTTTTTGCCAGTTGCAACAGCAAGCTTTTTGCCCTGCTCCTGCAGAGTCTGCAACATATCCTCTATCGGCTCAAAGAGTGGCGTGCAGTGGCTATTAGCAATATAGTACTCTGCATAAGTCTGCTGAATGGCGAGCGTCTGCGACTCATCTGCATAAGGATATAAAATCTCGATACCATTCATTAAACTCAGACCAATGATGTCTTTCACCGCTTTATCAGTCGTCTCAAATCCATGTGCCTCTCCAGCCACGTGCATAGAATCCACAATTAAGCCGATAGAATCCATCAGCGTGCCGTCCCAGTCAAAAATAACTAGTGTCTTATCAGATAGACGATGCTCATCTGCTGGCTGAGAATGTTGAGTAAGTTCTGGCGTATCAGTGGTAAGTGATGCAGTCATGGATTCACCTTAACGAATAACAATAGTAAATAGCAGATACGAAAACGTCACGGCGGCTTATTGATTAAATAAGGTATCGTGACGTTTTCATGTTTCTATAAAGGTCTACATTTTTAGACCAAAATGATTATATTTAGACTTATTCAGGCAACTTGGCTGTCTCTGGTAGCCAATCCGCCATGTCGTCTGGCAATGGTGCGGTAATAGCGTCATAACCCGGAATATCTAAGCGCCACGCGTGGAGACACAGACGATGAACGCCTGATTTATCATGCACGTTATACTTATCATCACCCAAAATGGCATGACCAATATGAGCCAAATGCACACGGATTTGATGCGTGCGGCCAGTTAGTGGCTTGGCTTCGATGAGGCTTACTGGCTGACCATTAATCATAAAACGATCATGAACGATGATATCGGTTTGGCTGTCTTTGGCTTGTGGGTCTTGTGCGTCTACTTTGACACGGCGCTCACCGCTAGCAAGTGTATAACGCAGTAACGATGCATTGATACGTTGCTCATTAAGCGCAGGCTGTCCTTTGGCCAGACATAGATAGTGCTTTTGGATGGTTTTATCTACCAAATGCTGCTGCAATACTTTGAGTGTTGAGCGTTTTTTGGAGATCATCAACAGCCCTGATGTGTCTTTGTCGATGCGGTGAATCAGCTCTAGATACTTTTTGCCCGTCACTTCACGCATGGCTTCGATGACCCCAAAGTCCAACCCACTACCGCCATGCACTGCAATGCCAGAAGGCTTATTTAGTACTAGCAGACCTTCATCTTCATAGACCACACGTGCCAGCAAGCTTTTGGCAAACTCAGTACTGATGATGGGTTTTTCGCGCGTTGCTAGCTCCACAGGTGCGATACGTACAACGTCTTCACGCTGCACTCTGTCATGTGCCTTGCAGCGTTTATTGTTGACGCGCACTTCATCTGAGCGAATCATTTTATAGATGTGCGATTTCGGCAAACCCTTTAAACGGTTCAGCAAAAAGTTATCCAAACGCTGGTCATGTTGATGTCGCGTCACTTCAAGGTAGTTTACCTTGCCAAAGTTGCTAATCTCATCGTCAGCGCTTTGTGGGCGGGTTTTACTATTGAAAATAGCAGGGGCTTCATGGGTAGGAGCGTCGTCAGTCATTTTTGAGTTTGTCATTTTTAGTTAGGTATTTACACAAAGATTTGTTATAGTTTAGCATGTTGAGCGACAATTAAGCAGAGGCGACAGCAATAATCATTGTTGTTTCAGATAGCTGGTCACCGTTTTATTACTTTCCAGTATTTACTGATTGCTAGTAAAGAGGTCTATGCTATTTACCTTGCTGATATTAGACGTTTGATCTGATTTAGGGCGCATTATTTACTTAAAGGTATTACTTACCAAATATCGCTCCATAAATTAAAAACACCGTATTGAATTTTACTCGGTACCATAAAACAAATAGTGACACTAAATACCATCGCGTTAATAACTTTGACGATCAGTCTATTTATTAACGGATGACAACACCACATTGACTCACTAACTGCATGACAACGACTTTTTTTGATAACTATTTATTATTTAATGATTACTTATCTGATGGTCCTTTATGACAGCATAGTTGAGCAAGTATGGGTCGGTTAGCGTTAGGATCGAAAAATAGTTCGATAGCTGCCTGAGTATTGGTGGTCAAACAGATGACGATAAAGAGGTAAATACGATACCATGCTGACAAGCTGGTCCATTACTCTGTTTGCCAAGTACGCCCCGCTGATAACCAAAGCTGTGATACCTAACCTTGAGACACCCAAGATATTATTGACGATATATAAAGAACGATAAATAAAGAGTAACCAATCGCTTTGCCTGAATAGATAACCGCTGACTGATGACGCTACGATATATAGTAGCAATCACGACCGCGATATTATTGTTAGACTTTGAAGGATGAATGGCTACCGCAATATGCCTTTTTAATATCAGTATTTTTTAGACCCGTAACTGACCGTCGCCCACGCTTACAACGTGCGCCAACATCACTACCAATAGAACGTACTGACATTAAGAGAGTTTTTATTCGCTGACATATTCATATATGTACCAAGTTTATTGATAATAGAATATAAGTATCATAGCCTTACACCCTATTTTATTTATATTAATGTGAGCACCGCTCATAAGTTCAGGTAAAAGAGCCATTGAAAAAGCCCACGTGCTTTACGAAACCCACGATTTACGTTCTACTGTTCACTGATATCTACAAATGCTAATGTCATATTAGCCACACTTGCTACTATCTTCTAAAGACTGTCTCATCGTTGTTATGCGTACTCATAGGATATAAATATGAAACGCATTTTGATCAACGCAACTCAAAACGAAGAGATTCGTGTCGCCTTATGTACAGGCAATCATCTATACGATTTCGACCTAGAAAATCGTACCCGCGAGCAAAAAAAATCTAACATTTATAAAGGCCATGTGACTCGTGTTGAGCCATCGCTTGAAGCGGTATTTGTCGAATACGGCTCGCAGCGCCAAGGCTTTTTGCCAATTCGTGAAATCTCTGCCGAATATCTAAGCGGTAACCCACGTGATGAAAACATCAAAAAACTGATTAAAGAAGGCGACGAGCTAATCGTCCAAGTCGAAAAAGAAGAGCGTGGTAATAAAGGCGCTGCCCTATCGACGTATGTCTCTTTGGCTGGTCGCTATCTGGTACTCATGCCAAATAATCCTCGTGGCGGCGGTATCTCACGCCAAATCTCAGGCAAGCTGCGCGAAGACATGAAACGCATGCTGAGCAATCTTGATTTGCCAAAAGGCATGAGCGTTATCATTCGTACGGCGGGTATTGGCAAGACGCAAGAAGACTTGCAGCACGACCTTAACCATTTGCTCAATATCTGGCAGGCCATCCAAGAACAAAACCAGAAATACCCTTCACCGCGCTTGGTCCATCAAGAAGCAGGCGTTGTCACCCGTGCCGTCCGTGACTATTTGCGTGATGATATCGCTGAGATTTGGATTGATAACGAAAACGCTTATATTGAAGCAGCAGGCTTTATTGATGCAGTAATGCCAAAACAAGCCGAAAAGCTACGCAAATATACCGATTACGAGCCGATGTTCTCGCGCTTTAATATCGAAAAACAAATCGAAACGGCCTATCAGCGCGAAGTGCGCCTGCCATCAGGTGGCTCAATCGTCATCGACCAAACAGAAGCCTTGGTCTCTATCGATATCAACTCTGCTAAGTCGACTAAAGGTTCAGATGTTGCTGAAACCGCTTATCATACCAACTTAGAAGCCGCTGATGAGATTGCCCGTCAGCTACGTCTGCGTGATATGGGTGGTTTGATTGTTATTGACTTTATTGATATGAATGATAATAAGCATCAAAAAGAAGTCGAAAAGCGTCTCATCGATGCGACCAAATACGATCGTGCTCGTGTCCAGTTTGGTGATATCTCTAAATTTGGTCTGATGGAAATGAGCCGTCAGCGTCTACGTCCATCATTAGAAGAATCAACTGGTTATATCTGCCCACGTTGCCATGGTAACGGTATGATTCGTGACCTGCGTTCATTGTCGCTCTCTATCATGCGTCAAATTGAACAAATTGCGCTCAAAGAACGCCAAGGTGAAGTACAAGCGGAAGTTCCAACCGACATCGCAGCATTTTTGCTAAATGAAAAGCGTGACAGCTTGGTTTATCTTGAGCAAGACAGTGGCACGCGTATCACGATTTTGCCGCACGCCCATTTAGAGTCACCGAACTTTAAGCTGCACTTTAATCGCGATGGCTTTGCCCCATCGAGCTACGAGCGTATCACTGATACCCAGCAACAAGAGCACAGTGACCTTGGCTACAATGTCGACTGGCAAACGGCTGAAAAAGAGCGCCCTGAGCAGCAGCCTACTCGCCAGCCTCGTAAACCATCAAATGATAACAACAAGCAGAGCACAGCTACGCAGAACGATACCGTCAATCATAGCAATGATCGCCGTAATCATAAAAATGCTAATGACGCCGCGCCAGCGCGCGCACCACAAGCCAGTCAACCTAAAAACGTTGCAGCTCCAGTCGCACCGCAGACGCAAAATGTGGAAGCCACTGCTCAACCAAAAGCAGTCGCTTGGTTATCAAATCTGTTTGCGCAAGCACCGCAAGCCACCACCACACCTAGTGTCAGTAGTCGCGATGCCGCTGAAGCGATCGAGGCCTTGGTAAATACTGGCGCACAAAGCTTAGGCTCATTTGGCCAAGTTGATAGCAATGCATTGAATAGTGCCGCTTCAAATAGTGAGCAGCCAACTCAACAAAACAATCATCAGAAAAACGACAACCAACCATCAGATAGCAACGCTAATCGTCAACAGACACGCCGTACTAACGACAGCGATACTGATGACAGCAATAACGAAGACAGAAGAAGACGTAAGCCGCGTAAGTCAAGAAACTCAAAGCCGCGTCAAAGAAAAGAAGCGACTGACGAGACGACTAACAATACCAATAGCAGCACTGACAGCGGCGCTGATGAGAAATCGTCTGACACGCAAGGCCAACAACAGCAAGACAAGCGTCAACAAGAAAACAAACGTACGAACGATCGCAATCGTAATAACCGTCAAGACAACAGCAATCGTCAAGACAATAACCAAAAAGCAAACGATCGTAATGACGCAGACAACGTAACTGGCCAAAAAGCTGATGAGCAAGTCCGCGCTAAGCGTAAATCGCATAGTCAACGTGGCTCACGCGGAAAGCTAGAGCGCGGTGAGACGCTAACGGCTGACGATGTTAAGCAAAACAAGCAGCAAAATGATAAAAATAGCGACGATGCCAATGGTAAAAACCAATCTGGCACACGTCGTAGTCAGGACCCTAATGAAGTCATGCTACAAGTCAATGAAGCACCGACCAAGCTAAAGGCGTCAGAAGTTGTACACTTATCTTTAGATGATAGCAAGTCCACGCCTGCTAAGCCTCAATCTAGCGATAAACAACGCCCAACAAACGGCACGGCAAAGAACGAGAGCACAAAAGATCACGCTACTCAGCAAGCTGCCAACAAGCCTAGTAACAGTGAGAAAAATACTGACCAAAAAGGTGCCAATAAAAAGGGTACGGTAGAGACGTCTGAGAATCAGACTCAAAACAACCAAGAGGCGACTACTAACGCTAAGGTGCAAAACAATGCGCCTGATCGTAAACAGAGCACTGATAATAAAAATCAGTCAGAACAAGCGCAACCAGCATCTACTAGAGACCAACCGGCCTCTTCTGGCGACGTAGACAGTCAGTCAGTTAGTACAAAAACGGCTGATGCAGAGCAGGCCAAAGCCAAACCCGAGCAACAGAAAGCTGAGAGCACTGATACTGGTACCACTGATAATGTCAGCGAAGCTGAAGAAGCTAAAAAAGTTCCAGCTAATGACAGTGGTGCCAATAATAAAGGCATGAGTAACTCAGCACTTGAGTTAACACACGAATCACTGTTTGGTGAACGTTACGTGACTGCTGAGAAGTTTGGTCAAGCTAGCAACGACCCACGTGTGGTACGTGCTCAGCAAGCAAAAGCAACACCTCAGGTCGAAGCTACTACTGTAAGTGCAGCAGCGATACGTGGCACCGTTGGTGAGTTTATTCGTGCGACGCTGCCAGACGCGCAAACTCGCTTAGCAGAAAATGGCGTTATCAGCTGCTTTATTGAAACAATTGCCTTGTATAACGAGCAAGCGCAATCTGCAGATAATAGCACCAACGTTGAGAATGCTGTCGATGACAACCATAGCAACAATATGGCCAGTCAGCGCTTTGACTTCAGCAACTATGGCTACCAGCCATTAGCCGCAGATTACTTGGCACGCTTCGCAGCGATGACTCAAGCAGTCAGTCAATTTGCAGTAGCTCAAGGCAAAACCGCCGTTGAACTACGCGCCATTGGCAAGCGTGCCAGCAATGATCCACGCGGTCAGCATCCTGACTACCAAGAGCCAGCTGTGTTGAGTGTTCCTACAAAGCAGACTTCGAGCAATGAAGCATCGCTAGTAAATACTAAGCAAAACAATAGCGAAGTGGATGCACATAACATTGAAGCGACAGCACTGGCCAATCAAGCTCAGGCTGACCATGTCAGCGCTGATAGTGAGAAATTGCTAGAAGTCGAGCAAGCGCAATCAGCTGCTAACCGTGTAGAAGCTCAAGCCAGTGAAGCACAAGGAGTCAATACGACGGAAGCTGATGCAACACAGGCGGATGTAGAAAAGTCTGATGCAGAAGAGGCTGAGCAAACAACCGAATCTAAAGTAGAAGAATCTGCTAAAGAAACGAGCAAAGATGACAGTCAAGCAGCTAAATCTAAGACCACCATCGCCAGCTATAAAAACATGATCGAGAATGTGGCTGAGCAATTGCTGCCACAGACCGGCATGTTTAACCTGACGACGCCGAAGGTTCCAAAGGCACGCAGTCGCAAGCCCAAAACGGATCATAAAAAACCGACCCAAGCTGAGAAGCTTGCGTCTGATGATACCGATAGCGAAAGCTAATATATAGAAGCAGAAATATAAAAGCCCCAAAGTGAACTGACCCCCATAAGTTGGACACAACTTATGGGGTATTTTTATGCGTTATAATCTAGACTTTAAGCTGCAAGTCATCGCATACTATATGCAAGGACATACTGGTTGTGCTACAGCTGAGGAATTTAACCTAGATAATAAGATAGTTATCAAATGGGTTAAGCAATATCAAAGCGGGGGCATTGATGCTATCAAACCAAAGACCAGCAAAGCCTACTATAGT